>CAVERO010000180.1:0-5511 GCA_963617915.1 Candidatus Methanomethylophilaceae archaeon | reverse complement strand
CTTACCGGAAATGGCGACATGATATTGGCACAAGGCACAGAAATGATCCGGATTCAAGGAGCCTATGCGGACGCCGGCGATATCGATGCCGTAATCCGCGCTATCGGTTCGCGGCAGGACAACGGCAAGAGGCACGATACTCCGTACTGTCTGCCGTCCGTGGAAGACGCGGGCGCGGAGGGCTTCGGGATCGGCGGTCCGATAGATATGCACAACATCGATGACCACTTCGAGGAGGCGGCCAGGATGGTCGTGACCACCCAGATAGGGTCCACCTCCGACCTGCAGCGCAAGCTCGGTATGGGCTACGCCAAGGCGGGCAGAGTGATGGATCATCTGGAGGCCGCAGGCATCGTAGGACCGCAGGAGGGGGCGAAGCCCCGCAAGGTCTTGGTGAGAACAATAGATGAACTTGAAAAGAAGCTCAAAGCATACAATGACCCCGAATCGGTCATTTGATGAGCAGTAATATCAGAAAGAAAGCAATGAAAATCGTGAGATGTCCGTTCTGCGGAATGGAAATGAACTATGACACCTCAGTCTGCCAGTATGTCGGCTGTGGAGCATCCTTGCCGGAGAACGCCAGCTATTGTCCCCAGTGCGGAGGCGAGGTTGATGAGGAAATTCAATGCCCGCGATGCCGCAGCGTCATCAGTGAGGCAGACGTGGAATATGTCGAGACCCTGAACGAAAACGAGAGGGAGGAACGTTATGCGCAGGGAATGCTGGTAGCGGAAGAGAGGAAAAGGGAACAGGAGGAATTTATCCGAAAGATGGAGGAAGTCGGCGTAAGAAGAGAGATGAGGAAGAAGGCGGCGGAACTGGAATATAACAGAAGTCTCGAAGAACGGATTGACAAATGGATGGATGGAATCTCCGTCAGGGTCAAGGAGATGGATGAGAAGTGCCGGAAGATGATGGAGGCTCTTCCGGAGATTCCGGACAGTTTCGAGGGACTGTCGCAGGACGAGGAGGAAAAGGTGTTGGAGGAGGAATGCCGACGGTTTTCCCTCTGGGACCGCAAGGGTCTGTCCCGTGAGGACTGGGGTGCTTTCGAGAGGGAGATCCAGAGCAGGCGGCTCGAGTTCTGGAAGGAATACATAATGATGAGAGACTCGGACTATGACTGCGACTACCTGCTCGGAATCCTCGGCTTCAAGCTTAAGTGGATGGTCTTTTACTGGGACAATTTCGGCCACTGCGAGAACGGCGGATACCGCTCGGCGCAGATGAGACTTGCCGTAAGGCTGATTGACATCATCCGCGCTCACGGACTTGACGACACTGAGACGGAATCCCTCCCGTATGTGAATACCCGCAACCGGGACCGGTTCGACGGCTTCAGATGTGACGACGGCTATTACCTCAAGGGTGAGCCCCAGAGGGTAAGATTCCACAAGGCCTGGTGCCTTCTCTGGAAACTTCTGAAAGAAAACCTGCTCGACTGGTGGGATTAGAAGAGAATGACTATGGAATTCACCGAGATTGATACGCTTATTTACTAAGGCCAGCTCAGGGCTTATCTTGCCGACAGATTTGCGTACGAAGTCCTCACTGCCTATGACCGGACATTCGGCGATGTCCAGGAGTTATCCGTAGAATACGACATTTTGGAAGTAATCTGCAATAGACTCATAGACGCTGACCGGGACAGCCGGATGAAGTTCTGGGAGTATCTCAACGCTCCGACGGCATGCGTCGACCAAGATGTCAACCAAGACATCAACAGGCACAAGGACTGCATTGCGAAGCGGATGTGGAGAGCTGTCACAAGGATATTTGCGGGATTGAAGCGGTCGCTTTGTCGGAATAAATGAACAGAAAGCTATTGACAGAGGGAAGCCCCGACAGTCTGGCGGACGGGATGTACAGGGACCTGATTGCCCATATCTCCGCCCATTGGGACGAAGTGGAGCGCAAGACTCAGGACTTCACGCTGATGAGCGTCCGCAGCGATGTCATCGGACGCGTCTCGTTCCCGCCTGACTGCGGCCTGGTGTTCCAGGGCTACGAGATCGTCCTGCGCACCCCTATGCCCGTGCTTGTCAGCTACGGGTTATGGAACCTCAGGATAGGGCCGCGCCTTGTCGCGGTCCGCTACAGGGAGGAGATAGCCGACTGGCTCTCGTACCTCATAAACGGCATCCTCCCGGGGGCGCTCACAGCCTGGCGCGAGAGAAGCGCAGTCCTTGAGCGGGAGACCATCAAGACCGGACGGCTGCAGGCGGTGGAAAGAATGTATCAGGAATCGATAAGAACTAAATCAGATGGCCATAAGCATCAACACAAAAGAACTGAAAAGCCTCTTGGAGAACACTCCGGCCAGCCACAACATAATGCTGACCGGCAGACACGGGGTAGGCAAGTCGAGAATCATCACCGACTTCTTCACGGCGAGGGGACAGAAGATTGTGACGCTCTTCCTCGGCCAGATGTCCGACCCTGGTGACCTGATAGGTCTGCCGTCGAGGGATGAGGCTTCCGGGAAGACCGTCTTCGCCCCTCCGTACTGGTTTCCGACGGACGGCGTACCGGTGGTTCTCTTCCTCGATGAGCTGAACCGCGCCCGGCCGGAGATACTCCAGACGGTGATGGACCTGTGCCTTAATCGAAGTTTGGCGGGACGGGAACTCCCGCCGGGCAGCCGCATCGTCTCCGCTGTCAACGACGGGGAGGAATACCAGCTCACTGACCTCGACCCGGCGCTCGTCTCAAGATTCAACATCTACAACTTCAGTCCAACGGTCGGGGAATGGATCGCCTGGGCCACGCGGAACGGGATCGACGCGCGCGTGACGGGATTCATAGAGGGTAACGGACGGATGCTTGACGGCGACGGCTCTTCCGCGGAGTCGTCCTCTCCGCTGGAGAAGACTCCCGACCGAAGGGGCTGGGAGAGGGTCTCGGACATACTCAAGTGTTCGCAGAAGATCACCGCGACGACCCGCAAGGCGGTTGCCGGCATCATCGGATCCAGAGCAGCGGCAGTGTTCTTCGGGAGCATAGGCCAGAGTCCGGTCATCAGTGCCGAGACGGTGTTCAGGGACTTCGACTCCAACAGGAACGCTCTCGAAAGGTATTCTGTCCATGACCTGGCAATAGTCAACGAGAGCCTGTTCCGCTGCATAGAGAGCGGAAGGCAGGGGTCCAATGACGGAGCCGCCGAAAATTTTCTGAAGTATATGTGCTGGCTCACGGAGACAGGAAGACGCGAGGCCATGGCGCATTTCTGTTCGGTGTTCGAGGGAGGCTCATATCCGAGGGCCAACGCTTTCCTTATGAACAGGATCCCCGGCGGATTCAGAGTCATCAAGGACTTCATACAGTGCCTGTGATGGAAGAGTCGCTGTCTCATATCGCCGGAGAGTGGTTCCTGACCGAGCCGCTGCTGTTCGCCGTCTGGTGTACCCACGCACTGACGGAGAACAGGGCGATGTCAGTGCCGATGCGCACGGGTAAGATGCGGATAGAATACAATCCCGACATCATCGAGGACTGGACGGACGGGGAGGCCGAGGAAAGGCTCAGGGCCGAGGTCATACGCATACTTCTGGGACATCCTTATCAGAGACAGCCATACAGGGCGAGGAAAGAAGCCCTCGCTCTCGCGAGCGACATCACGCTCGTCAGCCACTACCGAAGGATAAAGACCATCGAGCTGCCGACTGACCTGCGCTTCGACAGGGGACTCTGCTTCGAGGAGTACTACTCCATGGCGGAGGATTATCTTAACCGTGACCGTCCTCCCGCAGCGGATGGGGAGGAGGAGGGCGGAGGAGCGGAAAAGGAAGCCACCGGAGATGAAAGCCGTCTTGCCGCGCTGTCGGGGAGGTCAGCGGAGTCTTCGGAACTCTGGGAGGAAGACCGGTTGGCGGAGGAACAGGTAAGAGAGAAAGTCAGTGTCGCCGTCAGGACGGGACAATGGGGGTCGCTCGCGGGAGACCTCAAGACGGAGATAGAGGCCTCGGTCGCCGTCCGCATTGACTACCGGTCGGCGATGTCGGGGTTCCGGACGTCCGTGCTGTCATCCAAGCGCAGTCTCTCGAGGATGAAGCGGAGCCGGAGGTACGGATTCCAGTATATGGGCAGCAGGAACGACCTCGCCGCCCGTCTGCTGGTCGCCATCGACGTAAGCGGTTCGGTCAATGGCCGTCAAGTGGCGCAGGCACTGTCCATCGTAAACCGTTTCTTCAGTTACGGAGTGGAGACTGCGGACTTGATACTGTTCGATGTCGGACTTAAAGGGAACCCGCAGTCCCTGAACAAAGCCCGCCGGACACTGCGGATAGAGGGACGCGGCGGCACGGACTTTCAGGCTCCGGTGGATTGTTATCTGGCACACCGCTATGATGGCCTTGTCGTCATCACCGACGGACGCGCCCCGAAGCCCAAACTCCCGCCGCGCTTCCGCGGGCATATCCTCTGGATGTTGTATGACGACGGTGCCTACAGGAAAGGCTCACGCGCTCTTCCGGAGCATTGCCGATGGATGGCCGCCTTGCCGGGAAGCAGGTACGCCCTTCTCCCGCCGGCCCGATGACAGAAATGTGAGACCGGACCGGTTCAAAATCAATCAAATCACTCATTGCTGACATTCTTTTATTATGATCTATCTTAAAAATTTCAGGTTTCCTAAAGACGAATCAGGCTACTTTAGAGGGCCGATGTGCAATTAACTACACATCTTATTACCCGTTCCAGTTTTTTCCGGGCAAGGGGCTGAACGTGGTGGAATTTTCCGATATAACCATATTCTGCGGCTCCAACGGATCCGGAAAATCCACGACTCTCAACATCATCGGGGAGAAACTAGGATTGCAACGGAGTTCCAAGTTCAACACCACCGAACTGTTCTCGGATTATGTCAAAATGACCGATATGGAGATGGCTTTCCTCGGGAAGGAAGAGTCGAGGGACCTGTATGCCGTGTCAAGAATAATCACGAGCGACGACGTGTTCAACCACATACTTGACGTGAGGGACCGTAATGATGAAAAGGACTTCCGCCGCGATGTAATCAGGGAGCAGAGGTGGGAATATATGCGGAATCCGACTTCAAGGCCGAGAGAGATAGATTTCGACAGGCCTGAAACGTTCGAGAAGTATCGGGACTATGCCGATATGATGAATAAAACCTATTCCGAATACGTCAGTAGCCGCGGTGTCATCAACGAGCGGACATATTCCAACGGAGAGAACGGGTTCAGGTACTTCACCGAGGCCATCCAGCCCGGAGGCATCTATCTGCTCGACGAGCCGGAGAACTCCCTGTCGGCCCAGCTCCAGATAGACCTCGCCGATTTTCTCGCCGGGATGGCCCGGTTCTACAACTGTCAGTTCATCATCTCGTCGCATTCCCCGTTCATCCTCTCCATACCATCCGCGAAAATCTACGATATGGACTTGAATCCTGTCCGGGTCGTGCGTTGGACCGAGCTGCCGAGCGTAAGGATATACCACGACTTCTTCGAGCGCCACGCCGGGGAGTTCAGCGGTTAGAGTTCTGCTTCT
>CAVERO010000179.1:0-5531 GCA_963617915.1 Candidatus Methanomethylophilaceae archaeon | reverse complement strand
GCCGTTGGGCAACGGGCTGATCAACGACACGTACAAGGTTGTCACCGAGGGTGATGCGCCGGATTACGTGCTTCAGAGAATCAACAATTCGATTTTCACGGACGTGGACCTGCTCCAGAGCAACATCGAGGCCGTGACAAGGCATATCCGTAAGAAATTAGAGGCGGAAGGAGCGGAGGGCATCGACCGCAAGGTACTGAGGTTCATTCCGTTGAAGTCAGAGGGAGAAAGGCTGGAGGCTCTCATGAGCGAAAAGCCGAGAACCTACTGCCTTGCGGACGGGAAGTACTGGAGGGTTTCGGTGTTCATCGACGGCGCCTACACCTACGATACCGTCAACCCGGAATATTCCGAATATGCCGGCGAGGCTTTCGGCGCTTTCGAGGCGATGCTCTCCGACATCCCTGACACGCTCGGGGAGACCATCCCTGATTTCCACAACATGGAGCTGAGGCTCCGGCAGCTGGTCGAGGCCGTGCGCGAGGACAAGGCGGGCCGCCTCCACGCCGACGACAAGACCGGGGAACAGGAGCTTCACAGGATTCTGGAGGACATCGACAGGTACGGAGTCCAGATGTGCAAGGCCGAGCAGCTGCACCGCGAGGGCAGGCTTCCTAAAAGAATATGCCACTGCGACACCAAGGTCAACAACATGATGTTCGACAAGGACGGCAAGATACTGTGCGTCATCGACTTGGACACGGTGATGCCGAGCTACGTGTTCTCGGACTTCGGGGATTTCCTGCGCACGGCCGCCAACCCTGTGGCCGAGGATTCTCCGGAACTGGACAAGGTGGATTTCGACATGGAAATCTTCAAGGCCTTCACAAGGGGCTACCTGAAAGGCACGAAACCGTTCCTGACCCAGGTCGAAAGGGAGAATCTGCCTTACGCCGCCTGTCTGTTCCCGTTCATGCAGGCCGTCCGCTTTTTCGCCGATTACATAAACGGTGACACCTACTACAAGATCAAGTACCCGGAGCACAACCTCGTGCGCACACGCAACCAGATGAAACTCTTCCACTCAGCCCTTGACAAGGCGCCGGAAATGACAGCTTTCATCGAATCGATAAAGTAAGCCAAGAACATGAAACGCAGGGATTTTCTCAAGACCGCGGGGCTGGCGACCGCCGGGAGCGGACTTCTCCTCGGAGCAGGCGGACTCGTCACCGGATGCGCCGACAGGGAGGGGAACAATAATATTCCTAAACCCTACAAGGTGGGCGGCTCGGCCAGGATGAAGCTGAGCTTCGAGCCGTACGAGCTCAAGCTGCGGCACACGTTCACCGTGGCTTCATATTCAAGGACCACCACGCCGGATGTGCAGGTGAGGATTGAATATGACGGTTTCACCGGCTACGGGGAGGCTTCGATGCCGCCGTACCTCGGGCAGACCGTGGATAGCGTCTGCAACTTCCTGAAAAAGGTCAACTTGGAGCAGTTCAGCGACCCGTTCCAGATCGATGACATCCTGACCTACGTTGACGGAATCAACGAGGGCGACACCGCCGCCAAGGCAGCCGTGGACATCGCCCTGCACGACCTTGTGGGGCAGCTTATAGGGCAGCCGTGGTACAGGATCTGGGGGCTGAACGCCGCCAAGGCCCCGAACACCACGTTCACCATCGGAATCGACACTCCGGACGTGGTCCGCGAGAAGACCAGAGAATGCGCCGAACAGTTTAATATTCTTAAAGTCAAGGTCGGACTCGACAACGACAAGGAGATGATCGAAACCATCCGGGAGATCACCGACCTGCCGCTCGCCGTGGATGCCAACCAAGGCTGGAAGGACAAGGAGAAGGCTCTGGAGATGATCTGTTGGCTTAAAGAACATGGAGTTGTGATGGTGGAGCAGCCGATGCCGAAGGAGATGCTGGACGAGAATGCCTGGCTGACCGAACGCAGTCCGCTGCCGACGTTCGCCGACGAGGCGATCCAGCGTCTCGCCGACGTACAGAGGGTCAAGGGAGCCTACACCGGCATCAACATCAAGTTGATGAAGTGCACCGGAATGCGCGAGGCCTGGAAGATGCTGACCTACGCGCGCGCCGAAGGGATGAAGGTGATGGTCGGCTGCATGACAGAGACGTCCTGCGCCGTGACCGCAGCGGCCCAGCTCTCCCCCGCCGTGGATTTCGCCGACCTCGACGGCAACCTCCTCATAGCCAACGACCGCTTCGAGGGAATGACGGTGACCGGTGGCAAGATCACCCTCCCGGACCGCCCGGGCCTCGGACTCAAACTGCTGTAATACGATCGAACAGGACACAAGCCTCCCCTCCTGCAAAAAAGGTCACAATACAAACCTCTTTACTTATTGAGAAATAATTAATATGTTTGTATTAATATAGTTCCTTCAACATAAGGACAAGGAATAAGGTATGCGACAAGATTATGTATAAATCAATTGAAATATGCGCCGGAGCAGGAGGTCAAGCCTTGGGTCTTGAAATGGCCGGTTTTTCCCATATTGCTTTGGTAGAATACGAGTCCGACTATTGCAATTGCCTGAAAACCAACAGACCGTCTTGGAATGTCATCTGCGAAGATGTCCATGATTTCGATGGCAGTCAATATTCAGGTCAGATTGATTTGCTGTCCGGAGGTGTTCCCTGCCCTCCGTTCAGCGTTGCCGGGAAACAACTTGGCGCAGATGACGAGCGTGACTTGTTCCCTCAGATGCTAAGACTGGTTGGCGAGATAAATCCTAAAATAGTCATGATTGAAAATGTGCGAGGTTTCTTGGATGAAAAGTTCAGAGACTACCGGGAGAATATCTTGCAACAACTGTCTGCCCTGAACTATAATATTCACATAAACCTTCTTAATGCCTCAGACTATGGTGTGCCACAATTGAGACCACGGGTTATTATTGTGGGTGTACGTAATGATCTTATGGATTGCTTTGAATACCCACCAGCCATTCAAAACGCAAACTTATCGGTAGGTGACACTTTGTCCGATCTTATGTCTCAGAATGGATGGCAGAATTCAGGTAAATGGAGATTAAGCGCGAATAAGATAGCTCCGACCCTTGTCGGCGGCAGTAAAAAACATGGCGGACCGGACTTGGGACCCACAAGGGCCAAGAAAGCATGGGCCGAGTTAGGGATTGATGGCAGCGGCATCGCCAACGAGCCACCTTGCGCCAATTTTGATGGGATGCCCAGACTGACTCCCAGAATGCTTGCCAGAATTCAAGGATTTCCGGACAGCTGGGATTTTGGGACAAGGAAAACAAAAGCTTGTAGAATGATAGGTAACGCATTTCCACCACCTGTGGCCAAACAAGTTGGATTACAAATAAAAAAAGTATTGGATTATGAACTCAATCATTGCTGAAGCCAGAAAGAAGTATCATCAGGACCTATTGCAGAATCGTGTCCTTACCATTGACAGTCGAGGAATCCCCAGCAATGCAGACAGTTCCTCCAATCTTTCCATCAAAATCGCACAAGGTATTGCCGAAGAATTAATCGCCGAAGTCAGAGAAAAGGCTGTCGGCCAAACGACAGGAGCAAAATTCGAGCAGGTGAATATGCATTTTTTGAATGCGACATTCCCGTTATTGCAAAATTTAAGGCCAGGAAAATGGCACATCATCAAACTTGGTAATGTGAATGCAATCAAAACAAGCAGTTTTGCGCAATACGAACACTTGGATTATCTCAACAAGTTAACTCAAGCAGACTCACAATTGGCCGCCTGTATGGGTAACGATTATATGGTTTCTCCGGATGTTGTCATCTACCGGGAAACTGAAAGCGACGAAAACATTAACGCTATATCGACATTTGTGGATGACACGGTATGCCGTCACGCCGACATAAGGCAAATTAATGGCGGCTTACCAATATTGCACGCCTCTATTTCAGCAAAATGGACAATGCGTAGTGACAGAGCGCAGAATAGCAGGACGGAAGCCCTCGGTTTGATAAGAAACAGGAAAGGACATCTTCCCCACATCATAGTGGTAACAGGTGAACCCCTGCCGTCAAGACTCGCATCATTGGCATTGGGGACCGGTGACATAGACTGCGTTTATCATTTTGCGTTATACGAACTTTACAATTCCGTCCTCAAATCCGGAGCGGAAGATTCTATCGAATTACTTGGTATCCTGATAAACGGTAAAAGGCTGAAAGATATAAGCGACCTTCCTTTGGATCTTACAGTATAACTCAAGTTTCGCATGTGCAAAACACCTTATATCCCGTCACGGCCGTGACGGAGCAAGTCCCTCCCCCGACGGGAGGGATTTAGGGAGGGGTAACGTGAAAGTTTTTTTATGGGTGATACCCTTCGAACGCAAGATAAGATCTTTTATCACAGGCATTTGGCGACTTGCGAAACTTGAGCAGTATAACTGCCTGTTTAGACTGTTGTAATCAATGTGACCGGAATGTAATCATGAAATATCAAGGCGGTTCGCAAGGCACACAAGCACCAACTTATCAAATATTTATACTCCAATAGCAATGCAACCTTCATATCACAGGAATAGGTTTATAAAGAAATAACAGAAATGGCGATGAAAAGAAAAGAGATAGTGCTTTGGACGCTGGTGGCGGCGGCGCTGGCGGCGAACATCTGGCTGCCGAGGCAGATGAGGTACAAATACTCATGGGACAAGGACTTGGCGCAAAGGCTCGCGACGGAGTTCTGCGCGACGAGGGAGGATGTGAAGGAATATGTTCAGAAATACATTCCTGATGTCACTGACGCGCAGATTGACGGATGGACGGCTTCCGGCGAGCTGGAGTCGATGCAGATAGGAAAGCGGACGATGTACTTCACGGCGGCGGCACGCAACCTGTTTAGAATCAATCCGGAACTGGCCGCCATAAAGGCCGCGGCCGACTCGAAGGATGAGGATCTGTCCAAGAGCGGAACTTCGCTGACCGGTCACGAAGCCATTGACGCGGTGACGATTCCGGAGATCAAGAGGCAGGTTCTGGAGAACATCGCCTCCGGAAAGGAGAATCCTTACTTCGCGCTTCCCAAGAGGATGAAGGTGACATTCACCCTGACCGTCCACGCCAACACGCTGCGCCCGGGGCAGACGCTCCGCTGCTGGCTTCCGCTCCCGCGTCAGGATGTGGCCCGGCAGACAGACTTCAGATTCATCGAGGCCGGAGCGGACGGCGTGGCATACCCTATGGACCGGCTCACGTTCTCCGACCCGGCCAACCCGCACGGCAGCGTTTACCTCGAAGCAAAGACCGTCCGGAACAAGCCGACCGTCTTCCACGAGGTCTTTGAATATGTCTCCTGCGGCGAATGGCATCCGATCGAGCCGTCCAAGGTGCCGGCCTACGATGTCTCGACACCTGAATATAAGGAATATACCGCCGAGCGTGAGCAGCACGTGATCTTCACCGACCGCCTCAAGGCAGCTGCGGATTCGCTCACCTCCGGCATCGACAACCCTTATCTTCAGGCAAAGGCGATCTACACTTGGATCGACAAAACCTTCCCGTGGGCTTCGGCCAGAGACTACTCCACGATCGAGAATATTCCTGAATATG
>CAVERO010000178.1:0-5618 GCA_963617915.1 Candidatus Methanomethylophilaceae archaeon | reverse complement strand
CGTTACCCCCTCCCTAAATCCCTCCCCTCGGGGGAGGGACTTGCTCCGTCACTGTCGTGACGGGAAATAAAGTGTTTCGCATTTTTGGGATGCGGGTCAAACATTACAAAAGGTTTTGGTATTATAAAAGGTTTTGGGCGTTGGGACGGTGGCTCGGAATTTGTAACAGAGAAATTTGCTATGAAGGTCTTTGCGAAGATATTCACGGCCTTGACCGTGATGCTGTCCTTTTTTAGCGGCACCGCTGCCGCCGACAGTTACGACGTGTTTGTCCCGATCGCCAAATATCTTGGCCGGGGCGACGCGGAGAGGCTCTCCGCATGGTTCGACGACAATCTGGAGATAACGATCATGTCCACGACCAACGACTCCAGCAAGAATCAGGCGAAGCAGATTCTCAAGGCCTTCTTCGACAATCACACGCCGCGCTCGTTCGAGATCCGTCACACGGCTTCCAGGTCCAATTCCAAGTACGCCCTGGGCTTCCTGAACGCCGGCGGTGAAGTTTTCGAAGTCACGATTTTTGTCAGCGACTGCGGGGGGAGGTACAAGATCCAGCAGCTGAAGATCGACAGAATCCGTTGATTCCGGCTTTGGGGATTTTTTAAATGATGACAATCAGTTTCAGGCACATACTTAGAACTTTATCTGTAACCATCATCCTGACGATCCTTTCTGTCACTGTGGCGCACGCGCAGGCGACAAAGGTGAAGGGGCGTGTCGTGGACGCATCCACCGGCGAGGGCATCCCGTTCGCCGGAATATATTTCCGGAACTCGACGGTCGGCGTTTCCGCAGACATGGACGGCAATTTCTTTCTGGAGACCAGGATTGACTCCCTTTCAGTGCTTTCGGCTTCGATTCTGGGTTACGAGGATCAGGTCAAAAGGGTCACGCCGCGCAGCTTCAACGAGGTGGTCTTTATCCTTAAGCCGGTCGTGGATGAGCTCAGCGCGGCGGTCGTGAAGCCTGACGACCGTTACATGCGCTCGATTCTGCGAAAGATAGACGAGGCCAAGGAACGCAACAATCCGGAACGGAAGCCGAGGTACAGCTGTGACGTCTACACAAAGATGGAACTTGACATCACCAATCCGGAGAGCAGGATGATCAGCGGTTTCCTGCCCAAGGACTTCAGGTTCGTCTATGACTACATGGACACCTCGGTCGTGTCCGGGATGCCTTTCCTCCCCGTTCTCATCTCCGAGACGACATCAAAGTACTACCACCGTAAGGATCCCCCTTCCGACAGGGAGGTCATCAAGGCCACGAGAATCTCCGGGGTTGACAACGATCCCGTCCTCGCACAGTTCACCGGGAACATGTATGTGAAGACCAATTTCTACGACAACTACATCAACATATTCCAGGTGGAGATTCCGTCGCCGCTGTCTTCCTCCGGCATGACCTATTACAACTACTATCTGGTTGACAGCCTTCAGGTCGAGGGACGCAAGACCTACAAGATCCGCTTCCATCCTTCCCGGTGGGTGTCCTCGCCGACCTTCGACGGAGAGATGTCCATCGATGCGGAGGAATATGCCCTCAGGGACATCCACGTGAGGCTCAAGAAAGGCTCCAATGTGAACTGGGTCAGGGACATGACCATCGATGTCGTGAACTCCAGACTTGCGGACTCGACCTGGTTCTACAAGCAGGACAGGATGTACGTGGATTTCTCGCCGACGATGCGTGACTCCTCGAAGCTCGTCACTTTCCTCGGCAACCGTCAGATCGACTATTCCAATCCGGATTTCGTCACCACTTTCAGAGAGGACAAGGATGACATCGACGCCCAGGTCAAGGCCGGGAAGGAAGTGATGAACAATGACGAGAGGTATTGGCAGAGCGTGCGTCCGTTCCCGTTGAGCGAGAAGGAGAGGGGAATCTACAACATGGTTGACTCCATCAAGAACGTCCCGCTCTACAAGGATGTCTATGCCATTGCGGAGATGCTGGTCAACGGCTTCCTCAACACCAAGTACGTCGGTTTCGGGCCGTATTCCTCGCTGTTCAGTTTCAACGAGCTGGAGGGCGGCAGAGCCCAGTTGGGAGTCCGTACCACCAAGAATTTCAGCAGCAAGGTCAGAATCATGGGATATGCCGCATACGGTTTCAAGGACAGGATGTTCAAGGGAGGGGGAACGTTCGAGTACATGTTCAACAACCAGCCGACCGGCAAGCTGACGCTCTCGTACAGGCACGATGCTATGCAGTTGGGCAAGGGGCCTTCGGTCTATGGCAGCGGAAGCTTTATGTCATCCGTGCTTGCCAAGGCCAACAGCCAGAAGATGAGCATGGTGAATGACTACGCCTTTTCCTGGCAGAAGGAGTGGTCGCAGAACTTCAACATGATCGTCTCGCTTGAGAGCAGGAGGATATTCTCGAATCCGTTCGTTCCGATGGTCGCTCGCGACGGGAGCATATTCAATTCGGTCGGGTACAACCAGGCGCATCTCCAGCTTCGCTTCTCGAAGGATGAGATTGTCACCAGAGGTGTTTTTGACAAGCATTACATGTACTCGAAGTACCCAGTCGTGACGCTTGACCTCATCGGATCGACCAAAGGAATAGGGAAGAATGAATATTCTTACTTCAGGCCTGAGCTGTCAATCCAGTACACCCTTCCGATTCCGCCTCTGGGGCTGTCTAAGTTCAACCTGAGTTCCGGCACGATAGTCGGTAAGGTGCCGTACCCGATGCTGAAGATACATGAAGGCAACGGAACCTACACGTTCTCAAGAGACGCCTTCAACTGCATGGACTACTATGAGTTCGCCTCCGACCTTTGGACCACGTTCTTCTGGGAGCACAATTTCAAAGGATTCTTCCTCGGCAAGATTCCTCTGCTGAGGAGGCTGCAGTGGAGGGAGGTGGCTTCGTTGCGGGCGGCCTACGGTACAGTCAGGCGGCAGAACAACGGAATAATCGGGGATGAGAAATCCGGAGCCGTGATGCTCTTCCCGGAGAAGATGGGCAAACTGAACCGCCCTTACGTCGAGATGGGGGCCGGAATCACGAACATATTCAGAGTCCTGAGGATTGACGCTTTCTGGAGGATGACGCACCGCTATGAGATGAAGGACGGGGTGAGGGTTCCGCATGACAACCGCTTTGTGGTCACATTCGGGCTGGAATTCAAGTTCTAAGAAGCTGTTTTGATTTGTTTGTTTGAAGATTTTTCACCTCAAAGAACATTTCAAACAAATCAAAACAGCTTCTAAAATCAAATCGGTTTCGTATCTTTGCAGTTTATGTCCAGAAAATTGACAATAATATCGCTGACAGTCCTGTCGTCAGCGTTGCTCAGCGTTCCGTTCCTGGTCCCGGGGACAGGCTGGCTGTCGTTGATAGCGTTCGTGCCTCTGCTTTGGGCTGAGGACATGGCCACGGGTGATGATGTGAAAGGTTTCTGCCGGTGGCACTATCTGTGCTTCGTCCTGTGGAACGCCGCGACGACTTTCTGGGTCTGCAACGCCACGGTGGGCGGAGGAGTGTTCGCAATCCTCGCCAACGCTTTACAGATGTCATTGATTTTCGGACTGTTCCGTTGGAGCAGGAAATGGCTGGACGGAGCGCTTCCTTACATATTCCTCGCCTTCGCATGGATTGCCTGGGAGCGGTGGTACCTCACAAGCGCGCAGATCAGCTGGCCTTGGCTCGTGCTGGGCAACGCCTTCGCCCGGACGACCGGATGGATCCAGTGGTATGAATATACCGGCACGCTCGGCGGCTCGCTCCTTGTCTGGGCGGCGAACCTCAGCGTGTTCGGGATTCTGGAATCCCTTGCGGGCGGTCGCTGGACGGCGTTCAACCCGAAGGCCAAGTCAGCAGCGTTGCTTGGAACTCTGGCCTTGTTCGTCGCTCCGCCCCTCGTGTCAGGATTCCTGAAGCCGGAGTCTTGTGACGAGACGCTTGACGTTGTCGTCGCGCAGCCGAACATCGACCCGTACAACAAGTTCGGAGGGATGACGCAGGTAGAACAGAATGAATTGCTGCTGAGTCAGTTCGTGGATATTCCTGACAGCGTTCCTGTGCTTTTGGTCGCTCCGGAGACCTTCACGGGTGATGTCGTGACCAACGATCCGTCCTCCAGTCCTTCGGTGCGGAGGTTCACCTCATTCCTTGCGGAGCATCCGAACGCCAACCTGCTTGTCGGGGCGTCTTCGAGGACGTACCTTAAAAGGGCTCTGAAGCCTTCCCGCACCGCCCGCCGCGTCGGCAATGGAGTCTGGATGGAGTCGCACAACTCCGCCCTGATGCTGGACGCGTTCAGCACCCCGGAGATATTCCATAAAAGCAAGCTCGTCGTCGGTGTGGAGATGACCCCCTATCCGGCAGTCTTCTGCAAGGTGGACGATTGGCTTGGAGGGGTGATGGGACGCTGCATCGGGCAGAGGGAGACCGCCCCGCTGCATTTCAATGAATATGTCGCCGGTAGTGCCGTTTCTGACAGTTTGTCATCAGGCGACGCTATGATGCCTGATGATCCGGCCACGGCTGTTTCTGTCCGTGAGACTGTCCCGGTCGGATGCGCCGTCTGCTATGAATCGGTCTATGGAGAATATTGCACTCAGTATGTCCGGAACGGAGCCCGCCTTCTGACCGTGATCACCAACGACGCCTGGTGGGGTGACACTCCAGGCTACAGGCAGCACTTGGCATATTCTTGCCTCCGGGCCATCGAGACCCGCCGTTGGATCGCCCGCAGCGCCAACACCGGAATCTCCGCCATCATCGACCCGTCCGGCAAGGTGGTCTCACACACGTCCTGGTGGCAGCCGGCGGTTCTGAAAGGCAAGGTCGGCCTGAACGACGGGCGGACTTTCTTTGTAGTCCACGGAGACTTCATCGGCCGCCTCTCCACCCTGATGGCCGTCCTGATCCTTCTCGCCACCCTTGTCCGCCGTTTCGCGCGGTAACGTGTCCGGAGTCTTTTTTTCGTCCGGCAAGGCATATTTTAACGATGTTTTGCTTACCGCTGTTGTTCCGCACAGGATGCGCGGGAGCAACTTATGTTTCCAATTATGTTTTTTTTGCCTATCTTTGTCTGTTGCATTACTAAAATAGTCAGCTATGGCGGAAACCGATCCAGTCTATCCTCTTGATCCGGAGAAGGTATATTATTCAATGGATGAATTGACCCTTGACACAGACGATGGCCCTAAGACATTGAGGGTCGGTTCGTGGCTGAACTACGATCCGGTCAGGATTCACAGGATGATTGTCCGCGAAAAGACAATGCAGGTGGATGCGTTCGAGGTCTATAACCCATTGATGAGCAAGCTCCGCCGGGCTGACCAGCAGTACTACAAGCAGTTTATGGGGCTTGGCCTGACCATCGACTTCCCTGGCTACACTTCCGAGATTCTGGCGAGAATCCCGTTCGAGAACGACCCGGTCGGTTTCTACAAATGGTGGCGCAAGGGAAAGCACGAGGACAAGGTCTATCTCTCCAAGGCCAACCAGTTCAAACTGTTCCAGAAAGTCGCCTTGATGGAGCCCAAGATAATGCTCAAAAAAGATTTCGAATTCCTGAAATCTTTCTGACATAATGATTTCCGAATATGCAAGACTGGCTACAGGCTCTCAGACTTGACACGTCGGCCTCTGAAAAG
>CAVERO010000177.1:0-5661 GCA_963617915.1 Candidatus Methanomethylophilaceae archaeon | reverse complement strand
GTTTGAGAAGAAGGAGTGTGCCGGTGGCACATGACTGATGAACAAATAAATTCAGGCCAAAAAGACGAACAAAAGCACCAAGTTATTTTTTAGGAATCACTAAGGACACCACTTCGCTCAAGGGCAAGCCACCCGCCATTTCACACCGTACCTGCCAACGGCCGCGACGCCGCGCGTGGAACCTGTTTTTTTTGTTTACCGATGCGGAAATGAGGCATTATAGGGCAAACAACAAAAAAACAAGTGTTATGAAAAAGTTTTTCAAATTCGCCATCGCATCCATCGCAGCGATCACCATCAGCACCATCCTCGTCAGCGCGACAATAGCCGCGACCGCCACAGAGAACATCGAAATCACCTCCTCATCGCTCCCGAAACTGAACTGTAGTCTGAGCGTCCAGCAATTCGAGAGTATCCTCAAGCTCTTGCCAGAGGAAATCCGAAGCCAATGCAAGAATGAATATGCCAAGTTGAGTGACCGATGCAGGGAAACGCCAAGCTACAGCTACCAAGGGGTTAGAGTCACCACCACCGAAAACGGTGAGACCGTGTCCATCAGCTTCACTTGCAATGGCTACACTGTCAAGGTAAACAACACCTCGTGGGAACGCCTGAACAAACTATTCTTATAGTGGATTATCCACTGCCTCTCTTCCATATTCTTTGAATATGCGAAGAGAGGTTATTTCATGATATTCATGATAATGTCTCTCGGAAAGACCCAGAACACTCTTTTGAAGGCCAACTCAACCCCGCTGGACGTTGTGAGAAGCACAACACAGAAGCCGAGAACAAGGAAAGATGCGATGATAAGGAGGGAACGGATCCTGCCCGGCCCTATAATATCGGTTTGATATGGACGAATCTGCCTTATCCAACAGCATACGTGAAACGCGTATGTCAGGCCGATCAGAACATCAATGACCGCCAGATAAACATTGTTTCCAGTTGTAAACCGCCAAGGCAGCAGAGCCAATGTTATGATCGGGACGCAATAAGGCGAAAGAGTTATGGTCTTATAGCCCAAACGGCCATTGCTGTAGGATGTATGGTCGTCCTCACCGCCGTCAACAACAAAGCTTTTCATCCTCCGGAAGAACAACATGGCGAAAAGCATATGGGTAAACTCGTGGGTGAAAGTCATAAGCCACTTCACATTGTGACGTACCGGAGGTATGCACAGCAGCGGGAAAAAGGCTACAAACCCTACAGCGAAATAGAAATGCAGATATGTCCTCCCTTTGGTCAGCACATCCATAACGTAGGTCTCATACAGAACTGCTGAGCTCAAGAACAGGAAAGCGGCCCAGAACATACAGGTAACGACATACCATATTCCATCAAATGTTTCCGACAGATTTTTCATTAACAACAAAGGTATAGCTTTTTTTTGATTATTTTTGCTTAAAATAAAACGATTCAACGTATGACAGACACTGATTTGATCTTAGGAATCAAGAATAATTCCGCACAAGTTTGGAAACTCATCTACGACACGATGAGGCCAGGAATCCACAAACTTGTCGCACCTATGATTCAGAACGTGAACGATGTCACATTCGATGACATCTGGTCGGAGGGTTTGATTATTCTTATGGAGAATGTCAAGGATGGTAAGCTTAATGAGAACTCGACCAACAATATTTTCAGTTATTTGTGCACGATATGTCGAAGACTCGCATCCAGACGGACGCGTAGGGCAAAGCCCGTAAAGCCAGAAAAAGGAGAGACGATAATGACCACTCCCACAGGAGGATTCATCAAAATCATAAACGGCGGCGCCGACATTGACCCCACTGACCCGGAAGTCATTGCGGAAGACGAACGCTACCTTGAAGACTTCCTCGACAGAGTCCTGTCTTCCCTTCCTAAGAATTGCAGGCAACTTCTCAAAAGGTTCTACTGGGACAGGCTTCCGATGGATGAGATCGCTCCGACGATGGGGCTTAAGAACGCAAATACAGTGAAAACCACAAAGAAAAGATGTATGGACAAATACAAAAGTCTGGCTGAAAAATTGCTCGCGGATGACAAAAAAGCCGACCGCGCCATCCAGCGGGCCGTAGAACGCGATGCACTCCGCAATCTCATTGAACGATTCCGTCAAGAATACTCGGGAGAGATTTCAACCGCCGCCTGCCGCAACGACAAAGATAAGGAGCCTCAGGAATAAACCTTATCGTCCTTTCAGCTGTGGGTTTTGTCCGGCCAAACGGCCTTATGCCGGACAAATTATCTGACCGGCACAAGCCCCATCTCGGCGGCCTTGACCCGCATCAGGGCGTCAGCCTCCTCGAAGTTGTTGCCTATGCGGCCGTCCAGGATGGCTTCCTTGACATATTCCTTGAGAACGCCAATCTCGCGGCACGGGCTCAGGCCGTAAACCTCCATCACATGCTCACCGGTGATCGGGTTCTTGAAGTTGCGGATGGCGTCCTTGGCCTCAACCTCGACGAGCTTGCGCTTCACGAGCTCGAAGTTATGGCGGATTTTGGCGACCTTGACGGGGTTCTTCGAGGTGATGTCAGCATTGCACAGAAGCATCAGGTCGTCGATCTCGTTGCCGGCGTCGAACAGCAGACGGCGCACGGCGGAATCCGTAACCTCCTCATCCACAAGGGCAATCGGACGATGATGCAGACCGACAAGTTTCTGGACGTACTTCATCTTCTCGTTCAGGGGCATCTTGAGGGACTTGAATATCCTCGGAACCATCTTCGAACCGACCACCTCGTGGCCGTGGAATGTCCAGCCGACCGAAGGGTCGAAACGCTTGCTTGCCGGTTTGCCGATGTCGTGCAGAAGAGCCGCCCAGCGGAGCCACACGTTCGGACAGGTGCGGACCGACTCAACGAAACCGTCTCCGCCCTCGTCCGGGGCATAATCCTTGAGTGTGCCGTCGGCTATGCCCTCAATCTCCGATGCCGCCACATTGTCAACGACCTGGAGAGTGTGCGAGAAGATTTCCTTATGCCCTTTTCCGTCAACGGACTCCACGCCTTTGAGTTTCAGAAGGTCAGGGAGGATATATTCAAGAAGACCGGTCTCGTCCATAAGTCTGAATCCCATCGAAGGAAGCGGCGTGACGAGGATTTTGTTGAGTTCCTCGACGATGCGCTCCTTGGAAAGGATGGTCATCCGGTCGCGCATATTCCTCATCGCCCGCAGGGATTCGGGGACGATGGTGAATTTTTGCTCCGGAGTGCTTAGTTTCGTGGCGAAACGTATGGCTCGGAGCATCCTCAAAGGGTCGTCGCTGTAGGTCTGCTCCGGCTCCAGCGGGGTGCGGATTATACCCGCCGCAAGGTCGCGGATGCCGCCGAACGGATCTACGAGAGCGCCGAAGTCATCCTTCTGGAGACTGAACGCCATCGCGTTGATCGTGAAGTCCCTGCGCGCCTGATCCTCCTCAAGCGTCCCGTCCTCGACGATCGGCTTGCGGGAATCGTGGCGGTAGGACTCCTTCCGCGCGCCGACGAACTCAATCTCCGCCCCGCGCCACTTCAGCATGGCGGTGCCGAATGTCTTGAATATGGACACGTTGCAGTGCCTGTGCTCCCTTTCCTCAATCTTTGCGGCCACAGCCTCGGCCAGCCCGATACCGCTCCCCTCCACCACTATGTCAATGTCATCGTTCGGCCTTCCGAGGAAGCAGTCACGCACGTAACCTCCTATCACGAAAGCCCTTACACCAAGTTCCCTGGCAGCCTCCGAGACTATTCCGAAAATAGGGCTGTCAAGATACCCCTGTGTTATTGTCGCACCCATATTCCTTTATTTCTGCATTGTCTCCCAGTCCAGGAAAGATTTCATCTGAGAATAAGTCTCTCCGTCACGCGCGAAGCCGAAAGTCTTCAACCCGTTGGTTATCACCACATATTTCACATTCAGAACCAGATTGTACCGCAGTGCCTGCTCCAGCACTTCCCGACTCATCGCCACATCCTCCCGCTTGCACTCCACCACCATCAGCGGCGCCGTGTCCCGGCCATAGACGAGGATGTCCGCGCGGAAATCCTTCCCTCCGAATTTCATCCCCACCTCGCTCATCATCATATATTCAGGAACCTTCAGCCGTTCCTTCAGCACACCGATGAACCACTGCCGCACCTTCTCCTCCGGTGTCAGCGCCACCGCCTTCTTCCTGAGTGGGTCCCAAATCTTCCGCTGCTCCATTCCTTTCAGGTTTTATGAATATCTTAACTGCGATTCATGAATATTCCGACAGATAGCTATGAATATGCCAGTCAAGCCCACGGTGTTTCAGAAGGGTTCTGAACCTTCGGAGTTTCCGCCGTTTTCCTTTGCCGGGCTGATTCATTCCCGGACTCCTCGCCAACCGAGCCCGCCTCTTTGGGAAATGACTCCCCGACTGAAACATCGGAACAAGCGAAGGCGTTCTCCGCATCCGGCGACTTCAGCACACGATGGTAGATGTCTTCAATCACCAGCCCGGAAAGCGTCATTCCGAATATGGCCGTGACGTGGACTGTGGTGCCGTTGATCTGAGCCTTCGAGGTACACCATTCGTGGTTCAGAAGGTCAGGGGTTCCCGGGCCGTCCTGCGCCTTCGGACACATGCATCTCGCCGTGCCGCAGCTCTGGCAGTGTCCCCTGTTCGGCAGCACCTCGTCATCGTACACGCAGAGGAACTCCTTGGACGGCAACGTCTTGGCCCTCTTCATCTTCTTCCTGAGAGCCGCTCCCAACGGGCACCCCCTGACGCTCCAGAACTCCGCGACCTTTATCTTTAGCGGATCCACCTTCAGAGCCGCACCCAGCGAGCAGTAGAACTTCGCCTTGCTTGCAGTTGCCTTAAGGATCAGATGCACCTTATCCTTCAGAGAGTCAACGGCGTCGATGACGTAATCATATTCATCAAGATTGAACATTTCAGCCGTGTCCTCGTTGTAAATCTGCTGAACCGCAGTGATTTCGGCTTTAGGATTGATTTCGAGAAGGTGCGCTTTCAGAGCCTCCACCTTCACCTGCCCCACCGTCCTCGTGGTCGCCATCAGCTGCCGGTTCACATTGGTGATGCAGATTCTGTCCGAATCCACGATCGTCAGTCTCGTGACTCCACTCCGCACCAGCCCCTCCGCACACCAGCTGCCTACGCCGCCGACCCCGAAGATGATCACCCTGGTGGCCGCCAGCTCATTCATCACATCATCTCCCAGAAGCAGTTCAGTCCGGTTGTATATCGCCTTTTCTATCGTGTTCGTCGCCATAGTCTGCAAATTTAACAATCATTCAGGAATATTCTTAAAGCTTTGCCTATCATTTTTTAACAATAAGTTCAATTTCGAATTAAGAGACCGTGGATGATAACAACTTACAAATCAACCAACAAGCCATTTTCCTTTAGTTGTTTTCCACCAAAGGCAAAAGTGATATTTTTTGATTATGAGTTCATTACACGCCACTCATTCAGTCTCAGGCAGTGGCAAATAATTCACTGATTAACAAGCAGATAACCAATAATCTTCGGTTAGGTTCCACGAAAGGTCTCTGTTTATTATCCGCATTATCAAAGAGTCAGAAGTTGTTTTGATTTGTTTAGCTTATTAGAAGCTGTTTTGATTTGTTTGTTTGAAGGTTTGAGAGTGAAAAACTTCAGGTTCGACCGCTTCTTCCAAGGAGGATAGCGGTGCTATCTGA
>CAVERO010000176.1:0-5664 GCA_963617915.1 Candidatus Methanomethylophilaceae archaeon | reverse complement strand
ATCCGCAAAAATCCTTCACAAAACCTTACCAACTTATTTTTTCATCATCACTAATATACATCCCACCAGATTCGCCCTTCCGTCTTGTCGGTGTCGGAGCCGTATTTGGCGTCTTTCTTAAGAGCCTCGATCGCCGCGTCGTAATTGGCGATGTTCAGCGTGTTAGGCGTGCCGAGGGAGTTTCGCCTCGGGATCACGAGAGTGTTGCCGGCATCCTTGAGTTCCTCAAGAAAAGCCACGCCTCCTTCAGGCTCTGGAGTGGCTTTGAAGGCCGGAAGTCCCGTACGCTTCCAGGTCGCCCACATCTCCTCCGGCTGCATGTAGAGGTTGACCCATTGCTGCGAGATGATCTTCTCCAGAGTGATGTCCGAGAACTCCGCCCGGGCGAGATAAGCGTTTATCTTCTCGTCTGTTACCGGGCTGTAGTTAGGAGCGGTCTTCGTGGTCTGCGCCACCACGAACATATTCGCAGCCCAGTCCCTGTACTGCTCCATAGAGGCCTTGACCCCCTCTCTGAACCATCCCTTCGCATCCTTTCCGGCCACGGACCCGCCTTTCTTGACGGCTATCTCGGCCAGCATCAGGCAGGTCTCAGGGTAGGTTATCAGCGGAGTGAAGGTGTGCATGTCGTTCTGGTTGATGTAATAGTCCGACCCCTCGATGGCTCTCGACGGCATGTTGTTGTTGCCGATGATGCCGCCGTTCTTGATGTAGAAGCGGCTCTCGATCTGGGAGTGCATCCGGATGTCCAGGTTGGCTTCCGTGCCGTCTGTCTTGTGGTAAGGCAGGGTAAGATAGGCATTCTTGTTGAATGTCGTGCTGGAACTGTCCGGGTTGGCCGACATCCCGACGTAGCGGCCGGTGAACTGCGGCCAGCGGGTCTCGTAGTCAGGATATTCCTTCTTGAAAGTCTCGAACCATGTGTCGTTCTCGGAGTTGTTGTTCCCCGGGCCGAATCCGTTGCGTCTCACGAGGATTGGAAGTCTCGGATCCTCGCAGGACTTCAGGAAGTTGACGAACGCGGCCGATGCGACGTAGCGGCTTGTGATGTCCTGGATGTCGTCGGTGTTGTTGTTGTACTCGTTGGTGTGGTGGTAGATGCAGGATTCCCCGTTACTTGAAATGATGTTAGAGGCGGAGGCGAGGACTTCGTTCACCACGCTGTTGTAGAACGCCGCGTCGGCCTTTTCAAGGCGCTGCGCCATCTTCACCCTCAGGGTGTTGCCGAACTTGATCCATTTCCCGACATCTCCGGAGTAGAAGAAGTCGTTGCTTCCGAGGGCATGCTGGTTGTCGTCGGACGCCTTGAGCGTCTCTACGGCTGCCTTGACCTCGGAGTCTATCTTCTTGTACATCGGCGTGCCGTCGATCCCCTCCTGATAGAGGTCGTAGCGAGGTGTGCGTATTCCTTCGCTCTGGGCGCGGAACGCCTCCGTGACAGGTGCCGCGCCGTAGGTGTCAAGAACCCTCCACTGCTCGTAATTCAGAAGAATCTGGGAGATGGCCTTGACGTCGGCGAAGCGTTCCGCGTCGTCCTTCTTCGGGATGACCGTGTTGATCAGGTTGTCAAGGCGCAGCCCGTAGGTGCCGTAGTAGTCGCCATAGGCGGGACTGTATGGCTCCGGGTGCTCGTTCGGCTTGGCCGGCGACACGTACGACCCGGAGGACGCCCCGCTGGCGGAGACGAGGTACTGCATATAGACCATCACTCCGCTGTACTTCCCCGTAAGGTGGGAGCGGCTGTTGTTGGTGAAGTTCATCGTGGCTCCGGTGAACACGTAACGCGGGTCGGTAGTCCCCAGCTGCTCGGGGTCGGTGTTCAGTTCCTGATACTCTTTCAGGCAGCCGGCGAACATCAGGGGCAGGAGAATCCCCGCGAGAATATGTCTTGTTGCTTTCATTGTTACTTTCATTTGTTTAGAATCTAACGGTCAAATTCAGGGCGTAGGTGCGGTAGAACGGCACGCCTCCGATGTCGAACGGTGTCAGCGGGTTGTTGCTCGAGATGGCGGCAGGGTTCAGTCCGTCGGTCAGCTTGTTGATGAGGTAGCAGATGTTGCGGGCGGTGAACCCGAGACGCAGGTAGTTGGCTCCGAACTTCTTGCAGAGGTTTTCAGGAAGACGGTAGCCGAGGGTGATCTCGCGGAGGGCGAACCAGGTGTTGTCCTGGATTGAACCCGGTATCGCGCTCATCCCCCAGCCGTAATTAAGCAAGTACCACATGCCTGTCATCACCGGCCGGATGTTGTGCTGTTCCACTGCCTCCTTGTAGGTCAGGCCGCCGACATCGACCATCGCACCGACACTGCCGTCCGGATTCTGCGTAGGAGCCTTTGCCCCTTCAGCGAACACGGCGTCCAGCATCAGGCCGTCATAGACGGTCTCCCCCTTGTAGTTGATTCTGGCTATTCCTCCGTGCTCTTTGTCACGGCCTTCAAGAGTGGATTTGAGAGAACCTCTCGGCACGGAGTATTTCCACAGGTTGGAGAAGTAGTTCCCTCCGAAGCGTCCGTCCGCCTGAAGGTAGAGGTCGAGGTTTCTCCACGACAGGGAGGTGTTGAGGCTTAAGGTGAAGTCCGGCTCGACCTTTCCGAGTATGTGACGCTCGCGGTCTCCTTCCTCATTGCGGTCGTAGAGGGTCAGAGGATAGTATGACGAGACGGAATTAGGTGAGCCGTGTTCCTGATAGTATTCAATGATCATCTTGCCGTTGCGAGGATCTCCGTCCTCTCCCTGCCACGTGAGGATAGGTGACATGATACCGCTGTTCAGGTAGGATGTCAATACACCGAAAGCTCCGTTCTCGTAGGCCCAGATTTCCGGTGCGGCGTCATAGCCCCACATCAGCTGCCATTCCTTGATCTCGTCGTCCAGCTTGACCACCTTTCCGCGGTTTCTCGCCAGATTGCCTCCGACAGTCCATCTCCAATCCTTGGTGCGGATCGGAGTGACGTCCACCTGGAGCTCGATTCCCTTGTTCTGGATGTTTCCGGCATTGATGAGCTTGCTGCTGGCTCCGGATTCCGAAACGGAACCTACCGAGAGAATCTGGTTGAAGTTGTTCTTCTTGTACCATGCGAAGTCGATGTTCAGCCTCTCGTCGAACAGCCTGATGTCGGCTCCGAGCTCGATGGCCCGCTGGATTTCAGGCTTGAGATTGTCGTTGTAGGCTGTCCCAAGGTTAGGATAGGCTGCCAGCACGGAGCCGCTCCTGTCCGGGGTGTAGATGGATTCCTGAGAGAACACTCCGAATCCGTTGCTCGTGGCGTATGCGGACGTTCCCATACCCACCTTGGCCACCGACGCCCTGATCTTTCCGAACGAGAACCAGTCCGGTATGGCTTTCCTGAACGAGTCGGTGAACACCCACGAAAGGTTCGCGGAAGGATAGAACACCGTGTAGTTGTTCTGTCCGTTCATGTATGTCGGGTAGGTCAGGGTCGAAAGCCAGTCGTTTCGGGCGGTGAGTTCAAGGAACAGCTGGTCGCGCCATCCGATGTTCAATATTCCTGAAAGGCCGAAGGTCTGCTGGTTGCGGTGCGAGTAGTTGAACCAAGGCTCGATCTTGTTGACGGAATTCGAGAATGAGAAGACCCCCGGGGTGACAAGTCCTCCGTTGGTCTGCTTGCCCCAGGAGTGTCCTTCGGTGTTGCCGTAGAGTTCCGCCGCGGCGATCGCGGCCACGGTGAAGGCCTCTCCTCCAATCTTGAGGTTCTGCTCCGGCATCTGGAGCATTCCCATGAAGTTGTAGTTCCCCGAGATGCTGCCGTTGCGTCCGTAGCCTCCCGAGCCTGACGGGCCTCCGTACTCTCCGGTGCCCACCCAATGGCCTTCGTGGCTTATTCCGTAGTAGTTGTGGTTGGCTTTGAGACTTGCCCTCAGCCACGGGGCGATGTCCGCGTGGAGGGTGAGGTCGGAGAGAATCGAGTTCTCGTTGCGTCTCTGAAGCTGAGTGTCCCTGGTGTGGAAGTATGAGCGCAGTGTCCCGTAGATGGAAGTGGATTCCACAGCCTGGGTCACAGGGTCGCGGTACTGGTCGTAGTAGGCCGCGACGTCAATGTTTCGAGGCAGGTAGTAGGCGGTGATCATGCCGACATTGTTCCCCCAGTCCCAGCCTCCCTGGCTGGCTCCGTTCTTGGCCGAGGAGAATGCGTACTTCACGCCGAGTTCCAGAGAGAAGATACTGTTGAGCGCGGTGTTGCCCCTGAACGAGATGTTGTGGCGGCGGAAGTCGTTGTTCAGGAAGACCCCCTTTGTCTTCGTGAATCCGTAGGAGAGACGGAACGAGGATTTCTCCCCACCACCGCTGATGGCCACGTTCGTGGTGTTGTTTATTCCGGTCTGATAGAAGTCCTTCCAGTTGTTCGGATGAGGGGAGAACGGTGTGTTCTCACCGTTCGGCATGTACTGGTTGATCAGTCTGCCGTCCATCTTCGGGCCCCAGCTGACCGTTGTCTTGTCAAGCGAGCCGTCCGGCTGGTAGTCGCCTTGGTAGCCGTTGTAGGGATAGCCCGCTCCATAGATGTTCTGAAGCTCGACCGGTGACTTGTACACATCGGTTATCTCCACCGTCTGGTTGACCTCGACTCCCAAGCCCTGCTTGCCGTACTTTCCGCCCTTGGAGACAATCACGATCGCCCCGTTGGCTCCGCGGGAGCCGTAGAGCGCGGTAGCCGCCGCTCCCTTGAGGACGGTCACGCTCTCGTAGTCGGCAGGGTTGAGGTTCTTGAGCTGCGAGCCCCAGTCGGTCCCGCTCAGGTTGCCGGTGATAGGCTCCTGGATGATCATTCCGTCGATGACGAAAATCGGGGAGTTGTTCTTGTCCACCGAGTTCGCTCCGCGGATGGTGATGGATGACGAGGACGTGATTCCGGAGGCTCCTCCCGTGTTGATCTGAAGTCCGGCGACCTTTCCTTGAAGGGCGTTGACCGGGTTGATCGTGTTTGTCCTCTCAATCTCGTCGGTGGAGACCCTTGTGGTGGCGTAACCTACCGACCGGGCTTGTTTCGGCAGACCCAGGGCGGTCACGACAACCTCTCCGAGCATCTGGGAGTCCTCCTTGAGAACCACATTCAGAGTGTTGCCGGTCACGGTCACGTTCTGGGTGATGAAGCCGATGGAAGAGACCACGAGGACATCACCTCTTTTTGCCCGGATCTCGAACCGGCCTTTGGAGTCGGTCGCGGTCCCGACTGACGTTCCGCGGATGATGACCGAGACTCCCACAAGAGTCTCGCCGCGCTCGTCCAGGACTGTACCCTTGATGATGCTTTCCTGTTGGGAGGCGGAAGACTCCGCATCAGCCGGCGGAATTTCGCCCGCCGCCACAGGATTCCAGGCCAGCAGGCAAAGGATTGCCGCCGCCGTCAGTCCCCAAAGATGGGGTTTCAGAAAGTTGTTACTCATAATTAGTTAATATTGTGATGTTTGTGATTGGTTTGCATTATATGTGGTCACATCATCCTGACAGGATCCGCGGTGACCGTTTCTTTCTTGCTGAATCCGAAACCCGTTCCTGGTGCAAAAACGGATGTTTCATCCGGAGCCGCGGTCGTGTCTTTGCAAATGTGGCAATAATAATTCTAATTTGCAAATAAAGGACTGCGTTTAAGTGACGGAATCTGAATGATTTGCGTTTGATGCGGTTGCGCAAACTATTTCGCT
>CAVERO010000175.1:0-5690 GCA_963617915.1 Candidatus Methanomethylophilaceae archaeon | reverse complement strand
TTCAGCGGCCGGCCATCACAATTCCTTACGGAGGCGGGCTTTGGGGATGTCGAGCTGGTCACGGTACTTGGCAATCGTGCGGCGCGCGACCTTATAGCCGCGCTTGTTCATCTCGGCCACCAACTGATCGTCAGTCAACGGCTTACGCTTGTCCTCGGCATTCACGCACTCCCGCAGAGCCATCTTCAGCTCACGTGTCGAAACCTCCTCGCCATCCTGATTCTCAAGTCCTTCCGAAAAGAAATATTTAAGAGGGAAGATTCCGAAATGGGTCTCGATGTACTTGCTGTTCACCACTCTGGAAATCGTCGAGATGTCAAAGCCGGTCTTTTCGGCGATGTCTTTCAGCACCATAGGCTTAAGGTGGGTCTCATCCCCGTCCATGAAATACTCGCGCTGATAGTCCACAATGGCCTTCATCGTGCTCTCCAACGTGTTGTAACGCTGCTTCAAAGCCTCGACAAACCATTTGGCCGAGTCAAGCTTCTGTTTGACAAAAGTGGCGGCCTCCTTTTTCTGCCTGTCGGAAGAGCCCTGCGCACTGGCAAGAAGTTCAGCGTACTTACGGTTGACCCTGATCTCCGGGATATTGAAACGCGGCATTGAAAGCTTCAGCTCTCCGTCCACGATGTCCAGAACAAAATCGGGGACTATCTGCTGGGCCTGATCGTTGTACGAGTCGTCAATCTGGCCTCCGGGAGCCGGATTAAGCTTGACGATTCTCGCCATGACAGCCTTCATGTCCTCCTCGGAAAGACCAAGTTTTGATATTATTCTCTGAAAATGCCTGTTGGAGAACTCGGCGAAATAGTCGGTGAGAATCCGCTCCGCCACCTGAACCTCCTTTGTCTGCTTCTGGGCCTTGAGCTGAAGCAGAAGGCACTCACGCAGGTCACGGGCTCCCACTCCTGACGGCTCAAACTCCTGAATCACTTTGAGCATCCGCAAGACCTCCTCCGGGCTGGACTCGATGTTGGCCCGGAACGCGAGGTCGTCCACGATGCTGTCAATGTCCCTGCGCAGATAGCCGTCAGCGTCGAGACTGCCGATAATGAAGGCTGCGACATCGTGGTCGTGCCGCGACAGGTTACGGTACCCGAGCTGTTCCATCAGGCTCTGGGTGAAACTCTCCTTCACGGAGAAAGTGTTGTACTGGGGACGCTCGTCCTTGCCGTAATTGTTGACGCGGAGCTTGTAGGCAGGAATCTGGTCATTGTCGTCAATCTCGTCGATGGAGATGTCTTTAGGCTCGTCGTTGTCTTCGTTCTTGTCCGGAGCCGGAGAATCATCCAAGACCGGATTGTTCTCAAGCTCCTCCTTCACCTTCTGTTCGAGCTCCTGAACCGGCAGCTCGATCAGTTTGATCGTCTGGATCTGAAGCGGAGAAAGCTTCTGAGTCTGTTTGAGTTCGAGTCCCTGCTTGAGCATAATGATATTCCTGAATTATTCTGTCTCAACCCTTTCCTCGGTGTAGGAGTGGAACCTGTCCACCACCGGATAACCGATGGTTTCCTTGACTATGAACGCCGTCGGGAACGTGCCCTTCACCTGCTGGAGAAGCCGCATCGCCTCTGATTTTGTCCGGAAGTCCCCCACAGTCACCCGGAAGAAAGGATTTGAATATGTCCGATATGCCGAAACACCGGGGAACATTCCTTTGAAACGGGTCAGAGCCGCCTCGGAATCGTTCCTGGAAGTCTGTTTGTTGTCATTGAATATTCTGACGCGGAACCCCGTCGAAGTTCTGGAGGAATTCGCGGCGATGTGGGCGGCCAATGCGTCCTGGATGATCCGGGACTGATGTACCGTCACGCCGCTCTCAGCGGAGAGCAAGCCGAGGATATTCTTTCCGACAAGGGTGGAGTCCATGGCTGCGCTCTGCCTGTAGATGACCGAATCGGATACCTCTTGGGCCGGAAGCAAAAAAACCGCGCCTAGAAGGAGCAACACCGCGGCCAGAATCCTGTGAGCGAAAATATTCATAAATTACTCTGCCAATTCATTAAGGTCTATGTTCTTGAATCTGAAGGTCTTTCCCGCACCGCTTTTGAGTCTCACGGTCGCGGTGACATCCGTCGTGAAGCCTTCGAGGCTGCCTTTCTTCGCAATCTGCATCAGCCGCGTCAGGCTCACACCGTCGCTCAGGGTAGCCGAGCAAGGCAGGTCATAGACCTTGGAGCATTTCTTGTCCACGCTGACCGAATCAGCCGTGTAGGTTGCGAAATCCTCGCCTTTGTACTTCACTGTCCCGCTGACATCCGTCACCTTGAACGCGAATGTCGGGTTGTCTATCCCCACAGCCAGCACGGCATCTACCGAGCGAAGCCCCTTCAATGAATATGACTCCAGACCGCACGAGGTCACTTTTATGTCCTTGACCTTGGACAGGCCGGAGCAGCCGGAAAGTATGGCGCAGGCCAGCAAAGCGACAAAAACGCCGGATATTGCCCTCTTGAATGTCTTCATTTCACACATACAGTTTTCACAAATATAGTGAAAAATCCATAATAAGCAGTAGCGAATGGATTCGACAGGGTCAACAAGCCGTTATTCAAGGATTATTATCTATCTTTGCGTGAAGTAAGTGATGATGAAAAGTCATTATTTCAGGAATCACAGAGACAACCATAAAGAATGAACAAGAAGATTTACATAGAGACCTACGGTTGCCAGATGAATGTAGGTGACTCCGAGGTGATTTTCTCGATTCTCGGGAAAGAAGGCTACGAACGCACGGAGACCATGGACGACGCGGATGTCATCCTAGCCAACACGTGTTCGGTCAGGGACAACGCCGAGCAAAGGATCTGGGGGCGCATCGAGGTGTTCCACAAGCAGAAGGAGAACCGGCCCGGCGTGGCCGTCGGGATTGTCGGCTGCATGGCCGAAAGGCTGAAGGACAAGCTTCTGGACACCCGTAAGGTGGATCTTGTCGCCGGCCCGGACTCCTACAGGACGCTGCCGGCCCTGCTCCGGGACATCGCGCCGGACAAGCCGCAGATCAACGTGATGCTCTCCCACGAGGAGACCTACGCCGACATCGTCCCGGTCAGGACTGACAGGAACGGGGTCTCGGCGTTCATCTCGATCATGAGGGGGTGCAACAATGTCTGCTCTTACTGCGTCGTGCCCTACACCAGGGGCGCGGAAAGGAGCCGTGACCCGCAAACCATTGTGGATGAAGCACGCGATGTCTTCAGCAAGGGGTACAAGGAAGTGACCCTGCTGGGGCAGAACGTGGACTCCTACAACTGGAGGCCGTCCGAAGGCGAAGGATGTGACTTTCCGAAACTGTTGGAGATGGTCGCTCGGATCAGCCCGGAGCTGAGAGTGCGCTTCGCCACCAACCATCCCAAGGACATCAGCGATGAGCTGATCGGCACGATGGCAAGGTACGACAACATCTGCAGACATATTCATCTGCCGGTGCAGTCGGGCAGCGACAGGCTTCTGGAAAAGATGAGGAGGCGCTACACCGCCGGATGGTACCTTGAACGGGTTGCGAAGATCCGGGAGGTTCTGCCGGGCTGCGGAATCACAACGGACGTTATCGCCGGATTCTGTTCAGAGACGGAGGAGGACCACAGGCAGACACTTGAATTGTTCCGCAAGGTCGGCTTCGACTACGCCTACATGTTCTACTACTCCGAAAGGCCGGGGACACTCGCCGCAAGGCACTACCCTGACGACGTGCCGCTCGAAGTCAAGACCCGAAGGCTGAACGAGATCATCGCCCTGCAAAGCGAGCTGAGCCTCGGGAGCAATCGGAACGACATCGGCAAGACATTCAGGGTTCTTGTGGAAGGGCCGTCGAAGAAGAATCCGGAGGAACTTTGCGGGCGTTCCGGAAGCAACAAGATGTGCGTGTTCCCGGGAAAAGGCCACAAGCCGGGGGACTATGTGGATGTCAAGGTGCTTTCCTGCACATCGGCGACACTCATCGGGGAGATAGTCTGAAATGTTGCAGTGGATTCTCACAGTCCTGTACATTCTCCTGATTCTCGGAGTCTTCACAATCATTCTGGTTGACCGGGGAGATTCAGGAAGGAAGTTCGCTTGGCTGCTTGTCATCGCGGTGCTTCCGGTGGCGGGTCTTGTACTCTACCTGATGTTCGGAATCAACTACCGGCATCACTGGATCTTCAACCGGCGGCATCAAAGGTACATGGACATCTTCGATGCGGAGACCACTCCGGAGCTGAACAGAATCCTCTTCGGGCACGACAACGAATCCGCCGTCAGGGAAGAATTCCGGCCTTTGGCAAGGCTTCTCGGAGCGGAGAGTTACCCTTCTGTCACTTCCGGCAACGACATCGAGATCATCACCAACGGACAGCGGAAGTTCGACCTGCTGCGCGAGGACATCCTGGCGGCCAAGGAATCCATACACATTGAATATTTCCACTTCGGGAACGACAAGGGCAGCAAGGCGATCAAGCGGCTTCTGATGCAGAAGGCGCGGGAGGGGGTCAAGGTCCGCTTCCTGTACGAGAACATCGCCAATTTCCCGATTGCCTCGGCCTACTACAACGCCATGAGGAAAGCCGGCGTCGAAGTCGTCAAGTTCACCAACCCGAGGATGCACTTGCTGGATTTGGCCACGAAGCTCAACTACCGCAACCACAGGAAGATAGTGGTGATTGACGGGAAGATAGGCTACACCGGGGGGATGAACATCAACGACCATTACTTCCGCCTGTGGAGGGACACGCACCTGCGTCTGACGGGCAATGCCGTGGCCGTGCTCCAGCACACGTTCCTGGACTCCTGGCTGACGGGCGGCGGGACGATTGACAAGGCTATGATCGAGTTCTATCCGATGGCCAAGGAGCCGGTCATTCCGGCCACTGAACCTCCGCTTCCGGTCACGGAGTCACCACATTCGGTCACTGAGCCACCACATTCGGTCACTGAGCCTGCCGAAGTGCCCGAAAAGACGGGATTCCAACGGACAGTCGCTTCGACAAGCTCAGCGACCGGTGAAAACGGCTCAGCGACCGGGGGGAACGGCTCAGAGGCCGGTGAGAACGGCTTGGCGGCCGGTGAAAACGGCTTGGCGGCCGGTGAGAACGGCTCAGAGGCCGGGGGAAAGGAGATCGACTTCCACGCCACGCATCCGACATTGAGGAACAAACTGGTCCAGATTGTTCCGGACGAGCCTGACCTGCCGCTGACAATCCTCCAGCTCAGCTACGAGTGGGCTCTCCAGCACGCCAAGAAGTATATCTATCTCCAGACTCCTTATTTTGTCCCTACCGAACCGGTCTTGGACGCGCTCAAGACAGCGGCCCTGTGCGGAGTGGATGTCCGCCTGATGCTTCCGGAAGTTGCCGACAACATCCTTATGCGCCCCGCCAACAGAGCCTATTATGAGGAAGTTCTCCAGGCCGGGGTCAGGATATTCCTCCGTCAGGGGGAATTCATCCACGCCAAGACCTTCGTCTGTGACGACTACCTCTCAAGCATCGGATCGGCCAACCTGGACTTCCGGAGCTTCGCCATAAACTACGAAATCAACGCCCACATCTACGACGAGGAGACCGCCCTGATGAACAAAGGAATATTCCTGTACGACCTCCGCCAGTGCCGCGAGCTGACCATTGAGGAATGGAGCAACCGCCCGTGGTACTCCCGCCTCCTCGAAAGCTTCATGCGCCTCTTCGCTCCGCTGCTGTAAGGGCGCCGCCGGC
>CAVERO010000174.1:0-5706 GCA_963617915.1 Candidatus Methanomethylophilaceae archaeon | reverse complement strand
CGCCGAGCAGGGTAAGAATCTGTAGAAAAACCTGCATCTATCTTTGTAAGAATATTCCCACAAATTTACTCAAAAATCTTTTTGGTTAAAGAAATATGGACTGAAAAGACAATCAAAGATTACCAAGTTGTTTTTTAAGAATCACATAATCCAAATTATCTCCGGAAGCAGATTATGTCTTATGGTAAAATCACTATCTTCGCAGATAGGTTTATGAATAATATCATCTTATGACTAAAACTGGAATCCGGATATTCATTGTAATTCTTCTTGCGTTGAGCGGCGTCAAGGTCAACGCGCAGTTCTCGCTGACGGGAAGCGACCCGGCGGCTCTGCGGTGGAGGCAGATTGAGACGGAGAACTTCAAGCTGATCTTCCCTGCGGGAGAGGATTCTCTGGCAAGGGTTTACGGGACGGAACTTGAGGCCGCGAGGCTTCGGCTCGCGCCGTCTTCCGGCTACCTCATCGGGCAGAGCTACAAGGCCAAGCTGCCAGTCATCCTGCACAGCCGCTACGTGCTGCCGAACGCTTCGGTCACCTGGGCGCCGAAGAGGATGGACATATTCACTGTAAATGACCCCTACTCCCCAACTGCGATGCCTTGGGTGCGGCACCTGGCAATCCACGAAGGACGGCACGCGGCGCAGATGCAGTTCGGAGCGGCCGGCAAATGGGGCAGACCTCTGCATTGGTTCTTCGGGGAAATGGCTGCCGGGGCCTTTGCGGGAATATACCCGGGGCCGGCGTTCCTCGAAGGCGACGCTGTGGTGGCGGAGACTGCACTCAGCCGGAGCGGACGCGGAAGGCAGGCCGACTTTCTTGGCTACATGATGCCGGCGTTCGACTGCGGCGACTGGAGGGACTACTACAGATGGTTCTATGGCTCCAACAAGAACTATACTCCTGACCATTACAGGGTTGGATATATGCTTATCTCCGGGGCGAGAGTGTTCTTCGACGACCCTCTTTTCACCAAGGAGTATTTTGACAGGGTTGTGCGCAAAGGCGGCTTCTTCAATCTCCAGAAGACAGTCAAGGCCGCCGCCGGAAAGAATTTCAAGGATTCTTTCCGTACGATAGAGGAGAATTTCAGGCAGATCTGGAACAGCGAGGCCGCTCTCCGGGAGCCTTTTATGCCGTCAAGGCAAGTCACCGCCGTCCCACGCAGACACACTGAATATGCGGGAAGCGTCTCCGCGGATGGTTATGGAATATACTCGCTCAAGTCAGGACTCTCCGTCCCTAAGGGTCTGGTCAGGCTGGACGCCAACGGCAATGAAAAGAGAATCAGGAGCTTCGCTTCATATTCAAGCGACCTGTTCCTTGATTCGGAGGGTCAAAGAATATTCTGGAGCGAGTCAGTGGCCGGACGCAGATGGACTCTCGGGGGTCGTTCCCGAATCCGGTACGTGAATCTGTCAAAGCCGGGAAGAGTCCACAACCTGACAGGAAACGGACGGTTCTTCAATCCGTCTCCATCGCCCGACGGAAAAGTCATAGCCGTCATTGAATATCCTTATTCCGGCGGATCGCGCATTGTCCTGCTGGATGCCGCTGAGGGTTCCGCCAGAGAAACGTTCACCTCTCCCGACTCCCTCCAGTTCACGGAATCGGCCTGGATCGGGGAGCGGTTGTTCGCCGCTGGGCTGTCCGAGAACGGAATGGGGGTCTATGAGATTGCCGGACGGCATCCCGACGGAAAGGCCGCTCTCCGGCAACTGCTCGGGCCTCAACCTGTCACGCTTTCGCATCTGCGAGACCGGTCGCTGAACCTGTCGAAGCGCCCGGTTTCAGAAGGCGCACAGTTATCCTTCCTGTGCGACAGGACGGGGGTGACGGAATTATATTCATTGGACGTGGAAAGCCTGACGCTACGGCGGCTGACCTCGACCCGCTACGGGATCAGTTCGCCTGTGTTCAAGGCTGACACGCTGTACTACAGCTCTTTGGCCGCTTCCGACAGGCCACAGGACTACAAGCAGGGACGGATGATGTACGCCACTGCGGTGAGCGACCTGCCCGTCACCGAAGTCCGCTTTGAGGATGTCCATAAATACCCTGTCGCCGAGGCACTTTCAGCGCAGGAAGCCGCCCTTGGGAATTCGGCCGCAGCCGCCGCGGAGGTCAAATTCACGCAGCCGGAAAGATATTCAAAGATAAGACTCCCGCACATCCATTCGTGGGCGCCGGTGTATTTCAACTACGACAACATCGAGTCCATCAGTTCCGACGACTACTACAAAAGCGTGTCGCTCGGAGCCACCGCCCTGTTCCAGAATCTTCTGGGCACCGGCTATGGAATGGTCGGCTACGGAGCGCACGAAGACCCGTACCAGACCGGCAAATGGAGACATTCCGGACACTTCAAGTACGCATTCACGGGACTTTACCCTGTGTTTGAGTTCTCCGCCGACCTCAACGACAGGGCAGCGCTTGACATCCGGAAGATTCAGGTCACAAAGGGGAACATGTACCGTCTGTACAACAACGGAACCCTGACTGACAGGCCTTATTTCGAAGGAGGGTTGAAAGTCTATATCCCGTTCAATTTCTCGTCGGGAGGCATCAGCCGCGGACTGATTCCGCAGGTCAAGTACAAGTTCACAAACGACAGGTACAACGACCAGATACTCCTCCAGCAGATCGTCGAGAAAGACGGAAAGGAAATCACGGAGAAATCCGGAACCATCAATGATGAACACATAGCCGCGCTCAAGACGCTTGACTTTTCGGTCAGAGGCTACATCCTCCGGCAAAAGGCTCCGGCTCAGGTCTTTCCGTCATTGGGGTTCGGGGCAGAACTGGGTGTGCACACCAGACCTGGGCATCCGGCAGCCTACAGCAGCACCGCCTACCTGTACGTTTACGGCTATCTCCCTGGATTCAGCCCCAGACAAGGCTGGAGGCTTACAGCATCTATGGAAGGGGATCTTGGCACAGGCGGAGGCCACAGCAGCCCGGAAGGTGCCCTGACCGCCATTCCGAGAGGATTCGTGGACACCAACCTTAAAAGCATCCTCAACTCCGGATCGGGAGAAAGGTACAGAGTGACCGTGGACTATGCCATTCCGTTCCTGGACGTTGACTGGTCGTTCCTCAGCCCCGTGGCTTACATCAAGAACTTTGAGCTGACCCCGTTCTTCGACTGGTCTTACCAGAAATTCAACTGGAGCAATACTCTGCATTTCAATCCCGGCGGTGTCACGGGCGAGAACCTGTTCAGCGTCGGCGCCGACCTCACCGTCAATCTCGGCAACTTCTTCTGGCTTCCGTACGACACGCAGGTCGGCATCCGCTACGCCAGCAATTTCTGGACGAACCTGGACTACTTCCCGGTCTCAAACCTCAACTCGAATTACGTCGGCTGGATATTCAGCATCAGCCTGTAGAAGCTGATGCCCGAAAAATATTGCCTTTTTTACACGCCAATTGACGCTTGCTCCATGACGTGTAATGGTGATTCGTGGTTAGAATCAGCCTTGTTGTACCTGTTCCGCTGCTCCAACTTTTGAAAAAGTTTTGCGAGAATGCATCAGTTGTTATATCTTTGCAAAATAGTAAAACATTATACTAATTTTCTACAGATGGAGAAAGGCAAGACTGTCCCCGCTTTTTGGGGAAAAGAGGACTGGCAGGCAATCTGGATAGGCGGCATCGTGATCGTCATCGCCTGCATCGCCGTCCTGACCAAGGCATTTGATTTTTCAGCGGTTAAATTCGCCACTTGGACACTCGGAGAGAACCTCTCCGGAGCGGCTGCGGCAAAGGTTGTTCCTCTTGGCGAACAACTCGGAGAGTGGGCGTTCTGGCGCAAGTTACTCGTGACGTTCATCACCCTCGGGGCGCTGTTCACCGTTGGGGTCAAACTTCAGGGCGAAAGCGTGAAGAAATATATTCCCGCCATCATCGGACTGTTCGTCATCGCCCTTGTGGTACGCCTCATCAGTGCCGAATACACCCTCAACCGCTACCTTGAGTGGGCCTTCTGGGCGCTTCTGGTGGGTCTTCTGATCTCCAACACGGTAGGAGTTCCGAACTGGCTCAAGCCGGCCATAAAGACCGAATTCTACATCAAGACCGGTCTTGTGATCATGGGATTCTCCGTGCTGTTCTCCAACATCGCCAAATTCGGTCTCTACGGCCTCGGAATAGCCTGGATCGTGACCCCGATCGTGATTCTGTTCATGTGGTGGTTCGGAATCAAGGTGCTCAAGATAGACAACAAGCCGCTGGTCATAACGATGGCCTCGGCGACCAGCGTCTGCGGAACCAGCGCGGCCATCGCCACGGCGGCGGCCTCAAAGGCGAAGAAGGACGACCTGTCCATCACTGTGTCGATCTCCATAATATTCACAATCCTGATGATGGTCTTCGAGCCTGTCATCATCAAGGCCTGCGGAATGTCGCAGATTATGGGCGGCTCCCTCATCGGCGGCACCATTGACTCCACCGGAGCGGTCGTCGTGGCCGGCACCGCCCTCGGACCCGAGGCGCAGCAGGCGGCTGTGCTCGTGAAGTCCATCCAGAACATCCTCATCGGATTCATCGCTTTCTTCGTGGCCGTGTTCTTTGCCACAAGGATTGACAACAACGGAGCGGCAAAGGTGGGCCCGGGAGAAATCTGGGTACGCTTCCCGAAGTTCATCCTCGGATTCTTCATCGCCTCGATGGTGGCCTCGTTCCTCATCCAGCCTCTCTGCGGGGCCGATCAGGTGGGAGCGATCAACAAGGTGCTGGACCAGTACAAGAACTGGGCGTTCGTGCTTGCTTTCACCAGTATCGGACTGGACACGAACTTCAAGGAGATCATCAAACAGATGCAGGGAGGCAAGGTGCTCTGGCTCTACATCATCGGCCAAAGCTTCAACATCGTGCTGACGTTCTTCGCCGTCTGGCTTCTCCTTTCCGGCAACTTCTTCCCGATTCCTACTCTTGACTGATGGCCTTCACCGGTAAAAGAGCAGTCAAGGTTCTTACCCTGACAGTTATAGGGGCGACCGTTCTGGCCGCCCTTTACATCATGGCGCGCGGCCTTGGGCTTCAGGACTCGCTCGATTTCGGGGCGGGGGCATATTACTACGCCGACATCCCCGATTACGACAAACTCACCCAAGGCACGCATTACGCCGCCAGACTGCCGTTCTGGGTCTATGTGGCGCTGTTCCTCGTCTGGGGCGCGCTGATGTACAAAGTCTGGAAATGGCTTGACAGATAGGAGGTTGGAATATTCTTCCCTATCAATTAAACCAACGGCGATGAATATTTGAATTAAACGAATATGTCAGAGAAAGTAACGGCAACTTGTTCCGCCTGCGGAGAAAAGCATGCGGTCGAAGTCTGGAACCGGATCAATGTCGGAGAGAATCCCGAATTGAAGGAACAGGTCAAGGACGGCTCGCTGTTCGTGTGGGAATGCCCGCACTGCGGCAAGGCCAATCTTGTCCAGGGACAGACGCTTTACCACGACCCGGCCGAGAGAGTGATGATCTGGCTGATGCCTGACGGAATCCTGCCGGAAACACAGGAAAAGGCTCTCGAAGCCCAGTTCGAGACCATTTCGCAGACCCTGGAGGGCTACACGCTGCGCCGCGTGAGCGACATCGGCTCGCTGATTGAAAAGGTCAACATCTTCGACGCCGGTCTGGACGACTGCGTGATTGAGATGTGCAAGTACATCACCAAGATGGAGATGACGGAGAAAAGCGG
>CAVERO010000173.1:0-5795 GCA_963617915.1 Candidatus Methanomethylophilaceae archaeon | reverse complement strand
TGCGGCTGGTTGATCCGGGCCGCAAGCTCATCCGTCGGAGCGTCAATCTTCAGAATAGGATTGTCCACCTTTTTCAAAGCCTCAAAAACATCCTTTCTGAATATTCTTGTGGCATTTGAAAGAACCGACACTTTCGCTCCGGGGAAGTACCTGTCCCTCAGTCCGATGGTGATGTCGATCATCTCGGCGAAACCGGGGTTCAGGGTAGGTTCGCCGTCTCCGGAGAAAGTTATCGAGTCGATCGGTACGCCGCCGTCACGGCATTCCTTAAGTTTCGCCTCCAAAGCGTCGCGGAGTTCCCCGGGGGCCGGAAGCCTGCGGTCTCCAAGGCCGTCCTTGTTCCAGCCGCACTCGCAATAGACGCAATCGAAATTGCACAGCTTCCCTTTCGTCGGAAGCAGATTGATTCCCAACGATGAGCCAAGCCGTCTGGAGTGTACCGGCCCGAAAACAAGTTCCTCACGCATCATGGCTAAACAATTCTATGTGAACGGCTTTCAGATGTCAGACGGTCTCCGTCCAGGTTCTCCACAGCGACAAGCCCCGGTTTCATCCCGACGGCTATGCGACCGTATTCACTCTCTTTTGACAGGAATTCCGCACCGTTGCTACAGGCCCAGACAAGCAGCTCGTTCAGGCTGACTTCCGGAAAAGCGTTCTGGAGACAGCGGAGCTCCGCGACTATGTCGAGATCGTCATTGCTTGAAAGCGAATCAGTCCCGACGGTGATTTTCAACCCGTTGCGGCGCATCAGAGGCACGGGAGGGAGGGCGTTGTGGATGAATATGTTCGATTGCGGACAAAGAGCCACAAACGGATGCTTCATCACTTTCTTGACCGCATCGATTCCCTCCTGGTCCATGCAGACCTCGTGGACAAGCAGGATGTGCTCGTCAAACGGAGCGGAATGCGCCTTCTCCAGCCTGTCAAGAAAATAGAGCAGGGATGACTTGCCCGTCACCGGAGGCACGCTCATCCCGGCGGCCTTGCGGTTGTCCCACATGGCACCTCGGCCGTATTTCAGCATATCCTCCTCTTCCTCCGTCTCTTCCGAATGAAAAGACAGGAAACCGGACTTCAAGCCTTCGGCACAGACGGCTGTGACGAGATCCGGACTCATCGTGTAGCAGGCGTGCGGCGTCGGGGCGGCGTCAAGTCCGTAACCGTCAGCCACAGCCTTGAGTTTCAGGACGTTCTCCATCACCGAAGCGCAGTCCTGAGGCTCGGTTCCGAAGACCTCCAGAAAAGTTCTGGTGTACATCGGAGAGGCCTTCTTGATGGCGAACGTGTCGGCACAGTTGCTGATGTCGGCCATAGCGGACACGCCGCGGCCCCACATCACGTTCATCCAGTGGGAGATGTCGCGGAGCTTCTCGTCCATGCTCTTGTTGTCCCTCATCTCGTTGATCTGGTCGATGAAACCGGCCATTCCAGTTCCCTTGCGGAAAGCTTTCCAGAGGTAGGAAAGCTCAAGATGGCAATGAGTGTTCACAAAACCCGGGACTACAGCCCCTTTCACAAAAGACTTCTCGCTCTCCGGTCCGGAACACTCTCCGACGGCCGTAACGGTTCCGGTGTCGTCATATTCGACAAAACCATTCCTCACCGGCGCTTCTCCGGTGAGAGTGAAGACATATTCCGCTGCTATTCTATTCATTTATCAATCATTTTTTTTGAAGGCAGGAGTTTCAACTCCGCCGGAATTCTTTTCCGGGCGACCGGAACTGGCCTGAATGTCTCTGGTTCCGGGGCGACCGCCGCCGCAAGCGAATCCTCAAGATCCGGGAGCGTGTCACGGATGATCAGCTCCGGGCCAAAGAACATCGTGTCCCTGACGACCGGCGCAAGATAATAAATCCCGGCGGAATCCTTCAGGAAGCAGACGCTGTCCATCGAAAAGCCGTCTTTGAATATGTCGATGGCAGAATGGAAAGTCCTCATCGGCAACGACTTCTGCGCCCTTGCGATGGAATCGGCCTTGAAACGGGCCTTGTCCTCCAATGCTATTTTCCTGTTAAGCTCCCCCATCTCGGCACGTAGCCTGTCGGAGACCCGTCCAAGCATCTCAGCGTACCGTTTCGGATCGTTCAGGTAATAGTCCACGCTCTTCTGGTAGTCCTTGAGCGTGAAGCCGTACTTCTCGAAAACCGGCTCGTAGAACCAAGTCGTGTCCGCTTCCGACCGCCTGTCCGGATTGTCCTCAAGCCACTGGTCCGCAAGAAACATCTCACGATAGATCCGCTCCATCTTGCGCACAGGAATCACCCTCGCCCCGCGGGCGCAGGCCCCCAAGGCAACGGCGATGACCACAACCGGAAGAACTATCCTGAGAATCCTCCTCATAACCTTACCTCAATGTGGCTCCGTACTCGTTCTGGAATGTGGAGAGAAGCTTCTTCATGATCCTCTCCACATCCTCGTCGGTCAGGGTCTTCTCCAGATCCTGAAGCACGAATCCGAGGGCGTACTGCTTCTTGCCCGCCGGAATCTTGTCGCCGCGATAGACATCGAACAGGGTCACCTGCCGCAGAAGCTTCTTTCCGGCCTTGAACGAACTCTTGTAGAGGTCGGCATAGCTTACGCTCTCGTCAAGCAGAAGGGCGAGATCCCTTCTGACCTCCGGGAACTTCGGCAACTCCCTGAACGCGACCTTGTCCCTCTTCACGAGCTGGAACAGAGTGTTCCAGTTTATCTCGGCTGCGAACACAGGCTGGCGGACTCCGAATTTCTTCGCGACGGCAGGGGCGACCGTTCCAAGAACCGCAAGCGGCAGATGCTGCCCCGGAAGGGCATAGGCGACGCCTTCACTGAATATGTCAGCGGGGGCCGCGGTGGCTTCCATCTGGTAAAGGTCGGCTCCGAAACGCCTCAGGAGCAGGTCAACATAGCCTTTCAGCTCAAAGAAGCTGCTCTTGCCCGGCTGGCTGTTCCAAGACTTCTCCGGAGTTCCGGTGACGAACATCGAGAACGCCGGATGCTCCTCGTAGGAGGAGAGCGTCTTGCCGTCCTTCTCCGGGTCACGGCTGTAAACGGAGCCGTATTCAAAGAGCCTCATCGAGGAAATCTGACGGTTCAGATTGTAGGCGACAACCTCAAGCCCGCTGAATATGAGGGTCTGCCTCATCACGTTGAGATCTGAGCTCAGAGGGTTGACAATCGTCACGCTCCTCTCCTCAGGATAGGTCGTAAGTCCTTTATAGTAAGCACCCTTCGTGAGGGAGTTGTTCATTATCTCGACGAATCCGTTGGCGGCCAGGAAGTTGGAGATTCCGTTGCGGATGGCCTCAGGCTCCGGCGAAGGAGTGGCGTTGACGGACATCTTCATGTGCTGCGGCAGGTCGATGTTGTTGTAGCCGTAAATCCTCAGGATTTCCTCGACCACATCGCATTCCCTTGTCACGTCGATCATGTAGGAAGGAGCCGCGACCTTGGAGCCGCCTTCGCGCCTCTCGATGAACTCATAGGTGAGAGCCGTAAGGATCCTCTCAATCGTGTCGTGGCCGATCTTCTTGCCTATGAACCTCTCGATGCGGTCGTAGTCAAGGTCAATGACCTTCTTCTCTATCTTCTCCGGGTAGAATTCCTCGATTCCTCCTACGACCTCTCCGCCGGCGACCTCCTGAATGAGCAGGGCGGCACGTTTGGCGGCATATTCATTGATTCCGGGATCGGCACCTCTTTCGTAGCGGAAGGAGGCGTCGGTCTGGAGCGTATGCCTCTTGGATGTCTTGCGGATTGAGCCCGGATCGAAGTAGGCGCTCTCGACGAAGACGTTGACAGTCTCAGACTTCACTCCGGAATCGATGCCGCCGAACACTCCGGCGATGCACATCGGGCCGTCGGCATTGGCGATCACGATGTCCTCGGCGGAGAGTTTCCTCTCGTTCCCGTCAAGGGTCACGATTCTCTCGCCTTCCGCCGCCCTTCTGACGATAACCTTTCCGCCGCTGATCTTGTCAGCGTCAAACGTGTGGAGAGGCTGGCCAAGCTCGAAAAGGATGAAATTGGAGACATCGACCACATTGTCGATAGGCTTCAGGCCGATGGACATCAACTTCTTCTGAAGCCATTCCGGGGACGGCCCGACCTTCACGCCCTTGATTGTGATTCCGCAATAGCGCGGAGCGGCCGCGGGATCCTGGACATCTACCGGAATTCCCTTGCCCTCGCCCGGTTTCCAAGCATCGACGGAAGGGTACTTGAACGAGCAGGGAATATTGTTGAGCGTCATCCAGGCATAGAGGTCGCGGGCCACACCGATGTGTGAGGCCGCATCCACCCTGTTGGCCGTGATTTCATATTCAATGACAGCCTCGGTCTTGAGATGGAGATATTCCTTGGCCGGGGTTCCGACAGGAGCGTCAGCGGGGAGCACCTTGATGCCGGCATGGTCGTTGCCGATTCCGAGCTCGTCCTCGGCGCAGATCATTCCGAAAGACTCCACGCCGCGGATCTTGGACTTCTTGATCTTGAAGTCTCCCGGCAGCACGGCTCCGATTCTGGCGAAAAGGACTTTCTGGCCGGCAGCGACGTTAGGGGCTCCGCAGACAACCGTCAGAGGCTCGCCCGTGCCGTCGTTGACCTTGGTGACATGGAGGTGGTCGGAATCAGGATGTGCCTCGCACTCAAGCACCTCGGCCACCACAACCCCGGCGAGTCCGCCCGGAATCTCTTCCTGTTCCTCGACCGAGTCAACCTCGATTCCTATAGCTGTCATAGCATCCGCGACCTGCCGCGGAGTAAGGTCGGATTCAAGATAATCCTTTAGCCAATTGTAAGAAAGCTTCATATTCTGATGTTTTATTTGTCAATATCTTCCCTGGAGAACAGTGAGTTCACGAACTCCTTCCTGTCAAACACCTTGAGGTCGTCGATTCCCTCGCCGATTCCGATGAACTTTACCGGGACCTTCAGCTGGTCAACGATTCCGATGACGACTCCGCCCTTGGCCGTGCCGTCCAGTTTGGTGATTGCCAGCGAGGTTATGTCCGTCGCCCTGGAGAACTCCTTGGCCTGCTGGTAGGCGTTCTGGCCGGTCGATGCGTCCAGCACGAGAAGCACCTCGTGCGGAGCGTCCGGAATGACCTTCCGCATCACGTTACGGATTTTTGTCAGCTCGTTCATCAGGTCAATCCTGTTGTGGAGCCTTCCGGCGGTGTCGATAAGCACGATGTCAGCGCCTTTGGCGACGGCTGATTTCACCGTGTCGAAAGCGACGGATGCCGGATCCGAGCCCATGCCCTGCTTGACGATGTCCACGCCTGCCCTGTCGGCCCAGACCTGGAGCTGGTCAACGGCGGCGGCGCGGAAGGTGTCGGCGGCTCCGATCATCACCTTCATGCCCCGCGACTTGTAGCGTGCGGCAAGCTTGCCGATGGTCGTGGTCTTTCCGACTCCGTTCACTCCCACAACCATCACGACAAGAGGCTTCTTTGTCAAGTCGAACGGCTCCTTCGGGGACTCCTCCCCTCCGATGTCCAGAAGCGTTCCGATCTCGTCCCGGAGCATGTCCACCAACTCGTCAAAGGACATATACTTGTCTTTGCCGACCCTTTCCTCAAGGCTGTCAACAATCTTGAGCGTGGTGTCCACACCCATGTCCGACGCGACAAGAGCCTCCTCAATCGCGTCGAGAACGCTGTCATCCACCTTGGACTTGCCGATTATCGACCTTGAGAGCCTCTGGAAGAAGCCCTCCTTCGTCTTCTTGACCCCTCTGTCAAACAGTCCCATAACGTTATCTTTTGTAAACTTACAAATTTAGTGAAAACCGAGCGCAATGTGAAATTTATTTC
>CAVERO010000172.1:0-5839 GCA_963617915.1 Candidatus Methanomethylophilaceae archaeon | reverse complement strand
CCGGCGCTCTTTCATGGGGCGGAATCTATGCCCCGACAATCAGGTACAATGACGGTATGTTCTATATGATCACGACGAACACCACCCATGGCGGGAATTTCATTGTGCACACTGACAATCCGACGGGTGAGTGGTCGGATCCTGTCTGGCTGGAGATAGGCGGCATTGACCCGTCTCTGTTCTTTTATGACGGAAAGTGTTGGTACACAGGTACGACTGACAATAAGATAGTACTTTGTGAGATTGATCCGATGACCGGAGTCAAACTGAGTGAAGTCAAGGAGATATGGCGCGGCACCGGAGGACGTTATCCCGAGGGACCGCATCTCTACCGGAAGGACGGGTGGTTCTACCTGCTGATTGCGGAAGGGGGTACTGAATATGCCCATAGTGTCACTGTGGCGCGCAGCCGTTCGATAGACGGTCCCTATGAGGGCAATCCTGACAATCCGATCCTCACGCATTGCAAGATGAGCGCCCAAGGCAATCCGATCCAAGGTCTCGGACACGGCGATATGGTCCAGGCCTCGGATGGTTCATGGTGGATGACATGTCTGGGTTTCCGTACACAGGGAGGCAACCATCATCTTCTTGGCCGGGAGACGTTCATGGCTCCGGTAGAGTGGCCTGAAGGCGGATGGCCGACGGTGAACGGGAATGGAGAGATCCACTTGAACATGGATGTCCCTACACTTCCTCTGTGTCCTGCGGAGAAAGCACCGTCGTCACTGGATTTCAGCAGGGACAGATGCGGCGCGGACTGGGTGTACATCCGGAATCCGTTCATGGAAAACTACACGTGGACAGAAAAGTCATTGAGATTGACTGCGACTCCGAAGGGGCTGGACGAGACGGTCGTCTCTCCGACGTTTATAGGCCGCCGTCAGGAAGACATATTCTTCTATGCCGAGACCTCGTTGGATCTCCAAGATGGAGCAGAGGCCGGAATCACCGTGTTCATGGATGCCGGTTCGCACTATGATCTGTATCTGAAGGAAGGTGATGTCTGTCTCCGTTACAGACTCGGTGAACTGACCCACGTGGAGTCGTTTCCCGCCTCACAGGGGAAAATCCGGCTCAGGGTTGAGGGCAACGAGCATTTTTATGTGTTCTCGTGGTCTTCTGACGGGCGGAACTATCACCGTCTCGGACAGATGAACACCCGTTACCTCAGCAGTGAGACAGCCTCGGGATTCACCGGCATTATTCTTGGTCTGTTCGCCGGCGGAAAAGCCGGAACATACGCCGACTTCTATGATTTCAGTTATCGCGGCTTGTTTCCCACCACCCATAATTGAACGGAGATTGCCATCGATACTGATATGAATTACACGATTTTTCCCGTTCTGTTTCACAAAGATAACCCAAAGAGGATACTGGCAACTTGATGAATGCCGAGGTCGTCGCATTGACAAGGTGATAAAGTGCCAAGGTGATAAAGTGCTTCCCAAAAGTGGCGTAATCCGGAACTAAGAAGCTGTTTTGATTTGTTTGTCTGAAGTTTTTCACACTCAAACCTTCAAACAAACAAATCAAAACAGCTTCTGAGCGACAGTGAGTGAATATAAAGAAAAGAGAGTGACCGAACGTCGGCCACTCTCTTCCTATGAACATGTCAGCGGAACACTACTTGCCGGCGAGGCGGGTGTAGGTGCCGTAACGTACTTTGGCGAATTCCTCGGTGAGGCTCAGGAGTTCCTGGGCTCTGTCTGGGAACAGCTTGTAGAGGGACGCGAAACGAACCTCTCCCTTGAGGAAGTCCTGGAACTTGGTCCAGTCAGGCTCCTTGGAGTCAAGGGTGAACGGATTCTTTCCTTCGGCCTCGAGGTTCGGGTTGTACCTGTAGAGATGCCAGTAGCCGCAGTCAACGGCGAGCTTCTCCTCCTTCTGGCTCAGACCCATCCCAGCCTTCAGACCGTGGTTGATGCACGGAGCGTAGGCGATGATGAGGGACGGACCGTCATAGGCCTCGGCCTCCTTGATGGCATTGAGGTACTGCGCAGGGCTTGCACCCATGGCGACCTGAGCCACATAGACGTAGCCGTAGCTGATGGCCATCATGCCGAGATCCTTCTTGCGGATCTTCTTGCCGGAGGCGGCGAACTTGGCGATCGCGCCGGCAGGTGTTGACTTGGAGCTCTGTCCGCCGGTGTTGGAGTAAACCTCGGTGTCGAGGACGAGCACGTTCACGTTCTTGCCGGAGGCGAGCACATGGTCAAGTCCGCCGTAGCCGATGTCGTACGCCCAGCCGTCACCGCCGAATATCCACTGGCTGCGCGCAGGGATGAAGTGCTTGTAGTCAAGCAGTTTCTTGCAGTGAGGACAGTCGGTCTTCTCCATGAGAGGAATGACCTTGTCGGCCACCTCGCGGGTAATCTCTCCGTTCTCCTTGTTCTCAAGCCACTGCCTGAACAGAGCCTTGACCTCTTCCGGGCACTTGTCGCAGTCAAGGGCGGCGGTCATGAGGTTGGCCACTGTCTCTCTCGCGCGGTCTGAACCGATCTTCATTCCAAGACCGAACTCGGCGTTGTCCTCGAAGAGGGAGTTCTGCCAGGCCGGGCCGTGACCCTGTGCGTTGGTGCAGTAAGGCGAGGCAGGGAATGACGCTCCGTAGATTGAGGAGCAGCCGGTCGCGTTGGCAATCATCATCCTGTCGCCGAAGAGCTGTGTGATGTTCTTGATGTAAGGGGTCTCGCCGCAACCTGCGCAGGCTCCGCTGAACTCGAACAGTGGCTGTGCGAACTGGGAATTCTTGACGTTGGCGGCCTTGTTGACAACCGTGTCCTTGTAGCCGACCTTGGTCGCGAGCCAGTTGAAGTTGCTTTGCTCGGCCTGTTGGTCGAGGGCGGAAACCATTGTGAGGGCCTTCTCCTTCGAAGGGCAGACATCCACGCAGTTGCCGCAACCTGTACAGTCATCCACAGAGACTGAAAGGGCGAATGAATATTCCTTCAGAACAGCCTTGCCCTGTGCCTTCTTGAGTCCGGCAGGAGCCTTCCCGGCCTCTTCTGCGGTGAGGAGGAACGGACGGATGGCGGCGTGAGGGCAGACGAACGCGCAGGAGTTGCACTGGATGCACTTCTCGGCGTCCCAGCTTGGAACGGTGACGGCAACTCCGCGTTTCTCGTAGGCCGAGGTGCCGGCCGGCATCGTGCCGTCGGCGTAAGGCAGGAATGCGCTGACAGGAAGTGAGTCTCCGTTCTGGGAGTTCACGACATCGGCGATGTCCTTCACGAACGCCGGGGCGAGACGGTCCTTGTTAGGGGTCTCGAACTTGGCCGAGATCTTCGCCCACTCGGCAGGGATGGCGACTTCGGTATATTCACCGCCTCTGTCAACGGCTGCGTAGTTCATGTTCACCACATTCTCGCCCTTCTTGCCGTAGCTCTTGACGATTGCGTCCTTCATGTACTTGACGGCGTCCTCGTAAGGGATGATGCCGGTGATCTTGAAGAAAGCGGACTGGAGAATCGTGTTGGTCCTGTTGCCAAGGCCGATTTCCGCGGCGATCTTGGTGGCGTTGATGATGTAGAGCTTGATCTTCTTCTTGCCGATTACAGCCTTCACGTTGTCAGGAATCCTCTTGACGGTCTCTTCCTCGTCCCAGAGAGAGTTGAGGAGGAGGGTGCCGTTCTCCTTGATGCCCTTGAGCACGTCGTACTTGCTCAGGTATGAAGGCACGTGGCAGGCCACGAAGTCAGGTGTGCTGACAAGATACGGTGCCTTGATAGGGCTGTCTCCGAAACGGAGGTGGGAGCAGGTGTAGCCGCCGGACTTCTTAGAGTCGTAGTCGAAGTAGGCCTGGCAATATTTCTGCGTGTGGCTTCCGATGATCTTGATGGTGTTCTTGTTGGCGCCGACCGTGCCGTCTGATCCGAGACCGTAGAACTTGCACTCGGTGGTGCCCGGCTTCACGATGGAAACCTCGCTCTTGATGGAGAGTGACTTGAAGGTCACGTCGTCCACGATGCCGATGGTGAAGTCGTTCTTCGGCTCGCCCAGCTCAAGATTGTCGTAAACGGCGACGATCTGCGCCGGTGTGGTGTCCTTTGAGGAGAGGCCGTAGCGTCCGCCGATGATCAGCGGAGAGTTCTTCTGACCCTGGAACAGCGCCTTCACGTCGAGATAGAGAGGCTCTCCGAGCGCTCCCGGCTCCTTTGTCCTGTCGAGGACGGCGATCCTCTTGACGGTCTTCGGAAGGACCTTGAGGAAATATTTCTCGGCGAAAGGCCTGTAGAGGTGGACGGTGACAAGGCCGTACTTCCTGCCCTTCTTCGCGAGGTAGTCGATCGTTTCCTTGATTGTCTCTGTCACGGAACCCATGGCGACGATGATGTTCTCTGCGTCGGCTGCTCCGTAGTATGTGAACGGACGGTACTCGCGTCCTGTCAGTTCGCTGATCTCACCCATGTAGCGGGCCACGATGTCCGGAACGGCGTTGTAGAAGTTGTTCCTTGACTCGACGGCCTGGAAGTAAACGTCTCCGTTCTGAGCGGTGCCGCGGGTCACCGGAGCGTCAGGATTGAGAGCCCTCTCGCGGAACGCCCTGAGCGACTTCTCGCTGACCATCTTCCTGAGCTCGTCCTCGTCCAGAGCCTCGATTTTCTGAATCTCGTGCGATGTGCGGAATCCGTCGAAGAAGTGGAGGAAAGGAATGCTGGACTTTATTGCGGCCAGATGAGCCACGGCGGCCAGATCCTGAGCCTCCTGAACTGATCCGGAAGCGAGGAGGGCGAAGCCGGTCTGGCGGCAGGCCATCACGTCCTGGTGGTCTCCGAAGATGGAGAGGGCGTGCGATGCGAGAGCGCGCGCCGAGACGTGGAATACTCCCGGAAGCATCTCGCCGGCGATCTTGTACATGTTAGGGATCATGAGAAGAAGTCCCTGGGATGCCGTGTAGGTCGTGGTGAGGACTCCGGCCTGAAGGGAGCCGTGCACTGCTCCGGAGGCTCCGGCCTCACTTTCCAGCTCGGTGACGCTTACAGTCTCGCCCCAGAGGTTCTTTTTTCCGTGGGCAGCCCATTCGTCAATGTTCTCTGCCATCGGAGAGGATGGTGTGATAGGGTAGATGCAGGCGTTCTCGCTGAAAAGATAAGCGACGTTCGCCACGGCAGTGTTACCATCACAAGTGATGAATTTCTTTTCTTTAGCCATATCGTTAACGTTATGTTAATATATTAGATTGTAGTCAAACCTTCCACCGTGATTCCCTCTGTCCCGGCGGAAATCCTCTTCACGAGTCCTTGCAGAACCGTGCCTGGGCCAATCTCCATAAAGTAGTCGGCTCCGTCCGCGAGCATATTCCTGACAGACTGGGTCCATCGCACCGGAGAGGTGAGCTGGGCGAGGAGGTTCTTCTTGATGGTCTCGGGATCGGTGACGGCCTGGGCGGAGACGTTCTGGTAGATCGGGCATATTGGAGTCACGATCGTTGTCTCCTCGATGGCTTTTCCAAGCTCGACGCGCGCCGGCTCCATGAGAGGGGAGTGGAACGCCCCGCTGACCGCCAATGGAAGCGCCCTTTTCGCGCCTTCGGCCTTGGCCTTTCCGCAAGCCTGCTCAACGGCTGTCTTTTCGCCGGAGATCACGACCTGGCCTCCGCAGTTGTAGTTGGCCGGGATCACGAGGCCCTCGCACGAGGCGCAGATCTCCTCGACCTTCTCGTCCGGAAGTCCCACGATGGCGGCCATTGTCCCCGGCACCTTCTCGCAGCAGAGCTGCATCTGGGTGGCACGGATATAGACAAGACGAAGGGCATCCTCGAAACTGATGGCTTCCGCGGCTGCTAATGCGGAAAATTCACCAAGAGAATGCCCTGCGACCATATCAGGCCTGAATC
>CAVERO010000171.1:0-5855 GCA_963617915.1 Candidatus Methanomethylophilaceae archaeon | reverse complement strand
CACCAACCGTGGTTCGGCAGGCTCACCAACCGTGGTTCGGCAGGCTCACCAACCGTGGTTCGGCAGGCTCACCAACCGTGGTTCGACAGGCTCACCAACCTCTCCGGTCGCTGAGCTTGTCGAAGCGACCGGAAAACACAGACAGATTCATAAGATAGATGAAGATAAAACCAATCATGGCGGCAGCAGCCGCATTGGCCCTTTCGGCCTGCTCCACTTTGAAGGACGGAGAGTACAACCTTTCAGTGGTCTCCACCGGTGACGGCCACGGCCGGTGGTTCGCCAAGCCCATAGAGGAGAACGGCAAGGCCAGGGGCTCCCTGATGTCGCAGAGCGCTTTCGTGAACGGAGTCCGTGCGGCGAAAGGCTCGGACAACGTCATCCTTGTCGATGTGGGCGACAACTTTTTCGGAAGCGGAGCGCCGTTCTATTACAACTATGTGGACACGGCATCCTCACATCTCTATCCGCGTCTGGCTTCCTACATGAAGTACGACGCTGTGGTGGCGGGCCATTCCGATTTCGAGGCCGGACACCGTGTCTATGACCGTGTCGCCGGGGAGATGAAAAGGGAAGGCGTACCGCTTCTTGCAGGCAACGCCCTGACCGACAGGAACGGTAAGCCATATTTCCCTGCATATTCAATAATAAAGAGGGGAGGAGTCAAAGTCGCGGTTCTTGGCTACACAAATGCTGACAACGCCTCGCTGATGGACGGAAGCAGCGTCTCGGGGCTTCATTTCGAGTCGCTTCTGCCTCTGGTTCAGGAGGATGTGGACAAGGTCCGTTCCAAGGAGAAGCCACAGGTCGTGATTGTCGCGGCTCACACCGCAATGGGAAAGGGCGACGGGCAGAACCTTGAGAAGCAGGGACTTGACTTGTTCAAGAGCCTCCGGGGAGTGGATGTGGTCATAGCCGGCCACGACCACTCCGCCAAGGTGATGAGAGCGGACAGCGTGGTTGTTCTTGACTGCGGCAGAGCCGGCCAGAACGCCGGCGTGGCCGACATCAGGCTGGTCGTGAAAGGAGGAAAGGTGGTAAGCCGCGCCTTGGATGCAAGGACTGTCTCCGTCAGGAGCGATGAATATGACGCAGCGATGGAGGAGGCTTTCCGCTCGGATTACGACAAGGTCTGCGGTTTCATGGGCGGCAAGGTCGGCGAGATAGAAAAGGATTTGGTTTCCAGAGAGTTCTACTATGGACAGTGCGACTACATGAACTTCCTGCACACCCTTGCATTCAGTGCTTATCCTGTTGACATCTCCCTGTCGGCTACTCTCCTCATTGACGGGACAGTCCCTTCCGGCGATGTCCGCTTTCAGGACATCCGCAAGGTCTATCCTTATGAGAACAAGTTGGTTGTGTTGAGGCTTACCGGCGCCGAAATCCTGAAATACCTTGAGGCCAGCTACGATGCGTGGATCAACACGGTGACAGCACCGTCGGAAAGCGGCCATGTCCTGAAAATCAAGCAGGCCAAGGACTATTCCACCGGAGGGTTGGCCTGGAAGCTCGCCAAGAGCCCCGCCAACTTCGACTCCGCAGCCGGAATCAACTACACCGTCGATGTCACAAAGCCTTACGGCTCCAGAGTCAGGATTTCCGGCATGGCCGACGGAAGTGAGTTTGAGATGGATAAGGAATATGCCGCTGCGATAACCACTTACAGGTCAGTTGGTTCGGGTGGCCTCTTGAAAGCCGCCGGACTTCCTGACTCAAAGTCAGTCGAGGACAGGATAGTATATCGCGGCCCGGAGTTCAGGACGATCCTCTATCAGTACTTCAGGAAGAACGGCAGTGTGGATCCGGCAGTAATAGGGAATCCGAAGGTCGTCGGCTCCTGGAAGTTTGTCCCTGAATTTGCTCCGGCCGCCATAAAGGCCGACGTGGAATTGCTATACGGAAAACGATAATCTTGCGAATATGAGACATAAAGTTTTGAATGTCGTTATCCTTGCGGTGGCTGTGCTGCTCACCGCCGGGACAAGTTCTTTCGCCCAGACCCCGGCTGCTCCGGAGCAAAGGCTCGCTGTCGAGGCTGAATATGGTGTCAGGGACGCTATAGCGAAGTACGACACCCGAACCGAGATGTTGGCTGACAGGAATCTTCTTGGAGGCGAATACTATATGTACCCTTTTGACGAAGTGAGGGTCACTCCGGCTCCGAAAGGCTACAAGCCGGTCTATATCAGCCACATCGGACGGCACGGAGCAAGGTATGGTCTTGGAGACGGTGTCTATGAGGCTGTCCGCAAGGTTCTTTCGGACGCTCATGCCGCGGGCAAGCTGACCCCGGCCGGAGAGGATCTCCATGCCCGTTACGAGAAGTTCTATCCCTCTGTCGCCAACAGGGGAGGAGACCTGACCGAAGAGGGTCAGAAACAGCTCCGTCAAATAGCCTCGACGATGTACCGTGAGTTTCCCGAGGTGTTCAAGGGCAAGACGAATGCCAAGGTGCTTTCCACGGCTGTCCCAAGGGTGATGCTGAGCATGATGTCGTTCTTGGACGAGTTGAAAGGGCTGGACAGCGATTTGAAATATTCAGTGGACGCGGGAAGGGTCTATCTGCCTGTGCTTGAGCCTGACGGCGGCCAGAATCCTTCCAGGGTGAGGACACAGATCCCCGCGGAGGCCAAGGCTTCGTACTCTGCGATGCAGACCTCCTTGGTCGATCCGAAGGCTTTCTGCTCCAGGTACTTCAATGACACAGACTATCTTGAATCCACATCGGGGATGTGGCAGTTCGAGTCGAATCTCCGCACCGTGGTGGTCGGAATCCAATGCCTCGACGGCGAGCAGACGGACACTTTCTCGGACATATTCACTTTCGAGGAACTCTTCGGCATCTGGGAGCTCAGGAACTACAACGCTTATCTTTACATGGCCCGCTCGCCTCTGACTGACAATTTCGGATGCACCAAGAACGCCGCCATCCTTGAGAACATGATCAAGGAGGCCGACAGGGATCTGGCTTCCGGCGAGGTTCAGCTGAGCCTCCGTTTCTCCCACGACACCGCCATTCTGCCTCTTGTCTCCTACATGTGTCTGGACAATTTCGGTGCGGTGGTGAACGATCCGAAGGAAGTGAAGAATTTCTGGAGAAGCGACAAAATCACGATGGCCGCCAATCTCCAGCTCATCTTCTACCGAAGCGGGCGCACCCCGGAGATTCTGGTGAAAGTCCTCTACAACGGCCGCGAGGCCTCCCTCCCGATTCCGCAGACCGCCCCGTCCTTCTACTCATGGACAGCGTTCAAGGAATATTACGGAAGGTGATTTCAATAGGTTTACTTGCCCAGCCGTTTGAGCTCGCAGTCAGCCTTGATCTTATCGATGATGGCGCAGACCACTTTGAAAGTCTTGCTGTCCCGGGTGTAGTCGGCGGGAACGGTGAAGTTGACGCGGCCCTGACGGCGCAGGGTCTTGGCGAATGCTGTCTTCTTCGGGTTGCTTTCGTCGCAGACGGCAACGGCGTGTCCGCCGAACATCTTGACAATCTTCATGCAGGGGATGTCGGTCTCCCCGTCGCCGAAGTAGATCATCTGTGAGTACGGAATCCTCTTCTTGTCCTCCGCTACGCTCTCGTTGACCATCTTGTTGTCGTGGGCGCTGAAGATTCCCTTGTTGATCTTGAAGATGTACTGGGTCTTGGCCGTGTAGTCCACGGCGATTCCCGGCCACTCGGCCTCGCCGTCCTTGTTGTACATGAAGGCGCTGGCGAAGATGTGCTTGAACTCGCCGGCGATAGGGCTGCCCTCGATGATCTCCTTCAGGCCGGAGGAGTTGATGTAATGCTCGATCTGCACGCCGCGTGAGCCGCCATATTCATTGACCGCCCCGAACCACTCCCTGACCCCTTCGAAGAGCCGTATGTGGCGGCCGAACCTGTGGAAATCGCTCCGGCGGAGCTTGATTCCGCTCCTTTTCGCCTCGTCGAACATCATTTTCATGTACGAGAGGACGTTGCTCGCATCCTGTCCGACGGCAAGTCCGTCGCTTATCCTCCAGAACTCCTCGGGGGTCTTCCCTATGGCCTGGATGAACCCGAACTCCTGCATATTCCCGGGAGAAAGCGTCCCGTCGAAGTCGTAGATCAGCGCTACAATTGGTTTTTTCTTCATAATTTCGCCACAAATAACCGATTTCCACAAATATAATATTTATTCTCTTGAAGAATCCGTGGGTTTCGGTTAATTTTGCCGTACAAATTGAATTTTTGAACATGGACCACTATTTAACCCTACTGCAGAACGCCACGAGAAAATACTGGAACAAGTCAGCCCTCAACACCATCGGGGGCGAATCTTTCACATATTCCCAGATGGCAACCCTCATAGAGAAGTTTCACATCTTCTTCGACAAGGCCGGTTTGAAGAAAGGTCAGCACATCGCCCTCTGGGCCCGCAACAGCGCCCGCTGGGGAATGTCCTATCTGGCCGTGAACACCTACGAGGCGGTCATCGTCCCGATTCTCGCTGATTTCACTCCGGACAGCGTCGAGCATCTTGTGACCCACTCTGACAGTCTGGCCCTTCTGACCAACGCCGACAAGTGGGCGAAACTCGACATCGCCAAAATGCCGGAAGTCAAAGTCGTGATGGACGTGGACAACCTGAAGATCCTCTACTGCGCCAAGCCTGAGGTCGAGGCAATTTGGAACAACATCGACAACCTTCTCGCCGAGAAGTATCCTGACGGATTCGGCCCGGAGGATGTGGTCTATCCGACCGACAACTGGGATGACCTCGCCGTCATCAACTACACTTCCGGCTCGACCGGCAACCCTAAAGGCGTGATGCTGACCTACAGGAACTTCAGCGCCACTATCGAGTACAGTCAGGTTCACCGTCCGACTTCGGACAAGAACAGGATGATCTCGATGCTCCCTATGGCTCACCTCTACGGCCTTGTGACCGAGTTCATCTACCCTCTGTGCAACGGCACGTCGATATACTGGTTGGGCAAGACCCCGACCCCAAGCACCTTGATGAAGGCCTTCCAGGAAGTGAAGCCTTACCAGCTCATTACCGTTCCGCTTGTGATGGAGAAGATTTTCAAATCCAAGATCAAGCCGATGCTGGACAAGCCGATGATCAAGTTCCTGACAAAGATTCCTGGAGTCAACAGAATCATATTCAATAAGATCCGTGAAGGCTTGATCAACGCTTTCGGCGGCGAGGTGGGAGAGTTCATTATGGGCGGCGCGCCGGTGAATCCGGAGATCGAGAAATGGTTCCAGAAGATACGTCTCCCTTACACCGTCGGCTACGGAATGACCGAGGCGACCCCTCTGCTGGCTTACGCCGGAAGCGCTGAATATGTCGCCGGTTCCTGCGGAAAGCCTGTCGATTGTGCCACAGTGCGTATTGACTCTGACGATCCTCAGCACATTGTAGGTGAGATTCAGGCGAAGGGGGACAACATCTGTCTTGGCTATTACAAGAACCCGGAGGCCTCGGCCAACGCTTTCACTGAGGACGGATTCCTTCGCACGGGAGACCTCGGCTTGTTCGACGCTGACGGCAACCTTTACATCAAAGGCCGCAGCAAGTCGATGATCCTCTCCGCCAACGGCCAGAACATCTATCCGGAGGAGGTTGAGGCCGTGGTGAACAGCCAGCCTTACGTTCAGGAGTCCGTAGTAGTTGACCGCTCCGCAAGACTCGTGGCTCTTGTCTATCTCGATCAGGAGGCTATCCGCAAGGACGGTCTTGATCAGGAGACGATCGCGGACATTCCTGAGAGAATCCGCATAAACTCTGACAAACAACTTCCGAACTACAGCCAGATCACCAAGGTCGAGATCGTGGACCAGCCGTTCGAGAAGACCCCTAAGATGAGCATCAAGCGCTTCC
>CAVERO010000170.1:0-5961 GCA_963617915.1 Candidatus Methanomethylophilaceae archaeon | reverse complement strand
ACCCACGACCCCGAGATTACAAATCACGTGCTCTGGCCAACTGAGCTATATCGGCGATATTTCAATGAATGTCCCTTTCGCAAGGGGATTGCAAAGATAGGCAATAATTCTTATTCTCCAAAACTTTTTCGATTATTTTTGAAAAGACCGGCTATCTCTGAATATATTCTCTCGGCGGTGAGGCCGCAGTTCTCTCTTTGCCTTGTCACTGAATCCTGCCCTATGAACCTGTCCGGAATCCCGATTCCTCTCACTTCGATGTCAAGCCCGCGCGATGCGACATATTCACTGACCTCGCTGAAAAGGCCGCCTTTCAGACATCCGTCCTCCAAAGTCACAATCCGCTCAAAATGCCCCGCTTCTTCAAGAATCGCCGTGTCAAACGGCTTCAGGAATATCACATTGAATATGGCGGGCCCCGTTCCGGTCTCCTTCCTCAGCCTTTCGGCCGCCTCGACAGCCCTGTTGGCGACTGGCCCGAGAGCCAGGACAGCGACCTTTTCTCCGTCGGCAAGCTTCTCTCCTTTCCCTATTTCCATCGGCTCGGGTCCGGCATTCATCCAGTCCGTGCCTTCGCCGACGCCTCTCGGGTATCTGATGACGAAAGGCCCTTCTTTCATATTCAGACCCGTGTAGAGCAGCCTTTTGAGCTGTGTCTCGTCTTTCGGAGCGGCGATGATGGTGTTCGGGATGCAGCGCAGTGACGCAAGGTCGAACGCTCCCTGATGGGTCGCTCCGTCCTCGCCGACCAGCCCCGCCCTGTCAAGGCACAGCACCACGTTCAGCCTCTGGAGGGCTATGTCGTGGATGATCTCATCGTAGGCCCTTTGCGCGAATGACGAGTAGATGACGCAGTATGGCTTCATCCCGCCGGCCGAGAGTCCTGCCGCGAAGGTCGCGGCATGCTCCTCGGCGATGCCCACGTCGAAGAACCTGTCCGGAAAACGTGCCGCGAAATCGCTCATCCCGCTTCCTGTGGCCATGGCCGGCGTGATTCCGACCACTTTAGGGTCTTTCTCCGCCAGGTCGCAAAGTACCTGTCCGAACACATCCTGATAGCGGGCGGCGGGATATTCCTTGGCCGGTCTTTCCCCCGTCTCCGCATTGAACTTTCCCGGAGCGTGCCAGGTGGTCGGGTCGGATTCCGCCGGAGCGTAGCCTTTGCCCTTGACGGTGCAGGTGTGCAGGATTTTCGGCCCCTTTATGTCCCTGAGGCGGCGCAAGGTCTTGACGACCTCGACGACATCGTTCCCGTCGATCGGCCCGAAGTACCTGAATCCGAACGCCTCGAACAGGTCTCCGCCGGAGGTCGTGACCAGGCCGGACTTGGTCTTCCGCACGAACCATTGGATTCTGTTCCTGAACTTTCCGGCTCCGAGTTTGTCCCAGATGTGTGTCTTGATGCGGTTGTAGGCCGGGTCAGTCGTCAGTTTCAGCAGGTACGAATGCAAGGCCCCCTTGTTACCGTCAATGGCCATATCGTTGTCGTTCAGCACGACAAGCAGGTCGGTGTCCTCCCATCCGGCATTGTTCAGGCCTTCAAGAGCCAGCCCTCCGGTCATCGCTCCGTCGCCGATCATGGCCACCACTTTCTCTCCCGTACCCGACAACTTGGCGGCCTCCGCCATTCCGAGCGCGGCCGAGACCGAAGTGGATGCGTGTCCGGCTCCGAAAGCATCGTAGCAGCTCTCGTCCCTGTTCGGGAATCCGCTGATTCCGTCCGGCATCCTGTTCTTTTTGAAAGCCTCTTTCCTGCCGGTGAGAATCTTGTGCGCATAAGCCTGATGCCCCACGTCGAAGACCAGTTTATCCTTCGGTGTGTCAAACACATAATGCAGACCCACAATCAGTTCCACGGCGCCGAGACTGGATGCCAGATGCCCCGGATTGTCGGCGCAGCATCTGACGATGTAGTCCCGTATCTCGCCGCAGAGCGGTCGCAGTTCCTCTATATTCAGCCTCCTGAGGTCTTCAGGAGAATCAATCTTGTCAAGAATCATAAAGACGAAGGTACGACTTTATTCCGACATTTTTCTTATATTCGCAGGTCGTTTGAATATTTTCGAAATCTTTACGAATATTTTATAAACAAATAATCAGATGTCAGAAAAAATCCAAAAACTGATGAATGACTCTCCGGCCGCAAGATGGACCGCCCTCATTCTTATCGCGCTGATGATGTTCTTCGGCTACATGTTCGTGGATGTCATGTCGCCGTTGCAGGCTTTGATTGAGCAGCAGAGAGGTTGGAACCCGGATGTGTTCGGGACCTACGCCAGTGCGGAGTACATCCTCAATGTCTGCGGTTTCCTGATTCTTGCCGGTATCATTCTGGACAAGATGGGAGTCCGTTTCACGGGTGTCCTGTCCGCTTCTATGATGTTCATCGGCGCCTCCATTAAATATATAGGTATAACCGACTGGTTCCAGACGACGGCTTTCTGCGAGTGGCTTGGAACCTGGTGGACCGCAATGCCAGGCAGCGCGAAAATGGCCGCCCTTGGATTCATGATCTTCGGCTGCGGCTGCGAAATGGCCGGCACGACTGTCTCAAAGGCTATTGCCAAGTGGTTCAAAGGCAAGGAGATGGCTATGGCGATGGGGGTCGAGATGGCGATTGCCCGCGTGGGTGTCTTCTGCGTGTTCTCAATCAGCCCTATCCTTGCCTCCAAACTCGGAGGGGTGCAGGGGCCGGTCGGATTCTGTACAGTCCTGCTTCTCATCGGTCTGATCAACTTCATTGTGTTCAGTGTAATGGACAAAAAGTTCGACGGACAGCTTGTCGCGGCGGGAGTCAAATCAGAAGAGCCTTCCTCTGAGGATGAGTTCAAACTCGGCGACCTCGGCAAGATTTTCTCCTCGCAGAGCTTCTGGGTTGTCGCCCTTCTGTGCGTCCTCTATTATTCCGCGATCTTCCCGTTCCAGAGATATGGCGCGAACATGCTTCAGTGCAATCTGGACGGAATCTCCGCCAGGACCGCCTCTGACATATTCAGATGGTTCCCGATCGGGGCGGCCATCATCACTCCGTTCCTCGGCAGGTTCCTTGACACGAAGGGGAAAGGCGCTACAATGCTTATCTGGGGAGCCTTGCTTCTGATTGTCTGCCACTTGGTCTTCGCTTTTGCGCTGCCGGCCACCCACAGTAAGTTCATCGCCCTTGCCACGATCGTGGTGCTCGGAATCAGTTTCGCGCTCGTTCCGGCCGCCCTCTGGCCATCGGTTCCCAAGATCATCGACGAGAAGATTCTCGGCTCGGCCTACTGCCTTATCTTCTGGGTTCAGAACATCGGTCTCTGCTTCGTTCCGAAACTCATCGGAAGCGTGCTTGCCAGCGTCAACGCCGACAATCCGGCTGTCATCGCCGCGAAGGCCGCCGGAGCCGAGTTCATCCCTTACAACTACACGGTTCCGCTAGTGATCTTCGCCGGATTCGGTGTCGCCGCCCTCCTGATAGCCCTTTATCTCAAGGTTCTTGACGGCAAGCGCCACCTCGGCCTCGAACTCCCGAATATTCAGAAATAATAATTGATGAATATATAGACCTTCAGTCACGGGGAGGAGCTGCCTCCCGTGGGTGTGGCCTCCCGTGGCCACGTGAACGGGAGGGACCCTAGGCGAAGCGAAGGGAGGGCTTTACCTGTCGGGTGGGGAGGCTTCTCCCCGTGACGTACTTAACGATAAACTAAACGATTATGACAAAAACATTAAGGAAATATTCGTGCTGGATAGCGCTTGCGTGCCTCGTGCTGCCGATGTTCGCATCGTACTACTTCGATGACATGTTCTCTACGCTGTCCCACCTGTTCGAGAACCCGTCGATGCTTCAGCTCGGCTGGAACTCGGCTGACTACGGCCTCTACACAAGCGGCTATTCGGTTCTCTGCGTTTTCGGCGGACTGGTGGTCTGCGGAATGCTGCTGGACAAATGGGGAGTGAGGGTCACAGGCTCGATATTCGTCACGATGATGGCGGGCGGAGCCGCCCTTGTCACCTATGCGCTGATGTCCGGCCTTTCGCCAAAGGTCTCACTGACAATCGCCTACATAGGATGCATGCTTTTCGGTCTCGGAAGCGAGATTGCCGGAGTGGCTGTCACGAGGGCCATCGCCAAATGGTTCAGGAAAGGGAATATGGCATTCGCGATGGGCGTGCAGCTGTCCGTCTCCAGACTCGGAACGGCATTCGCCCTCGTGATCTCGCCAAAGCTGGTGGCCGAGAAGGCGGCCGGCGAGATGTACTCCTTGTCGGATACTGCTTCCCCGGCTTTTCTGGGGCTTGCCCTGATGATTGTCGGGTTGGTGCTTTGGGCTGTGTTCGTGGCTTTGGACGCGCGCTTTGACCGGCAGGAAGGGCTCAAAGACAAGGTGGACACAGCGGAAGAGGACAAGTTCCGTTTCTCTGATGTGGTCAAACTGTTGAAAAACAAACAGTACGTCATGCTGGCTCTGTTGTGCGTCTTCTTCTACAGCAGTGTGGTCTCCTTCAAGAAATTCGCCACGGCAATCCTTATCCCGCGCTTTGACGTACCCGTGGAGGCCGCGGGTTGGATGGTCTCCATGCTGCCATTCGCGACGGTAGTGTTCGCCCCGGTCTTCGGAATATTGCTGGACAAGGTCGGGCACGCCACACGTTGGATGCTTACGGGCGCTGTCCTGGCCCTTGTCGCCCATCTGATGCTGGCCTTCGCACCATCCGGAGTGCCGTTCTACGGCTACCTCAGTATGGTCTTTCTTGGTTTCGGCTATTCATTGGTTCCTGCCGCGATGTGGCCTTCCGTGCCTAAGCTTGTCCCGGACAAAGTGCTGGGTACGGCATATTCCTTAATATACTGGGTGCAGAATCTCGGGCTTATGTCCTTCAAGATGTTCGCCGGGAAAATCCTTGCGAGCGCCAATCTTCAGAACGGGGCCGGCGAGACCGGAGCTCTTTGGGTTGAGGTGATGTTCGTGGCTGTCTGTGTAGTCGCCTTGCTCCTGGCTGTCTCCCTGAGTGTGTATCCTCACCGCAATCCACAGTTGAAGTGATTCCTAAAAAATAACTCGGTGCTTTTGCCCGTCTTTTCGGCCTCTTTTTTGATTATTGGCCGTAGATTGTTGGCACTCTTGAAATTATGTCGTATATTTGGCGTAAAGATAACCAAGTGGTCATTTATGAAAAACTCAATCAAAATTTTTGCCTCGGCGGCAATCCTGTTCGCCGCGGTCTCATGTGAGAACAAGCCTTCGACAATGAGCTACACATTGGCGGGCACTTTCAGCTACATCGTGGAGAATCCTTCCAACTACCCGGTAGTGGACAGCCTCTATTACACCAAGTACATCATGCTGGACAATTATTCCGCATTGTGTACCTCCTGCGACGATGTCAACTCCGGCTTCATCGGCGGATGGAGGGTCTCATTGAAGAAGGGAAGCCTTGAAGAGCCGGCCAATCTTCAGATGGTGTCCTCCGCGGGTCTTTCCGCCGGCCTTTCCGACTCAAAAAGCGGCCTTGACAACAAGTCCTATGCCGTCTATGTCCCGTCATCATCGGCCTATGACATTGAGTTCAAGTACAAGGACTACTTCACGAAGTCCACGTGCAATGTGTCAGGTTTTTACATCAACAACACAAAATATGTCGAGAGGCTTGCCGCGGACGGACAGATTGCGGACGGTGATTACCTGAAGGTGACTGCCACGTTCTACAAGGGCAATCTTCCTGTCTGCACGGAGGATTTCTATCTGGTGGACTACAGAAGCGCCGAGAAAAAGATTGTCAAGGATTGGACAGCGTGGGAAATGAAGGAGGCTTCCAAATGCGATGTGGACGCCATCAAGTTCAGCGTGACCTCGTCCAACGAAATGCTGTACCCGCAGTCCTTCTGCCTCGACATCTTCATCGCTTCCATATCAGTTGAGTATTAAGTAATTCCTAAAAAATAACTTGGTGCTTTTGTTCGTCTTTTTGGCCTAAATT
>CAVERO010000169.1:0-5989 GCA_963617915.1 Candidatus Methanomethylophilaceae archaeon | reverse complement strand
TTCACGTTACCCCCTCCCTAAATCCCTCCCCTCGGGTGAGGGACTTGCTTTCACTGCAAGCAGTGAAGAAGAGTGGTGTTTCGCAGATGCGAAACTTGAGTCATTAAGACGCCCGGATAACACCCTTTCACATATTGATGACAAGGTAAGCCATGTAGCCGGCGTAGCAGAGCAGAAAGGCGGAAGCGTCGGCTCTTCCGAGCTTCTGATTGTTGCCGGTGAAGGCACTGCCCCATATCAGCAATGCGCTGAGCAGCAATATTCCTAAATCCACGAAAGTCATTCCGGAGAAGGACAACCCCGCCGGAGAGCCTGGCTGAGGCCTGTACGCCAGTGCGGATGCGCCGAGAATCAGGAATATGTTGCCGATGTTGGAGCCTAGTATGTTGCCAAGCGCCAGCTGGTCTTTCTTTTTCGCCGCCGCGACGACACAGGTGACAAGTTCGGGCAGCGATGTACCTCCGGCAAGTATCGTGACCGCGATGAATTTGTCGCTGACTCCAAGCATCCGGGCAACCTCCGTGGCGCTGCTGACGAACAGTCTGCCTCCGAAGACCAATGAGGCGAGACCGCCTACAACCATCAGTATGGCAATCCATAGATTCTTGCTTTCCCCGGTTTTCTGCTCCTCTTCGACTTTGCCCGATTTGAATGACCAGTACATGTAACAGGCGAAAAGAACCAGAAACACAACACCATCGATTCTTGACAAGATGTCCGCCTTACCGATGCCGAACAACGTGAAGCGCATACCGAAAAGAATCAGGATGACGGTTGTTATGATGTTAAGCGGCATGTCCACCTTGATATTGGTTCTAGTCATTACCAGCGGTCTTATCAATGCGGTTACGCCAAGAATGAAAAGGGCATTGAATATGTTCGATCCGACGATGTTGCCGACGGCTATGTCGGCATTGCCTTTCAAGGCACCGGTCAGGCTGACCACGAACTCGGGCGTTGATGTTCCTATCCCGACGATTGTCAGACCGATGACAAATTCGCTTATCCCTGCCTTTCGCGCGATTGTTGACGAACCGTCCACAAGCCATTCAGCCCCGAGTACGACCAGAGCAAGCCCGATGAGAAGTATGACGACTTCAGTAAGCATTATTATAAATATTGAGAACTATTACATTTTAGTGATTCCTAAAAAATAACTTGGTGCTTTTGTTCGTCTTTTTGGTCTGAATTTATTTGTTCATCAGTCATGTGCCACCGGCACACTCCTTCTTCTCAAACAAATTTATCCGCAAAAATCCTTCACAAAACCTTACCAACTTATTTTTTCATCATCACTTAACGGAACACAAAGGTAGTGAAAAAATAGTAAATAGTGTTACTTTTTTGTATAGTACTTCGGCCAGCAAGCCTCAAGATAAGCTTTCAGCCTGTCTTCCTGAGGGTTGGGAGCAGGTTCGTAGAAGACTGTGCCTTCCAGTCCGGCCGGCATGAACTCCAGGTCTGTAAAATGTCCGGGATAGTCGTGGGCATACTTGTAACCGTCCGCGTAGCCAAGTTCCTCCATCAGCTTCGTGGGAGCGTTCCGCAGGTATAGAGGCACAGGTTTGACCTTGTCCGTATCTGCCGTTTCAAGTGCTTTATTTATCGCAAGATATGCTGCATTACTTTTAGGAGAGCTTGCAAGATAGATTGCGGTCTCGGAAAGTGGAATCCTTGCTTCCGGCATTCCGATCTGATGGACTATCTGGAAGCAGGAGTTAGCAAGCAGCAGGGCATTAGGGTTTGCAAGCCCGACATCCTCCGCAGCCGAGATGCAGAGCCTTCTCGCTATGAACAGCGGATCCTCGCCTCCGGCCAGCATTCTGGCAAGGTAATAGACAGCCGCGTTCGGATCGGAGCCTCGGATTGATTTAATGAACGCGGAGATTATGTCATAATGCATCTCGCCGTCCTTGTCGTAAATCGCCAGGTTCGCCTGGATGCAACCGGTAACTGTCTCGTTGTCAATGACTATGTGAGATTCTTTTCCGGCGAAAGAATCGATGACAATCTCAAGAACGTTCAGAAGTTTCCTGCCGTCGCCACCGCTGTAGCGCAGCAGAGCTTCACTTTCTTTTATCTCTATGTTCTTTTCCTTCAGCAGGACATCCTCTTTAAGAGCTCTTTCTAGCAATGTCCGGAGATCGTCGGCTTCCAGTGATTTAAGCACAAAGACCTGACATCTGGACAGGAGGGGAGTGATTACCTCGAACGAGGGATTCTCGGTCGTGGCGCCTATCAGGACAATCGTGCCGTTCTCGACAGCGCCGAGCAGGGCGTCCTGTTGAGCCTTGTTGAAACGGTGAATCTCGTCGATGAACAGGATTGGGGCGGCTCCGTTGGAGAACACGGATGCGCTTTTAGCCTTGTCTATCACATCGCGGACATCCTTGACCCCGGAACTGACAGCTGACAGGGTGTAGAAGTCACGCTCCAAAGTATGTGCGATTATCCCCGCCAGAGTGGTTTTACCGACTCCGGGAGGCCCCCAAAGGATAAACGAGGACAAGTTCCCGCTTTCGATCATCTTCCGCAGAATGCATCCTTCGCCCACAAGATGTCTCTGTCCGACATATTCAGACAAGTTTCCGGGTCTCATCCGTTCAGGAAGCGGGGGGAGCATCATGGATTTTCCTTTGATTAGAGTATCTTTCTCCATCAGTATATTATTCAATAAATAAAACTCTATTGTTTTCTATGCAAACATTTTTGTTAACGCATATTTCCGCAGTAAATTATCCTGCTTTTATAGCAAATTTAGCAAAAAGCGGAATAAGTTTCGTAAATTTGTTTTCCTTTTGAATAGGCCACTTGCCTACTCTGTTACACAATTGGGATTATGTTAAGTTGAATATATTGTAAACACTACCCTATATGATTTTGCAACTACTGACGCTTCTTGGAGCTTTGGCGCTCTTTGTCTTCGGACTTGAGATGCTCAGCTCCGGAATCCAGAAATCTTTCGGTGACAGACTCCGGCGTTTTGAGAAATGGATGACTTCAGGCACGCCGTTCAAACAGATTCTCTCAGGAGCCGGAATCACTGCTCTTGTCCAGTCGTCAAGCGCCACGACGATTCTTGTCGCGAGCCTTGTGAGCGTCGCCACCCTGTCGCTCAAGCAAGGAATCTGCGTGATTATGGGAGCAAACATCGGTACGACCATAACCGCTTGGATCATAGCGGCTACCGGCTTCTGGCTTGATGTGACGGTCCTTGCATTCGTGCTTCTGGGCGTCGGCTTTGTCATGACACTTCTGAAGAAATCACTGGTCAGGAACATCGGCCAGGCGATTCTGGGTCTGTCATTGGTCTTTGTCGGTCTGATCTACATCAAGTCCTCCATACCGGCGATCGACACCGTGCCGCAGGTTGCCGACACAATAGCGGTACTTGCTTCCCACGGGGTGGTTTCCGTGCTGATTTTCATGTTCATAGGCATAGTCATCACCTTCATCCTGCAATCATCAAGCGTGACGGTCGTCCTGACGATGGTGCTCGCCTACCTCGGCTGGCTTCCTTTCCCTATGGCCGCAGCGATGGTTCTCGGGGAGAACATCGGAACCACGGTCGGTGCCAACATCGCAGCCTGCGGAGCAGGTGTACAGGCACGGAGAGCCGCGCTCGCTCACACCATGTTCAATGTGGCCGGAGCGGTGTTCGTGCTGATATTCTTCAATATATTCATAAAGCTCAATCTTGGGATTGTCTCTTTGTTCGGTCTTGACCCGCGGATGACGGCGGTCTTTGGCGTCGCCTGCGTCCACACATTGTTCAACGCCATCTCGACTTTGGTTCTGGTTTGGTTCCGTAAGCCGTTCGCAAGTCTCTTGACAAAATGGATTGAAGAGCCGGAACCGGAAAAGGGAGACTTCCACCTGAAATTCATAGGCCGCGGCAGACTTTTCGGTACCCCTTCAATCTCAATCGAACAGGCTTACAAGGAGGCGGTGAACTTCGCCGTGACGGCTCAGGATGGCTTCCAGTATGTCAGACTGGCTCTGAATGAGAAAGATCCTGACAAGTTTGAGGAGTACCGTCAGAAACTGGTCAAGTGCGAGGAAGTGACAGACAGGTTTGAGTTTGAGATAGCGGCGTTCCTGAACAGTCTTACGTCGGAGTCCATGAATGACCGCGATGCCCGCGAAGTCAAGGTTATCTATCGGGTAATCAGTGAGTTGGAGAGTTTGGGTGACAGCTGTGAGAACATCAGCCGACTGCTGGCCCGTCTGCGTGTCCACAAACTGGATTTTGACGATGAGACGACAAGCAAGCTTAACCTGCTGGTAGGAAAGGTCAATCAGGCATTCGCGGTGATGGTCTCGAACATGAAGCTGGCCGTTGACGGAGAGTTGAAGGACATAGCCAACGCTTACAACGCCGAGGACAACATCAACGAGACTAGGGACACACTCCGGAACGAGGGAATCATCCAGATTGAGAAAGATGCGGACAAGTTCTTGGCTATCAACTACTATCTTGACATGCTTGCGGAGCTTGAGGCGATGGGTGACTTTATGATCAACATCTCCCAGTCCCTCTTCCATGAGTTTGACAATTAAACGCCGGCGGACGGCTGCTCAAGAGAATACTTATGGGAAGAAAAAGAGTTGATCTCCTGTTGGAGAGCATTACCATCGAGGCCTGTGCCGCTGAAGGCAAGGCTCTGACACATTGGAACGGGGTTGTGGTCTTCGTGCCGTTCGCAGTCCCCGGTGACGTGGTTGACATCCGGGTCACAAAAAAGAGCAAGAATTACTACGAAGGATTTGTTGAGAGGATAGTCACACCTTCCAAGGACAGACTTGAGCCTTTCTGTGAGCATTTCGGGGTTTGCGGCGGCTGCAAGTGGCAGCCTCTCCCCTATCCGCTTCAGCTTGAGGCCAAGCGTCAGCAGGTCTATGACCAGCTGGTGCGCATCGGCCATCTGGATGTGCCGGAAATCCGGCCGACAATTCCGTCCGACAAGATCCGGTACTATCGCAACAAGTTGGAATTCACGTTCTCCTCAAAGAGGTGGCTTCTTAAAGACGAGGATATAGACAATGTCCCTGATAATGACCGTATGGGGCTTGGATTCCATGTCGGTAAGTTCTTTGACAAAGTTCTGGACATCAAGCACTGCTACCTCCAGCGGGATCCGTCCAACGACATACGGCTGTTCATAAAGAAATATTCGGTCGAGAATGGTCTGGACTTCTTTGACATCCGTCAGAATGTGGGCTACGTTAGGAATATGTTCATCCGTACGACCGACACGGGCGACCTGATGGTGATAATGTGTTTCTTCTACGAGAACCGTGAGGATAGGGAGAAAATGCTTGACGCCATAGCGGAAGCGTTCCCTCAGATTACTTCGCTTTACTACATCATCAATAATAAGTTGAACGATTCAATCGGTGATCAGGAATGCATTCTTTACAAAGGTGAGCCGACAATCAGGGAGACCATGGAGGGGCTTTCTTTCCGCATCGGTCCCAAGTCATTCTACCAGACGAATTCCGGACAGGCCTACAAGCTTTACTCCGTAGCGAGGGATTTCGCCGGATTGACAGGCAGCGAGACAGTCTATGACCTCTACACAGGCACGGGCACAATCGCCCAGTTTGTTTCGCGCAAGGCAGCGAAAGTGATTGGCATTGAATATGTTCCAGAAGCTATTGAGGATGCGGAGGTGAACGCCGCCGCCAACGGCATCACCAACTGCGAGTTTTTCGCAGGCGACATGAAGGATGTCTTGAGCCGTGATTTCATCAATGAGCATGGCCAGCCCGATGTGATCATTCTAGATCCTCCGCGCGCCGGCATCCACCCGGATGTCGCCAAGGTTATCCTTGAGGCCTCCCCTGCCCGTATGGTCTATGTCAGCTGCAATCCTGCCTCACAGGCCCGCGACCTTGCCCTTTTCGCCGAAAAGTACGAGATCACCGCTGTCCAGCCGGTCGATATGTTCCCTCACACGCAGCACGTCGAGAACGTCTGCGCCTTGAA
>CAVERO010000168.1:0-6000 GCA_963617915.1 Candidatus Methanomethylophilaceae archaeon | reverse complement strand
ATACAAGAGCGAGAGTATCAGCGAATGCACCGCCGTGGTCTTGCCCTGCTTGGTCTCCCCGGCCATCAGAATGTGCGGAGCCTTAGCGAGGTCAACAACGCACGGCTTGCCTTCCGTATCACGGCCTACGGCGACGGGTAGCGCGGCCTTGCTCTCCCGGAATGCGGCATCTTCGAGCAAAGACTTCAGCGGCACGACGGACGGGTGCTCATTCGCAACCTCAATGCCGACGGCGTCGGACAGAGTCACGACCCTCACGCCTCCGGCGTCGAGAAAGAGCTCGATCTCGTCCTGGAGACGCTTTATCTTCGCGCAGCTCACGCCCGGGGCCGGATAGACTTTGTATGTGGTCACGCTCGGACCGGACACGGCCTGTATGTCTGCCACCTTGACCTTGTGTTCAGATAGGACGGCACGGATGTTCCGGATTTTTCGGTCAATCTCCTCGATGGGAACCTCATCGTGTTCACCGGAGTGGCTCTTAAGCGGGTTGCCGGACGGCAACTTGCAGTCAGACAGCCTGCCATCGGGCTTGGTGCTAATCTTTTCTTCCATAATTATGCATGTTTGTAAGTTTTGTTATCGCCTCGATGGAACAGAATCGTCTGAACTTCAGTATGCTATCAGCCTCGTCTCCCTCATCCTCATATACTTCGAAGTCACCTTCATCCTCGCCTCCGTCTCCCTCATTAATTCCATAGCAATCTTCATCCTCGTCGTTGCCGTCCGGGTAAAAGTCGTCTTCATATCCGCCGTTCATATACAACAGCATCTCCTCATACTCGTCGAAAACATCCTCGATGCAATCGCAGTCAAGGGCATCAATATTATCCTTAACCCACTCCGCCATATCATCGACCGCGCGGAGGGAATCCTCGTCATAGCAGGGGTCAAGGTCCCTCTCGTACTTTTCCACCAGCGAGGTGAACTCATCTAGTAAAGTGTGTTTCATAAGTTTTATGATTTTCTGCAAAGAAAGTGTATGAGACTACCAAAATCCGGCAGGATGAAAAATTCTTGCGGATTTCCGCGTATTATTGACCTACAATCTCGATGAAAGAGAAGCTTTCTACAGGATTATAATTAAAACGGATATCACCTGTCTGCCCATTCTTGTTTTTGACAACCGATACGACTGTCTCGCTCCCGGCAGACTCATCCCGTCTCCACATAAGGCAAACTACATCGGCATTCTCTTCGATTGCATCCGGAGCATATTCCAGGTCTCCGGTCCGCGGTCTCGAATAATATCCGTTATTATTCCAGACAAGGCCGGACAGGGCTATGACCGGGACATTCAGCTCTGCGGCCGTTTCTTTCAGGCATCTGACCACCGCCGATATCTCTACTTTATGTGATTTGCGGCTTCCCTTCGGCCCGCGCATCCGCTGGAGATAGTCGACGGCGATAAGCCTGACTCCTTTCTTCTTTACGAGTCTCTCCGCCCGCGACCGGAAATCCCGCGCGGAGATGTCCGGCGTATCGTCGATGTGCAGCGGCGCTTTATCACACTTCTTCAGTTTCCATCGCGAAGTCCGGATGTCTTCATCTCCCGCCCCCCGTTCGATAAATTCCCAAATGAGCCACAGCGACAGCTGAAACGATGTCTGAGACGGAGTGAAATATGCTACCGGCAACGGAACATCCATATTAGGATTGCTGCCGTCAATGGACAGACTCCTGATTATGCTACGAAGAAAAGCTGATTTGCCGACACTGGGTCGCGCTCCGATGACGGTAAGTTCTCCCGGACGGAACCCTCCTGTGATTCTGTCCAGTGACGTGAATCCTGACGGAATCGTTTCTGCCGGAGACCTGTTCCATCGGCAGAATTTTCTGAATTCAGGTATGCCCGGAATTTCTCCGTCCCAATAATCCGGATACGCAAGTATGGACTCAGGGTCCTTTGTTGCGGCTTCCTTCGCCATCTGTTCGAAAGCATCGAAGATATCATCCTCCCCGGAGCAATCCAGAGAATCCGCATTGCTCCTGACCCATCCGACCATCTTGCTTATATAATACTCATATGGATTCATTATCCTCTTATAGTCCCGATAATCCCGCAGGAACTCTTCCAACAACATCTGTATCATATGTGTTTAATTTGCGGCAAAGGAACATATACAAGCTACCAAAATCCGGCAGGACTCCGGATTCTCTCAAAAAACTCAAAAAAGTTCAAGAAATTTTGACACTGCCACATTTTGGTATTTTATTCGTCTATCTTTGCACCTATCAACTCAGAAAGATATGGCAAAGAACTACTTCAAGCGCTACATCTGGCTCATAGATGTCATCAGCCGGCACGGGCACATCACCCGCAGGGAGATCAACGACCTGTGGTACCGCAGCCCGATAAACGAATACGGGGAGAAGGAGATCCCCGAGAGGACTTTCCACAACCACATCGACTCCATCCTTGACATCTTCGGACTGGAGATAAAGTGCGACAGGGGGCTGGGCTATTACCTCGCGAACAGCGAGGACATCGAGGGCGACGGGATGCGCCGGTGGATGCTCTCCTCGCTGTCCTTGAACAACCTCCTGAACGAAAGCAGCGGGATGCGGGACAGCCTTCTCTTCGAGGACGTGCCGTCGAGCGAAAAGTACCTCACCGCGATTATGGAGGCGATGCGCGACCGCAAGGCCATAGAAATCGAATATAAGGGGTTCAACCGCAAATCTTCCTCCCGCTTCGAAGCGGAGCCGTACTGCCTAAGGCAGTTCAAGCAGAGGTGGTATATGGTGGCGAAGACTGCCGCCTCCGAAGGTGCTCCCTGGATATACGGTCTGGACAGGATACTCTCCCTTGAGCGCAAGGAACGGGGATACAGCATCCCCAAGGGCTTCAGCGCCGAGGACTATTTCCGCGATCTCTACGGGGTCTGCGTCTCGAAGGGAGCGCCGGCCGAGGAGGTGAGGATAAGGGTGAGGAAATCTCAGGTCGAGTATTTCAAGTCGCTCAAGCTGCATCACAGCCAGAGACTTGTGAGCGAAGATGAGAGCGGCGCGGAGTTCAGATACCGCCTCGTGCCTACCTATGACTTCGAGCAGGAACTCCTATCCAAGATGGGGAACGTCGAGGTGCTCGCCCCGCAGTGGCTCCGCGACGAGATGAAGGGAATAATCGAGGATATGATGTCCAACTATGGGGAATAGGAATAGGCAATTTGACGCAACATTTAGAAACACAAGTGAATACTTGATAAACTTGAGTGAATATGACGGATTTTGCAGCGATAGATTTCGAGACGGCGAACGAGTGCCGCAGCAGCGTGTGCTCGGTGGGAGTGGTTGTTGTACGCGGCGGCGAGATAAGCGACTGCTTCTACAGCCTCATCCACCCCGAGCCTGAATACTACAAGTGGTTCTGCCAGGAGGTGCACGGCCTGAGCGAGGCGGACACGGACGGCGCACCGGTGTTCCCGGATGTCTGGGCAAAGGTCGAACCTCTCATTGGCGGCTTGCCGCTCGTGGCACACAACAGCCCCTTCGACGAGGGATGCCTGCGTGAGGTGTTCAGGGTGTACCGTATGAATTATCCGGAATACGAGTTCTTCGACACCTGCGCCGCTTCCCGGCGGACATTCGGCCACAACCTGCCAAACCACCAGCTCCAGACCGTCGCCGCCGCCTGCGGCTACAACCTCACCCGCCACCACCACGCCCTTGCCGATGCCGAGGCCTGCGCCGCGATAGCAATGAAGATATTATGAGAATCCTGCACATATCGGACACGCACGGCTGTCACCGCCGTCTGCGGGATCTGCCCGAGGCGGATGTCATCGTCCACTCCGGAGACATCACCATGACCGGCGGCGCGGACGAGGCGGTAGATTTTATGGAGTGGTTCTGCGACCTGCCGTACGCCCACAAGGTGTTCTTAGCCGGCAACCACGACTTCTGCCTGCACTCAGGCGAGCCGGACGGACTCGACGCCAACTGCCACTACCTCTGCAACGACTCCGTAGTGATAGAGGGGGTTAAATTCCACGGCATACCGCTGTCGGTGGAGACCGCCGCCTCCGGCACTCTTGCCGCAAACTATGCGGCGATTCCGGACGACACCGACATGCTGATAACCCACCAGCCGCCGCTGAATGTTCTCGACCTCTCTGAGGGTTTCCACTACGGAAGTCCGGAACTCCGCGCCAGGGTGATGAGGATACGCCCCAAGGCGCATCTCTTCGGACACATCCACGACGCGGCCGGAACTGCCAGATCCGGCGACATCGTTTTCTCCAACGGGGCAGTCCTTAACGGAAGCTACGAGATGAACCTGCGGCCGTTCAATGTGATAGAGATCTGACCGCCGGCCCCTCTCGTCTTTGCGCCGGCAAAGTTAAGCCGTTCCCTTCTCTGAAAGACCTTCCCTGCGGTCAGCCCTGGCGGGTGCGGCCGTGAAACCCCGTGCACTTTCCCGGCCGTTCTTTCCCTATGGAACGGCCTCTTTCTCCGCCGGGCGAATCCGGAGGTGCCGGAAGTCCCCGACATTCTTAAAGAAAATCAAGATGAAAAGGAAAAGTCTCAATGCTCTGGGGATATGGGTCTCCGGGGACATCACAGTAGGCGAACTGTTCAGGATGACGAGGGAGGAGCTGCTCACGCAGAACACAGCGGACAAGATTAGCGCGCTACGCGAGCTGTGCGAGGAGTTCTGCGAGTACAGATCCGGCGTGGCTGCGAGCATTGACAACGCGCGCGACGCGGCAAGGCTGATGTCGCCGCAGCTCAAGTGCCTCGACCACGAGGAGTGCTGGGTGCTGCTGATGGACAGGGCGTGCCACCCTGTCAGGAAGGTGAGGATTACAAGCGGGGGCGCGGCGGCCTGCCTCATAGACATCCCGAAGATAGTCAAGTCGGCCATAATTGCCGGGGCCACCGGGGTCATACTCTTCCACAACCATCCGAGTGGGAATACCCGGCCAAGCAAATCCGACCTGGAGCAGACGCGCAATCTCCGCGACATCCTGAACCAGCTTGGCCTCACGCTCAACGACCACATCATCATCGGGGACGGCAGGTACTTCTCTTTCACAGATGAGGCGGAAAGCGAATTATAGCCGTAAGAATACTATGCCGCAAGTGCAATAATCCGCAGCCGGTCGGGAATAAAGGAATGACAGAGAGGCTTTGGCCGGTAAGTCGTGTCCGTTTATCCTATTCTATCGATGAAATCCATCACCTCTTTTACGACCGACTCCTTTGCGATACCCTCCCTGTATACAAACTTGTTCGTCTTACCTGTTTGTATGAGGCCGTTCTCGTAATCTCCTCCAAGCCGTCCAACCAACGACTTCAAGGCTTCCTCGTTTCCTGTTCTGTTGAAGAGAAGAATCGAGTATGAGCCGTTTTCTTCCAATCTGACATCAAAACAGGTCTTGTCGGAATCATCTTCTTTGTCGAATGCGATGCATCGAAACCAGAATGCTGGGGTCAATCTCCATCCGGCATACCTGCCGTCCTTTCCTGCCAGCGGGATTTCGACCGTGGAATACAACGCGCAAAACTCATCCACATATTTAAGCCTTGCGACTATCTTTTCCACCAGATATTGCATAAGTTTTCCATCGCCCTTGGACAATAAGAGGAGAAACTCGTTCCTGTTGCGGTAGTCAACCGCAAGATATTGCCACCAGCACCACTTGTTTCTCCTTCCGCCGAATTTCCATTTGAACGGGTCATAGACATTTATGTAATCCCTTTCTGGAACACCGATATGTAGTTGGAAAAAATACTCCTGGTCGCAGCGCAGGTAGAATGACAGGGCGTTTCTGTCCCCTTTGTGCAGTACAAGTCCGACCGGATCCTGGTGATCCATCTCTCCCCGCCATTCGCCACCCATCTGTCCGCAAATCTGTTCGAGGATGACTCCGATGTGTCTTGTGATTCCGTCCGTCAAACTCTCGTCTTCATCGGTTTCATCCATACCCTCGTTATCCACCTGACCGTCAATCACGGATACGATCGCATCAAATGCAGCCACGGCTTTTTTTATAT
>CAVERO010000167.1:0-6013 GCA_963617915.1 Candidatus Methanomethylophilaceae archaeon | reverse complement strand
CCCTTGGTCTCGGCGATGAAGTAGATGTGCTTCACCGCGCCCTCCCTGAAGGCGATAGCCCAGTCCGGAGAGTAATTGCCCACAGGAGTCGGTATCTGGAACGTTCGCGGCAGCTTGGCATATACGCAGACTTCCGAAGCAGCGTCCAGAGCCTTGGCAAACTTCTTTTCAGTGCTCTCCTCGGCATATCCGTCAGTGAAGATATAGTCCTGTATGCTCTTGGACGAGAGATAAGCCTTGCTGAGCGGCTGCGAGCTCTTTTCGCGAGTGAAGATGTCGCTGTCGTAGGTCTCGTCCAGCTTGTTATACCGGATGTGCTCGACTATCATCGTGGCCTTCTCATCCCGGATGAGTTTGCTGACGTTCTTGATGAATTCTTCAGGGTTGTTGTTGAACATCGAAAGCTTCGTGGGCCTTATTCCTTTCAGGATGGCACAGGCAGTCTTTCGTGTCAGAGTGGTGCGCCGTGCTATCTCTCCCACGAGGTCGTATGTCACAGTCGAGGTGCTGACAGCGCTCAGAGTCTTTGTCTTAGTGGAGATATTCCCGAACTCGTCAACCTGTTCCTGCTCGCCGCTGGTCATTATATACTTGAGTTCCGTTACGGACAGATTGGCATTTATGGAATTGACGGCCTTTTCGATAAGCTCCCTGCTGTCATAGTGCACGGTGTAGGCATATTTGCAGTTGATGTTCTTCCAGAGTTCCTGGAACTCCTTCTTGTGGAAGTTTTCATTGAGATGGTTGCCGGAGATGAGGGTTGCATGCCCGTCCTCCACTATACCGTCCAGAGCGACGCTTTCGTCGAATATGGCCTGCACCATTTTGTGGATTTCCGTCTCGATAGGCTTGATTCCGGGGAATACAGGCTGGAGAGTTCCACTCTTAAGGTCATCCCTGTAAAGCTGCGTGACCTTCCCGGCATTGTCAATATAGCCGAATCCGATGAGATAGCCTGTTATCATCATCGCATCCTGTTCATTTATGGTATAAGGCCGGCCGTCCCTGAGGACCACTTTGCCCTGGAAGTAAGCGATGTCAGCCTTAACAGGTCTTGCCCGGAGCGCTTCACGGGTCTCGGTCTGGAGTCCGTCCACGAAATCCTTATAGCTTTCATTGGCTATGACGGTGAGTTTGTTTATGTTCTGGACTTCTTCGCCGAGTTCCTCAAGGTCCATCCTGTTACCGCTGCTGTCAACGCAGATGCGCAGTCCACGGCCTACTTCCTGCCTTTTGGCTATGGCGGAATTGGCATGGCGAAGAGTGCAGATCTGGAACACGTTGGGATTGTCCCAGCCTTCGCGCAGCGCGGAGTGCGAGAAGATGAATCTCGTCGGCTCGTCGAAGCTCAGAAGCCTCTCCTTGTTCTTGAGTATAAGTTCATAGGCCGAGATGTCTTCGCAGAGGCCGGACTTGCGGTCCAGTTTGTCGCCGTTCGATGCGTGACCTTTCTTGTCTATGGAGAAATATCCCCTGTGCACCTCGGCTGCGGTAAACCGCATCAGATACTGGCGGTAGTCATCGTCAAAGAGGGAAAGGTTCTCATTAAGCAGGGAAGTGTACTCCTCCTCGAAAATCTTCCAGAACGGTCCATGGATTTCTTCACCGCCAGCTCCGTAGCTCTTATAATGGGCGACCTCGTCGATGAAGAACAGGGACAGGGTCTTGACACCCTTTTTGAAAAGTTCGCTCTCCTTCTCGAAATGCGAGGCGATGGTTTCGCGTATCTGAACCCTCTGCATAGCCTCCTCTGAAGTGTCCCCGTAAACTTCCCCCTTATGAAGGACGACCCCGTTGAGAAATGTCACGCAGGCACGCAGCGGGTCTATCTCTGAAATGGTGAAACTCTCATAGACCTCAAGTCCGGAGACGGCTTTAAGATTATCGTGTATGTCAAATACGTGAGATTCGCGCCGTATTCCCGATGCTCCCTGCACCTGCAGTTCAATCCTGGCCCGGGGCGGGGCATTCTTGGAAAGAAGGATATTGTCCAGATACATATAGGCGGAAGTCCCCTTTATGTTCTTCACCTCGAAGCCCTTCACCTGTATCTTCTTCACCAGCTTCTGCCTGTAGGCATCCAGAGCGTCGAGGGCGTAGATGCAGTTATGGGAAGTCCTGTGGGTGGCGGAGTAGTACAGAACAAAGAGTGGCTTGAAGCGTTTGAGCGCCGTCTGAGTGGCTTCGCCTTCCATCTTCTGCGGCTCGTCCATTATGATGATGGGGCGGTTGGCTGCCAATACGTCTATAGGCCTGCGGCTGCCGAAATCGTCGCGCTCGGTATAGATGATGCGGGCGGCAGCGTTCTTCGCGCCTTCCTTCAGGGACGATGCAAATGCCTGGGTGTTGATTATCATCACGTTGATGCCGGCGTCGGAGGAGAAGGAGTCGAGCTGCTGAAGGTTGGAGCTGTTGTAGATGAAGTAGCGCGCCTTCTTACCGTAGTACTCCATAAAGTGGTCTTCGAGAGTCTTGAAACTCTTGAAAACGCCTTCGCGTATGGCGATGCTCGGAACGACCACGATGAATTTGCTCCAGCCGTAACGTTTGTTGAGCTCGAACATCGTCTTGATATAGACGTATGTCTTGCCGGTGCCGGTCTCCATCTCGATGTCCAGCCCCACACGGCCGAGGTCGTGGGAGAGGGCTTTGGATTCCGGAATGTCGAAGCGGCTCTGTATGTCCTTGATGTTTCTGAAAAGGTCCTGGTCGGTGAGTTCTATGTCGGCGTTACGGTAGCCGGCATACTCATCTTCAAATACGATGTCCGTTCCCGCCCGCTTCCCGATGTCCCTGCGGTACAGAAAATTGTCCCGGGATGGCTGTCCGGTGAAGATGCTGACGGTGCTTTCCACGGCTTCCGTCTGGTACTGCTGTATCTTGAACTTGAATTTCATTGTTTACAGGAATCTATTTTCTTCAGTGTGTCAATTGAATCAAGAAAAGCGGTTTCCACTTCGCTGAGTGTTTTCCCCTGAAACTTGCGATACTCCTCTGTCGCTTTGTCTTCCGCTTGTTTATGGCTCACTGAGCCTGCTCCGACCAGCAGTTTCTCTCCGCTCATGGTGAGAATTTTGTCGAGATGTTCAGCCCAATCCTTCATTGTCATTGGCATTTCACGCTCTGCCTGACGCTCTGCAAAATCCAAATATCCGGATACAAGCTGCCCCAAAGACCTGAGTTCCTTCTCTGACAGGTAGTTCTTGGCAATCAACGCATCCTTGAGGTGGGGGCGATTACCTGAAAAAGTGGTCAGCCCCATGAAATCCTTCTCGGCATCCGCTCTGGAATATATGACTTCGGCAGCAGTCTGCCCATGGACGGCAAAATGAATTTTATTTTGCACGGATTTGAAAAACAATATCGAAATATCAGACTTTGGGTCATAGTCTATGCTGGTGGCATAAATATCTAGAATTTGCCGGTAAAACACCTTTTCTGATGCACGGATATCCCTTATTCGCTCCAGAAGTTCCTTCCAATAGCCTCCGCCCCCTAAATTTTTCAGGCGTTCATCGTCCATCGTGAATCCCTTACGGATATACTCGTTGATACGTTTGGTCGCCCACTGTCTGAATTGAGTTCCGACCTTTGATTTTACGCGGTATCCTACTGAAATGATTACATCCAGATTGTAATAGTTGGTTGGTTTGGTAGAAAAATCGGAATTTCCGATTTTTCTGACGCTGCCCTCTTCGACAAGTTCTCCCTCATTGAAAATATTCAGGATATGTTCGTTGATTGTGGATCTCGACTTTCCGAACATGGTAGCCATACTATCGATGGTAAGCCACACGGTTTCATCACTAAAGACGACATCCACGTTGACAGAGTTGTCCTCTGTCTTGAAAATCATAAATTTACCTTCTTCCATAGCTTTAGAAGCTGTTTTTGAAATGTTTCAGTTCCGACAAATTTACAGGATTTTACGGATGGTGTCGCGGCTGAGGGCGGCGAAGATCTGCTCGAAGTTGTCAGCCACGTTGTCGGAACTCAGGGACTTGTCGCGCATCACGAAGTAGTACGGCTTCTGCCGTGCGACCTCGGTGATGACCTCCTCGTTTACGTCAGTATCGAAACATGCGATGAGATAGCCGTCGTTCACGTTGAAAACCTGCTTGCCGGCTATGGTCTTCTTCTCTATCCTGGCGGAAAGAGGAAGGTTACATTCGAGCATCACCTGGAAGAGAAGGTCCTCCGCGCTGCGGTCCGACTTGACATTGTCCTCGAAAAGCGTCGCTTCGGAAGAGTCCTCGGGACGGTAATAGACGTCCTGCATATTGCTACTGTCGAGCTTGAGCACGCGGAAGCCGGTGTCGAGAGTCTGCGACGGAGTGTCTTCCTGCTGCCCCGCGAACAGCCCTTCGTCTTTCGGGGTTTTCGCATCCAGCTCTTCCTTAATTTTCTTGCCCGCGCGGCGTATGCGCTCCTTGCCGATTTCGCAGATGGTTTTGTAGCCGGCCTTGTAGGCTTCGCTCTTTTCGTCCGTAAGTTCCGGAAGCTGCACCATAATAAACTTGCGCCTGCCCCCGTCCTCGGCGTTAAGCTGCATCACCGCGTGAGCCGTCGTCGCGGAGCCGGAGAAGAAGTCCAAACAGATATCCTCTTTTCTCAGATTAGCCATCTTAAGAAATCTAACCACAAGTTCGGCTGATTTTGAATAATCAAATATCGTCTTTGCAAAGAGATTCTTTATCGTGTCAGTTCCATTACTAACATCATCTATCCATGTGGTATATTTCTTTGTGTTCTCTTCACCCTCCAAAGGAGCAAATATCTTTTCATAAGCGACCCATTCATTCCACTTATTCTTTTGAAATTCAATGCGCCCTTCCTTTTGTGCGTTAGCAAGGTTGCTGGCGCCCCAGCGCCAGCAACCTTGGATTTTGACAAATCCAAGGTCGCTTTCCGCAGCTTCTTGGTATATAATAGGATATACTTCAACACCTTCTGGACCTTGAATTGGATAGTACAGATTAGGCCGATTTTCACGGAGACTATTCGATCCCCATTTTCGCAAAAGCTGAGTTTTATAATAGCGTTTTCTTACTTCATCATACTTCGGATACACTTCCCCCGTTTTAATTTCTTCCCCAGCTTCAAAACTTGATATGTCCTTTGCGTAGCAGAGGATATACTCATGAACGACAGCATAATATTTGCTATCTTGCCTTCCTCCGCTTCTTCTCCAATTTATAATAGATACGAAGTTTCTCTCTCCGAATATTTCCCCACACACCTTCTTCAAGTTCTCCACCTCATTATCATCTATACTTATGAAAATCACCCCATCCTCAGTCAGCAGGTCGCGGGCGACCTTGAGGCGCGGATACATCATATTCAGCCAGTCGGTGTGGAAGCGGCCGTTGCTCTCGGAATTGACACTGTAGCGGTCGAGGACCATATTGCCGTCCGCATCGAACATCCCGCTGCGGTCGCGAAATTCGCCCGCACTCTGGGAGAAGTCGTCTTCATAGACAAAGTCGTTGCCGGTGTTGTACGGCGGGTCGATGTAAATCATCTTCACCTTGCCGAGGTAGTCCTCGCGCAGGAGCTTCAGCACTTCGAGGTTGTCGCCCTCGATGTAGAGGTTCTCCGTGGTGTCGAAGTCCACGCTGCTCTCCCGGTCCGGGCGCAGGGTGAGATTACTCGGGGTGTTCGCCAGACGCATAGCCTCGCGCTTTCCCGGCCAGGTGAACTGGTAGCGCTCCTGCGGGCCCTCGACTATCTCTTTCGAGAGTTCCTGCCGCAGCCTGTCGAAATCAACGGCCGTCCCGGTCTTTCCGCCTTCACCCTTCCTTTCCGTCAGGCAATTCGGGAACAGTTTCCCTATCTTCCGGATATTTTCCTCTGTAATATCCGCCGTATGCATCTTCAGTTTATCCATGTAGTAATGGGAACCTCTATTATTAACTTTTTTACACCTCACCTTCAGACTATGCGAGGTTCGTTAAACATAATCTGAAAACAAGACGTTGCAAAATTACATGTTTTTTCTTTCGGAACGCCTTTG
>CAVERO010000166.1:0-6128 GCA_963617915.1 Candidatus Methanomethylophilaceae archaeon | reverse complement strand
GAAATTGAATATTGATGACAGATTTCGCAGCTATTGATTTCGAGACGGCCAACGAGTGTCCGAGCAGCGTCTGCTCCGTTGGTGTCGTGGTCGTCCGTGGCGGGAAGGTTGTGGACAGTTTCTACAGCCTTATCCACCCTGAGCCTGAATACTACCAATGGTTCTGCCGACGGGTTCACGGACTTGGGCCGGAGGACACTGACGACGCGCCGGTGTTCCCCTTCGTCTGGGAAAAAATCGAGCCACTCATCGAGGGGTTGCCCCTTGTGGCGCACAACAGCAGTTTTGACGAGGGTTGTCTCAAGAGCGTCTTCAAGGTCTATCAGATGGATTATCCAGACTATGAGTTCCATGACACCCTGGCGGCCTCACGGCAGCATTTCGGCTGCACCCTCCCCAACCACCAGCTCCATACCGTCGCCGCGGCATGCGGGTACGACCTCACGAACCACCATCATGCTTTGGCTGACGCGGAGGCCTGCGCGGCCATCACGATGAAAATCCTGTAGCGACCTCTGGCCGACACCAAGGCCGTGGAGGACAGGCCTGTCGTTAGGCTCCACAGCCGGACTTGCTGGAGGGATTGTGAAATACAACTCTATGAATATCAATCCTCAAGCCTTTTGCCTTTAGGATGAATCGGCCAAAGGGAATGTGCTAATATATTCATTGACAATCGTTTGCCCGACACCCGCTCAGTATCAGCAGGTGGGTGGCAATTTATTGGTTTACAATCATCTGAAGGGTCCCCTTTAGCGCAAACTGACCTAAGGGAATACGTTAGGATATTCATTGAAAGCGATTTGCGTTCCACTGCTACCTTTTGGCATCGGAAAGATGTTACTTTGCATCAACAAAACAAAACGAGTATGGAAAAGATCAATTTATGCGAGGGCGTGGTCGCCCGGATGATGGACACAGAGGCGTGGAGCAACATTTCGGGGAACTTCCCGTTCAGCGAGGCCCAGCTGGAGAAGTACGCCGACAAGCTCGACTGGAAAGAGGTGTCGGGCAACACCAACATCTTCTGGAGCAGCCAGATGCTCGAAAAGTTCAACAGGAAGCTGGACTGGACGGAGCTTTCACGGAACATTCAGGAGGAGAATGTCTCGGCCGAGCTGCTGGAGAAGTTCAAGGACAACTGGAACTGGGAGGAGCTTTCGGACAACAACGGCCTCACCCCCGAGCTCATCGACCGGTTCGCCGACTACATCAACTGGAAGGCGCTCATCAACAACTACACCCTCTGCGAACAAATCGCCACCGAAGAGTTCGTCCGGAAATATTCCGACAGGATCCCGGCCGGCGACTTCAAGGACTCGCGCCTCTGGAGGGAACTTGTCGAGCGGAAAGAGAAACAGATCAAGAAGCAGATCTGCCTGTGTTAAACCTATTCACCGGAGACGGGTGGCGTGAAGGGCCTATGGCAAACGTTTGTCCGGCGGAAACGGTGTCTGGCCGGACAAACGTGGGTGCTGTGTGCCTGAAGTGCCAGTCTATCTGGATGCGCTGTGATACGTATGCCGCAGATATAGCAGGCTACGTGTCAACCAATCTGCACACAGTCGAAATCCGCTTTGCAGCAGTGAGGCGTTCTGTAGTCGAAGCCGTAGATGCGCAGGTACGCCTCCGTCTCCTAACCCAAAATCGCCTCCTTCATTTTCAAGAAGTTCTGCGACGCGTAAAAACCGAGGGGTGAAGCAGAGAGCCTTACTCGATGCGGCTGGCGAGGCAGGTCATCAAGCCACATTCGAGCGTCAGAGGCGAGAAGTACGACACCCAGGACTTACTCGATGCGGCTGGCGAGGCAGGTCATCGCGGGGTCGGGGCGGAACTCGATGGCGGCGGAGGTGGCGGGGATGAGGACGGTCTCGCCCTGACGGAGGGTCACGGTGTGTTCCTCCCCGTCATTCTCACGGTCAACGAGGCTGCCGCTTCCGCCAACGCACATCACAACCACGAAGGAATCAAGCCCTGAGAGATCCTTGGCGCAAGGCTTGTCGAGGTCGAAAAGCGAGGTGGTGAAGTACTTGCAGCTCACCAGAGGGGTCTCCGCATCCTTGACACGGGAATATTCAGTCCTGTAGTCCGGGTAAACGTCGTAGTCGATGGCCTCCTTGGCCTGCTCGATGTGGAGTTCGCGCGGCTTGCCGTCAAGGCCAAGACGGCCGTAGTCGTAGATTCTGTAGGTCAGGTCGGAAGTCTGTTGGATCTCGGCGACGAACGCTCCGGCCCCGATGGCGTGGATGCGCCCCGCCGGAAGGAAGAACACATCCCCGGGAGCGATCCGGTAACTCGCCAGCACGTCGGTGATGGTGTGCTCGTTGACCCTCTCCTCATATTCATCGGGAGTGATCCACTCCGTGAGGCCGCTCAGCAGGTGCGCCCCTTCGTCGGCTCCCACAACGTACCACATCTCGGTCTTGCCCTTCATCCCGGGATGTGTCCTGGCGGCAAGCTCGTCGTTCGGGTGGACCTGGATCGACAGGTCGCTCTTGGCGTCGATGAACTTTATAAGGAGCGGGAACTCCGCGCCGGTCGAAGCGAAGACCTTCTTGCCGACGAGCTCGGGACCATGGTCATTCATCACATCGGTGAGGCTTCTGCCCTTAAGAGGGCCGTTAGCTATAGTGGAGACGTGGCCGGGGACAGCCGAGATTTCCCAACTTTCGCCGATTTTGTGCAGTTTTGTCTTCACGCCCTTGAACGGGGCAATCTTTTCTCCGCCCCACACCATCTCGCGCAGGTAGGGCTCAAACTTCAGAGGGTACATATTCGTTAAGTTCCTTATTCATTATCTCTTGTCCAACTCGGTGAGTGCGAACGCATAGGCCCCGAGGGAAATGGCCTTGCTGGCGCCAATCTTCGAACGCATCACGCCGACGCGCTTCTGCGGATCGTAGATCACCTCACGGTCGCTTCCGTAAACCTTAAGGGAACGCGCCTCGCCGCGGGCGAACTGCTCGAACTCGGCAGGGTCGTCGAGATTATAGACCTTCATCTGGACGCGCGGGAGTTCCTCGCCGGTGAGCTGGTGCATCTTTCCGCGCATTGTGCGCAAGATTCCGGGCATCAGGTACTTGTAGTTATTCATCACGCCTCCGCCGATGACGATGAGGCCGTCGATCAGGGTGACGGCGGTGGCCATCGCGTCGCCGGCGACCTCGCCCATCTTGTCGAAAGCCTTGACAGCGGCCTCCCTGTCGCCCGGTCTGCGGCCCTCGCAGACCTCGGCTATGTCCTTCGGCTCAAGGCCGTGGTCAGGATTGCCGGTCAGCTCGCCGTAAACCCTTTTCACGGCGCGGATCGAGGCTCCGTCCTCCACGATGATGTCCGGCATGTCGGGATGCTTGAGGCAGAAGGTCTCCACGCAGGAGTTGTCGCCACGGTTCAGCTCACCGTTAATCACCGTGCCTATTCCCAGACCGGTGCCGAAAGTGTAGCCGATGAGGTTGCGGTAACGCTTGGCGCTGCCGGCCTTAGCGAGTCTTTCGTTGACCTCCGGGAGGGCTCCGCCGAGGGCCTCGCCATAGGCGTAGAGGTCGCCGTCGTTGTTGATATAGACAGGAATCCCGAAAGTGTCCTCAAGGAACGGCCCGAGAGCCACTCCGTCCCTGAATGACGGGAAGTTTGGAAGATAGCCTCCGATGATTCCGTCAGGGTAGTCGGCCGGACCCGGGAAGCAGAAGCTGATCGCGGCCGGTTTCTCCTCTCCGAGTTCCTCCTTGATTCTGGTGAAGCCCGCGACCATAGTGCCGAGGCAGCGGTCAAGGTTGTCGGCGTTGGACGGAAGAGTGATCGGTTCGCAGCAGAATTCGCCGCCCTTCATCGCTCCGAAGACCATGTTGGTGCCGCCGGCGTCGAGGGTCATGACGATTCTGTCGTCGTTTCTTATGTCAGACATATTCTTGGGTTTTAATTATTGTCGCTTCGCTTGAATATTCAGCTCCCACGCGCCGCTTCATCGAGCCTACGGCAGCGACAGAGCGAAACTTGAATATTCAAAAAAACAAACTCCATCGTTGCAAATATAATCATTCTCCGCCTTTTCCGGGTTATCCTTTGATGGGAATTTAGTACCTTTGCACGATTAACAAGTTTATGATGCAGAAAAGAACAAATCGCCAGGGTGGCGGGAACGGCGGCAGGAAGAGCCGCGACAGAAGATTCGGCTCCAGACAGAAGACGAAAAGGGTGCTGGAGGAAGTTACCGGGAAAGTACAGATGACAAGGGACGGCTATGTGTTCGTGATCATCGAGGGTGAGCCTGAGAACGATGTGTTCGTCAAGGCTTCCAAGACACGCGGCGCGCTGAACGGAGACATCGTCAAATGCGCTGTGACAAGCGAGAAGAACGAGACCTCCCCCGAGGCAGGGAAAGGAGGACGCGGCCGGAAGGACGCCGGCAGACGCCGCGAAGGCGAGATCGTCGAGATAGTGGAGCGCAGCCACAAGCCGTTCGTCGGCGTGCTGCACATCGTCGGAAGGCAGGCCTGGGTGCTGATGCAGTCCAGGAACATGCCGTACGACATCAGCATAGATTTCGAGACGCTGCCGGAAGGCACCAAGAGAGGCATGAAGGTGGCGGCTCTGGTTGACGGCTGGGACAAGGGCGAGCCGACCCCGAAGGGTCACATCGTGGATGTGCTCGGAATGCCGGGCGAGAACGACACGGAGATGCACGCCATCCTCGCCGAATATGCCCTGCCTTACAGGTTCGAGCCGGAGGTGGAGAACGCCGCCGACCAGATTTCGGACAAGATCACGGAACAGGACATCAAGGAGCGCAGAGATTTCCGCAACACGCTGACATTCACCATCGACCCTGCGGACGCCAAGGACTTTGACGACGCCCTGTCGTTCAGGAAACTGGACAACGGCAACTACGAGATCGGAGTCCACATCGCCGATGTGTCGCACTATGTGCTCCCGGGAACGATTGTGGACAAGGAGGCCCAGGAGCGCGGAACGTCAGTCTATCTGGTTGACAGAACCGTTCCTATGCTTCCGGAGAAGCTGTGCAACAAGCTCTGTTCTCTCCGCCCTCACGAGGAGAAGCTGACCTTCTCGGTGGTCGTGGAGATGACCCCGCGCGGAAAGATAGAGAGCCGCTGGTTCGGCCGCACGGCGATCTGCTCGGACTACCGCTTCGACTACGACGGGGCGCAGCAGATCATCGAGAGCGGCGGCAAGGAACCCGCCGACCCGGCGATAGGCCAGGACATCAGGGAAGCGATTGTCACCCTCTACAAGCTGTCCGCAATCATGCGCAGAAGGCGTTTCGCCGCCGGAGCCATCAGCTTCGACCGCCCGGAGATGAAGGTCGAGGTCGATGCGACCGGCAAACCGGTAAGGGTTTACGAGAAGATTTCCAAGGAGGCCAACTGGCTGATTGAGGAGTTCATGCTTCTGGCGAACCGTTCCGTGGCCGAGTTCATCGCCACTTCCGGCAGGATGGACGGGAAGGCGGACAAGAAGGCCAAGACGTTTGTCTATCGTGTGCACGGCGAGCCTAACACGGAGAAAATCGCAAGCCTCGGGCAGTTCGTAGGGAACTTCGGATTCAAGATGGGGCCGACCGGCAACGGACGCGAGATCGCCAAGTCGCTCAACACGCTGCTTTCCGAGGCGAAAGGCACACCGGAATGCGACGCTTTCCAGATGATAGCACTGCGCTCCATGGCCAAGGCGGTTTACACGACCGAGAACATCGGACACTACGGACTCGCGTTCAAGTTCTACACTCACTTCACTTCCCCGATCAGGCGCTACCCTGACACGATGGTGCACCGGCTGCTGGCCCTGTACCTCGACAATGCGGAGAGCCAGAACAAGGACTATTACGAAGCCCAGTGCCAGCACGCCTCCGAGCGCGAGCAGATCGCGGCCAACGCTGAACGCGACAGCATCAAGTACAAGCTCATCGAGTTCATGCAGGACAAGGTGGGCAATGAATATGAAGGGACAATCTCAGGCCTGACCGAATGGGGGATGTACGTGGAGATCAAGCCGACGATGATCGAGGGCATGGTGGCCCTGCGCGACGTGAAGTCCGACTTCTTCGAGTTCGACGAGCAGAACTACCTCATCCGCGGCCGCCGCTCCGGCAAGGTCTATCGTCTCGGAGA
>CAVERO010000165.1:0-6132 GCA_963617915.1 Candidatus Methanomethylophilaceae archaeon | reverse complement strand
AAGCATCAAGCATCAAGCATTAAGCATCAAGCATTAAAGTTACCGTAAAAAACTAAAGCCTCTCGAAAGGCTTGGCGGAATCGCCTGTCCAGCGGTAAAGCCGCGTTCTGGAGAACTGCATTCCCGTCTCGGAGTTCCTCCCGGGCTCGGCGAAGTAGAAAAGGCCGTCGCCGACCGGACATATTCCGGTAGCTCCGTACTTGAAGTAAAATCCCGGGACCGGCTTCTCCGGAGACCCTACCGCCGGATGCTTTGTCCTGTCGTACAGAACCCCGGGGAGCTGCCTTTTGAGCGGCCTCGCGGCCAGGTCAAAAATGAAAATGTCATAATTCGGGAATATGCTCTTGCGTCCTTTGTACACAGCCATGAACATCTTCCCTGTCTGTGCGTCGTAGGCCAGATTCTGCACTCCCCACTCCGTGTTGCCGGTGTAGGCGAAATACTTGTCCAAAGGCTTGTCAGGGCCTTCGGAGTAGAAATCCCCGAACTTCACCTTACCCGCATATCCATTCAGTTTCCCGATGTCGTAGCGGAGCAGCACCTGATGGTTGTTGTCGTTGCGCGACAAGTCGCCATAGACTCCGTAAGCCACATAGAGATAATTCTTTCCGCCTTTTTTGCCAAGCTTCGGGGCGATTGTCACCCCGTCGATGCCGGAGCAGCCGTAAAAGTGCTCGTAGTCCTTGTCGGCGAATCCTGTCATGTGGTAATCCCGGGTGGCGTCCTTGACGCAGACGATGCGGAAAGCGTCGTTGTCCTCGGAGTCCATTCCGACCTCCGTGACCTTGTCAACGTCTATGATCGCTATGTAGAACATCGACCGGCCTTTGGCGAAAGAGGAGAGTCCCGCGCCGATGGCATCATCCTTACATTCCAAAGAGGCGTAAACCTTTCTGTCAGAAGGGTTGAACGTCATCGCTCCGAGGTGTCCCTGAATCCTGTCGATGGAGCCGAGAACCTTACCTTCCAAGTCCGTCTTAAGAAAACTCGTCGTGAACGAGAAGTACATCCGCCCGGCCGCCTTGTCGAAGGCGATTCCCTGAACGTGGTTTTTTCCGCCCTCGACATAAATCTCCTTCGGAAGACTCTCCGCCGTCTGTGAATATGCCGCCACGGCACCTGCCGCTACCATCAATGCAATCAATGCTATTCTTTTCATATTCAAATATGTTATCATTCTGTTCTTTTTATCACTTCGATGCTTCGACAAGCTCAGCAACCACCGGTTCAGTAATCAGTATCGCTTTTGGTCATTTCGGTGCTTCAACAAGCTCAGCAACCACCGGTTCTGTAATTCGTATCACTTTCGGTCACAAAACTTCGGTCGCTGCTTTCGGTCACTGAGCTTGTCGAAGTGCCCCATGCACCGAAAAACAACCTATCTCCTCAGTTCCTCTATCATCGCCCTGGCCACGGCGGCGGAAGCCCCCTCACCTCCGAGAGCGTCGCGGATCTCCTGATAGCCGGAAAGCATTGCCGAGCGGTACTCCTCGTCCTCTATCATCCGTCGGACTTCGTTCAGCACGTTGTCCGGCGTGAAATAGTACTGGAGGAGTTCACGGAAACAAATCCGGTCAAGGATCAGATTGCCGAGACTTATGTATTGAATCTTGATTATCGACTTGGCTATCATAAAATTAACGGACGAGCCCTTGTAGGCCACCACCTGCGGAGTACCGATCAGGGCGCATTCCAGCGACGCCGTCCCGGAGTTGACCACGGCGGCCTTGGCGTGACGCATCACGGCGTAGCTCTGGCCGAAGACCACGCTGACATATTCACGACCGCCGATGTATCTGGCGTAGTCAGCCTCCGAGCGGGCCGGAGCAGCCGCCACGACGAAGCGGTATTCTGAATATTCAGGCAAAGCGTGCAGCCTGTCGGCGAACGCCATGAATGTCGGCATCATCGTGCTGATCTCGCCGTTTCTGGAACCTGCCAGAAGGGCGATCATCGGCCTGTCCGGCAGCCCGGTCTTAGCCAGAAACTCCTCCCGGGTCTCCTTGAAGGCATCCGAATTGTCTATGGCGTCGATGAGCGGATTGCCTTTATACACAAAGTCAACCCCTTTCTTCGTAAAATACGGAATCTCGAACGGAAAGACAATGAAGAGTTTGTCCACGAAAGCCTTGAGCTTCTTGACCCTGCTCTCCCTTGACGCCCAGACCTTCGGAGCGATGTAGTAAAAGACCTTGAACCCCGCCTTATGGGCGAACTCGGCCACCCGGAAATTGAATCCCGGATAGTCGATGAGAATCACAACGTCCGGCTTCCAGCGCAGGATGTCCGTCGTGCAGTCCGTAAACCTTTTGGCGAAGGCCCTCGCATGGATAAGAATCTGGGTGAAACCGATGACAGCGCCGTCCTTATAGTCCTTGACAAGACCGGTCCCGCTTTGGTGTTCCTTATAGACGGCATCCATCAGTCCGCCGCCCCAGAAACGGATGTCCGCCTCCGGATCCTCGGCATACAGTCCTCTCATCAGGTTCGACCCGTGCAGGTCTCCTGAAGCCTCTCCGGCTATGATGTAGTAACGCATGGTTTAAAACTCTTCATTGAGTCCAAGACCTTCCAGACGCGCGATCTCCCCGCGGTCAGAACTGTCGATGTTGTGGGCGACAATCGAGATGTAGCCGGCGGCGAGGATGTGGTGGTCGGCCAGAATGTCATCCTCAGGAGAGTCATCCTTGAAATCCCCGGCCATTATGTAAAGGCTCTCCCCTTCCTCTGCCTTCGGGAAGGATGTCTGGCCAAGATCCTCGGGACTGACGCCTCTTTTGGCGAAAAGTTCGGCATCCCACGGCTTGAACTCCTTTTCCCAATGTCCAAGTCCCTGATGCCCGACGCGGACACCCTTGACGGCCGCTGCGGGTATATTCGGAAAATTGACATTATAATATATCCCCGTGCCTGGACGATGGTGCATCCAAAGCTTTTTGAATATGCCGGGGAAATATTCATTGACAACGGAAAAATCAGGGGCCAGGGTCATCGAATCGAGCGAGACTCCGATGCCAAGGATTCCGTTCAGGGCCGCCTCCTCCGCCGCGCCGAGGGTTCCGGAATAGTTCGCCGCGGTGGCCGCGTTGGAGCCGTGGTTGATCCCGCAGACCACGACATCCGGCTTCCCGGACCGGAAAATCTCGTCAAGTCCGTACTTCACGCAGCTTGCGGGAGTCGCATCGAGGTAAGCCCACCGCACTCCGTCCTTTTCAGGCAGTTCTCTGTAAGCGATCGCCCGGCCGCCCATCGAGACCGCCATCGACATTCCTGACTGATGGAATTTCGGAGCGACCGCGGTGACTCTGCCAAAATGACGCATCATGTCAGCCAGCGCACGGATGCCGGAGGCCTGATAGCCATCATCGTTTGTAAGCAGTATGTTCAGTTCATCAGACATCATATTAATATTTTAGCCTACAAATATATTAAATTCCGCATTTTTTTAATAATTTTGCATCGCTTTTGCAGTGCAAGGCTGCGGTTAGTTTAGTAAAGAAAAGTATTAACAACTTATTTAATATCTAATTAAAATGGTAAAACTTGGTATTAACGGATTTGGCCGTATCGGTCGTATGGTCTTCCGTGCAGCGGTTGAGAACTTCTCAAACGACATCGAGGTTGTAGGTATCAACGACCTTCTCGATCCAGAGTATCTTGCTTACATGCTCAAGTATGATTCAGTTCACGGAGCGTTCAAGGGCGACGTAAAGGTTGAGGACGGACACCTCGTTGTAAACGGCAAGAAGATCCGTGTCACCGCCGAGATGGATCCTGCAAACCTCAAATGGAACGAGGTCGGAGCTGACGTAGTTGTCGAGTCCACCGGTTTCTTCCTCACAGACGAGACCGCGCGCAAGCACATCCAGGCCGGCGCTAAGAAAGTCATCATGTCCGCTCCTTCTAAGGACGCCACTCCAATGTTCGTCTATGGTGTGAACCACAAGACCTACGCCGGACAGGACATCATCTCCAACGCTTCCTGCACCACCAACTGCCTTGCCCCTATCACCAAGGTGCTCAACGACAAGTTCGGTGTGAAGAGAGGCCTCATGACAACCGTTCACGCAGCCACCGCTACCCAGAAGACCGTTGACGGACCTTCAAAGAAGGACTGGAGAGGCGGACGCGGAATCCTTGAGAACATCATCCCTTCATCCACAGGTGCCGCCAAGGCTGTGGGCAAGGTTCTTCCTGAGCTCAACGGCAAACTTACCGGCATGTCCCTCCGTGTTCCTACATCCGACGTCTCCTTCGTTGACCTGACCTGCGAGCTCAACACTCCGGCCACCTACGATGAGATCTGCGCCGCGATGAAAGAGGCTTCCGAGGGCGAGCTCAAGGGTGTTCTCGGCTACACTGACGAGCCACTGGTTTCCACCGACTTCCGCAACGACTCACGTACCTCCATCTTCGACGTCAAGGCCGGCATCCAGCTCGATCCTACCTTCGTCAAGGTTTGCGCCTGGTACGACAACGAGTGGGGTTATTCAAACAAGGTGCTCGAAATGGCACGTGTTATCGCGAAATAATTCCTATCTTTGTTGATAAGAAAGGCCGGGCCTTTTGGCCTGGCTTTTTTTGATTAAGAAGCTGTTTCTAAGAAATATGAAAAAATAACCATTAAATACTCAATATTATGAAGAAAGTTGTTTTGACACTTCTGTGCGGAGCCATGGTTTTCTCCGGCTGCGGCACAATGTCCAAGACAGGACAGGGTACACTTCTTGGCTCCGGAGCGGGAGCCATCATCGGCGCCGGAATCGGCGCCGCCATCGGTGACGGCAAGGGCGCCGCTATCGGAGCTGCCATCGGCACGGCCGTAGGCGCTGGCACGGGCGCAGTCATCGGCAAGAAGATGGACAAGAAAGCCGCCGAGCTGGAGGCTCTTGAGAACGCACAGGTAGAGACCGTGCAGGACCAGAACGGTCTTCAGGCCATCAAGGTCACCTTCAACAGCGGCATCCTCTTCCCTACCAACGGTTCGACCCTGTCGCAGACTTCAAAGAACGAACTCTCGCAGTTCGCCACCAAGATGAGCGACATGCAGGACACCGACATCACCGTCTATGGCCACACAGACAACACCGGCTCTGACTCTGTCAACGAGCGTCTGTCCAAAGAAAGGGCACAGTCCGTGGCCACCTACCTCAAGAACTGCGGAATCGCTTCCTCGCGGATAACCACCGAGGGCAAGTCCTATTCCATGCCGGTGGCCGACAACTCCACCAAGGAGGGCCGCGCACAGAACCGCCGCGTCGAAATCTACATCACCGCCAACAAGGCGATGATCGAAAAAGCCGAGAACGGCACGCTGTAGGACTTCCACAGACAATACTGAATGCCACGGAGCAAAGAATCCGCAAAGCGAGTCAAGTGTGATATGCCCTGACTCGCTTTTTTGTTTTTTAGACACCCTAATACTTAACATCCAAACGTCAGTATGGTCATGTTGCGGATGTTCTTAGGTTGATGCAAATTATCGACTTTTGGCATATTCACGGCAACGTTTCCTGGCCTCTGCCAATTCTTTACTTGGATTTGGATTATGAGTGGTATTCATTAAAGGTTGGTACTTTTTAATTAGTTTCTTCTCAACATCTATAATCTTCTCATATCCCAATTGAATCCAGTTAACCAGAAGGGATTGACGCATCCACTTCTTAATTGCTTCAGTGTCCTCCTGACTAAACACATAATTATTCTGATTAGATTTACCAATTAAAGACCCTTTAGGTGGTAAATAGTCTAAAATGGCACCAATTCCTCTCTTCTCCGGTCCGGGTGCACCGGTGCCAAGAGGTCATGACGGCCATTCACCCGGACAGGGCGCGCGAAGCGCGTAGGCCGCCATGACCTCTTGGCACCGGGACTCAACGTGACGCAAATCATTATCTTCCTCATTAGCAAAATGTTATCCACAACTCACTCTGTATCATGGAGTGGTAAACAACTCCCTTATTATCACATGGTTAAGGTTTCATCTTGAGTGTAGTCCAACCAAAGATGAGCGGCTAAGACACTTATTACTAATCATTTGTAAACCACCCCCCGTGTGCTCCATTATCCTGCTTGTGGTTGTACGAACCCCTGCCGGGGAGCGTCAGCGTAAGCTGCCGATGATCTGATGCG
>CAVERO010000164.1:0-6136 GCA_963617915.1 Candidatus Methanomethylophilaceae archaeon | reverse complement strand
TCCCTCCCCCGAGGGGAGGGATTTAGGGAGGGGGTAACGTGAAAGGCCCTGAGGGTGCGCAAAGCGCATCCCTCCCCCGAGGGGAGGGATTTAGGGAGGGGGTAACGTGAAAGGCCCTGAGGGTGCGCAAAGCGCATCCCTCCCCCGAGGGGAGGGATTTAGGGAGGGGGTAACGTGAAGTGCGAGGGTCAGAGAGCTAGTGTGGCGTCGGAGAACCTGGCTCCGTCGTAAATGTCGTGCGTGGAGAACATCACTGTGGCCCCGGTTTCATGCGCAAGTTCCTGAAGGGTGCGCAGGACCATGATCCGGTTGTCCACGTCCAGAAATGCCGTGGGCTCGTCCAGAAGAATCACGTTGGCCTTGCGGGTCAGCGCCGTTGCGATGCACGCTTTCTGGAACTCCCCGTCGGAAACGGCGCTGATGTCCTTGTCCGCCAGCCTCTCAAGTCCGAGTCTCCCGATTGCCTCTTCCATCGCGGCTTCCGCATCTGTGTTCGGTCCGCGGAACATTCCAAGGCCCGGGAACAGGCTCGTGCGGATGAATTCCCTTACAGAGAATCCCTTGACCTTGGGAATATGAGTTGGCACCATCACGACCTTCCCTCCCGCGGAGAAAACGCCGGACAAAGGAGGCAGCAGGCCTGCGAGAGTCTTCATCAGTGTGCTTTTCCCGCTGCCGTTCGCCCCCCGGAGCATTACGGAATGCCCGTCAGGATATTCAAAAGACAGGGGGCCGCTGACTTTGATGCTTCTGTAGCCTATGGTCAATTCGCTCGCATTCAGCATATTCACCTCCTTTTAAAGAGAATCGCCATGATGATCGGGACGCCGATGAAAGCCATCGTGCTTCCGACCGGCAGGGGAGTGGGGGAGGCCTGTGAGAGGATGTCCGCCGTGAGCGACAGGCCGGCCCCGGAGAGCATCACTGCCGGAATGACCTTGAAATGGACTGAAGTTCCCAGAAAACCTCTTGCGATGTGCGGGGCCACGATTCCGACAAAGCCGAGCGGCCCGCAGAACGCCGTCACCGCGCCGGCCATCAGGCAGCTTCCCGTCATCGCAATTCCGCGGATCCGGGAGATGTCCGCCCCGGCGAGGCTGGCATATTCATCCCCGAAAAGGGCTATGTCCAGCCCCTTGTTGTTGACGTAGGTAAGGATTGTGCCGATGGCGAGCGCCCCGGCGATCACCGCAACCTCGCCCGGACGGCTTCCCGAGAAACTTCCGGCCGACCAGCTGTAGAAGACCTTCAGGCTTTCGGCGTTGGCGGAATATTCAAGGATTGAGGTCGCCGCGCTGAAGATGAACCCCAGCATCACGCCGAAGATGAGCAAGGTGGTGGCGCTCCGGAATCTGGTGGCCACGGCGACGACCAGCAGGGAGGTCAGCAGCGCGCCAAGGAAAGCGGCTGCTGCGACCGTAAGTCCGGAAAGCGCCGCCGGGAGCGATGTCCCGATGAGGAGGGTGGCCACCGCCGCACCTGTCCCGGCCCCGGCGCTCACGCCCATGATGTGCGGGTCGGCGAGCGGATTGCGGAACACGCTCTGCATCTGAAGTCCGGCAAGGGAAAGACCCGCCCCGGCAAGAACCGCCGTCAGCATCCTCGGAAGCCTGATTTTCAGGAATATGCTTGTGTCCATCCCCCCGATGCCCGCTCCTCCCGTGAGCAAGTCAGCCCCGGCGAGAATCAGCATCGCGGCCGCAAGAAGGAATATTTTCGGGCGGGTCTTCATCCTGAATCTGTCTTCCGGAAAGTCAAAACATCCTGTTATCTTTCGGCTATTACCGAAATTTTCGCTAAATTTACCCCAAATCTTTGAATATTTATGAAGAAAAGAACAATTATCCTTGCGTCCGCGCTTCTGGTTCTTTGCGGAACAGGCGCTTTCGCGCAGAAACAGTCCAAAAACGGCGGCATCTCGGCCGAGATGCTGACCGAAATCCGTAAAGGCTACGAAGGCACCGCGTCCGACAAGGCTGTGCGCAACGCGCTCAACGCCGCTGCCATCAATGTTCTCGCCGCCAATTCCGAGAACATCGCGATGATTGACACCCACTTCTCCGACGAGGTGAAGACCAAGGGGCGCACCAATCAGAAATCCTCCGGGCGCTGCTGGCTGTTTTCGGGTCTCAATGTGTTGAGGTCCAAGATGATCGAGAAACATGACCTCGGCTCTTTCACGTTCTCCCAGAACTATGTGTTCTTCTACGACCAGCTTGAGAAGGCCAACCTTTTCCTTCAGGGAGTGATCGACACGAAGGAGCTGAGCTTCGACGAGCGCAAGGTTGACTGGCTGTTCCGCAATCCGATAGGCGACGGCGGACAGTTCACCGGAGTCTCCAACCTCGTCATGAAGTACGGCGTGGTTCCGTCCAGCGTGATGCCTGAGACCTTCTGCGCCAACAGCACTTCACAGATGCGTACGCAGCTCGCCACCAAACTCCGCGAGGACGGTCTGAAACTCCGGGACGCCGCCGCGAAGGACTGCCCGGCGATGAAGACGGCGATGCTCAAGGAAATCTACAGGATGCTCGTCCTCTGTCTCGGTGAGCCGCCGGTCGAGTTCGAGTGGGCGCGCTACGACTCCAAGGGCAGCTTCGTCAGCTCCAAGACCTACACTCCGAAGTCCTTCTATGAGGAATATGTCGGAGCGGACCTTGAGAACAACTACATCATGGTGATGAACGATCCGACCCGCGAGTTCGGCAAGGTCTATGAGATTGACTACGACCGTCACGTCTATGACGGCCAGAACTGGCTCTACATCAATCTTCCTATTGAAAGGATCAAGGAGATGGCCATCGCTTCGATCAAGGACAACACCGCCATGTACTTCTCCTGCGATGTCGGCAAGTTCATCGACCGTCAGAAGGGCACCCTTGACCTGAACAATTTCGACTACGGCTCGCTTTTCGGGACTACGTTCCCTATGGACAAGCGCCAGAGGGTACAGACCCACGCCAGCGGCTCGTCCCACGCCATGACTCTCATCGCCGTGGACATCAAGGACGGCAAGCCTGTGAAGTGGATGGTTGAGAACAGCTGGGGTGCGGATTCCGGCTACAAGGGCAACCTCATCATGACCGACGAGTGGTTCGACAACTACATGTTCCGCCTCGTGGTCGAGAAGAAGTATGTCCCTGCCGATGTCCTGCGGATGCTCGACCAGAAGCCGATTCTCCTCCCGGCCTGGGACCCGATGTTCCTTCCGGAAGAATAATCCTCCGGGCCGCCGGTCAGGCATATCATTAAGCGGCAAAAAAAAAGAAGCTGTTTTTTAACGATTACATGGTTTTTTAGGGATCACTTGACATTCCGCCTCTCTTTCTCCGCATGCGGGAGGGAGAGGCGGTTCTTGTGCCGGGTGACCTTGGATATTCGGCAATTTGAAGTTATTTTTGCCGTCAAATGAACACAGGACTTATAATATTAGATTTTGACGGGACACTTTGCGACACCCGTAAAACCATTGTCAGGACGCTCCGGATGACGATGGAGAAGCTGTGTCTGCCGGTGGCTGACGAGGATGTGTGCGCCGGGACGATAGGGCTGCCCCTGAGCGAAAGCTTCAGGAGCATATTCCCGTCACTGACTGCGGAGCAGGCGGAAGGATGCGCGGAAGTTTACAGGGACATATTCGAGAAAAACAAGAAATTGCTGGTGCCGACGCTCTTTCCGGACGTGGCGGAGACGCTAAGGGAATTGAGGAGACGGGGGTTCACCCTCTCGATAGCCTCGTCCCGCTCCAACCGTTCGCTGATGGATTTCGTGGAGACTTTCGGTTTTGACAAGTTGGTTTCGCTCGTGCTTGGGGCCGACAATGTGACGAAGGCGAAACCTGACCCGGAGCCGGTGCTTCTGACTTTGAGAGAGTTGGGCTTCAGGGCGGGGGAGACCCTTGTTGTAGGGGACATGCCGTTTGACATCCTGATGGGAAGGCGCGCCGGAGCCAGAACCTGCGGCGTCACCTACGGCAACGCCTCCCGTGAGGAACTCGCCGACTCCGGAGCCGACTACATCATTGACGGATTCGCCTCGCTTCTGGATTTGGACTGGTTCTGACGCGTTATCGCCTGACCGGCTCCGCCCCCTGATCCTCTCTCGGTCATTTGCCCTGGCAGTTCCGGTCGCTGGGCTTGTTGCAGTCATCGGGCTTGACCGACTCCGGTCGCTGAGCCTGTCGCAGTCGCCTTGACAGCCCCGGTCGCTGAGCCTGCCGCAGTCGCCTTGACGGCTTCGGTCGCTGAGCTTGTCGAAGCGCCGGGCATGGCAGTTCCGGTCGCTGAGCTTGTCGAAGCGCCGGGCGTCACTTGCCGCTAGGGATCACAATCTCGTAAGTCCTTCCGGCCTTGTTCAGCAATTTGTCATCCCTAAGCCAAAGATTAGCCTCCTTGAGCTGGAAATATGTCACCCCATGCTCCTCCGCGAAATCCACCAGACTGGCGATCGCACCGCTGACGGTGACAGTCTCCTTGGGAGAATAGCACGGGTACTTCTCGAACGACTCCACCTTGAACCCGAACGCCGCCGGATTCTCGAAGAACATCTTCGCCGACAGCACCCTGAACATGTACCTGGATGTCTCCTCGACCAGCCACAGGTCAAGCGCCGACTTCTGTCTCTGGCTCTCCAGCCGGCGGGATATTCCCCCCTGTCCGGCATTGTAGCTTGCCGCCACCGTCATCCAGTCCCCGTATTTCTCAAACGCGCGCTTAAGGTATCTGCAAGCCGCCTCGGTCTCTTTCCCGATGTTGTACCGCTCGTCCACCTCGCCGTCGATGACCAGACCATATTCCTTTCCCGTCGCCTTGGTGAACTGCCAGAGCCCCGCCGCCCCCGCCGATGAATATGCCTTCGGGTTGAGGTTGCTTTCGATTGCCATAAGATACTTCAGGTCATCAGGAACGCCATATTTCTTGAGGATCGGCTCCACCTGCCTGAAATAGCGGTCCGACTTCTTGAGCATCAGAATGGAGTTCGAGTGCATGTACGTGAACGAAATCAGCTCCCGGTCCATCCTTTCGTAAAGGTCGCTCCTGCTGAACCGCACCGTGTCTCCGGCGAACACCATCTGCCTCGGCACTCCCGGCGCCTTGAAATGAACGTCCTGCTGTGAATATGCCTGTGCGGCCGCCGTCCCTGATGCCGCGGCCCATCCCCCCAGAGCCAGCAAAACCGCTGCCCCACCTATGAATATCTTGTTGTGTATGAATGTCATAATGTATCTCTCAATCGTTCTGCCCATTTTAAGACGCTGTCCTTAAACAGTTCCTCTCTTTTCCTATGCGGCCTTTCATTTTCCCAGTCACTGGCCCGCAAGGCGAACATAAGGCTTGCAGCGTAGTTTTTCCGCCCTTCTTTGCGGTAACAAATTTAGTGAAATGAATCCGTTTCCCGAAAAGCATCGTAACTTGCTGCACGTTTCCAGTCTCAATAATCCATCGTCCCACCCTCACTTCCAGGTGTGTAAAACTACGCACACCTAAAGTGGCATCTGCCTGATAACGAATGATTTGCTCTTCTATGTGTGAGCATATTCGCACACCTGAGCGTTACGTATATATATGGGTCCACTTTAAAGAGTCATTTTCTGGAAAACATAATGTTGATGCAGGTCAAGTCCTTGTCAATGTTTATCTGTCCCGAAGACGTTGCGAATTTACAAAACGCTTTCATCTCAAAACTGCGTGGAGGTACGCAGGAGGCACATTGCCGTGAAAACCGAGCCCCTATGCCTTCGAGTTTTTCAGCCCGATACGCCCCCTGTAGGCATCTGCACGCTATATGGCTGAAAATGTTTTGTAAAATAGCGACCCACAATCCCATACACCGGGTGATTCTTAAAATAACCGGCTAATCTTTATCTGGGCGGCAACAGCATTTAGTGATCCTTATAATACTTTTGAATGGGGGTGAAAATGGAATGGCACATTTTCAAGTAAACTCAATCATTTCAGGTGTGAATCTGTTGCGGTGCCGTCATAAGTGCTTGATTCCCATAGATATGGATGTTTGCTGTTAGTGAAGGCAATAGCGTGTTGCAATATATTAATAATCAATAGATTATCTCTAAAATTTTGCTAATGGGGTACTTTTGCAAACGGTTTCCCTTTGGGGGAACTGTAGGGTTTTGTCT
>CAVERO010000163.1:0-6159 GCA_963617915.1 Candidatus Methanomethylophilaceae archaeon | reverse complement strand
CGGGTACGGGCGATGTAGGAGTTGACACGGCCTATCTCCTTAAGCGTCTTGCCATCGGAAGTGGTCATCCAGTCGGCCTCGTCGAGTTTGCTCTTGTCATCCACATAGAGAGCCACGATGACATATTCATTCCTCAGGATGTCCAGCACCCTCGGGTCGCTCCAGACGCGCTGCTCCATCTCGCGGCAGTTGACGCAGCCGTGACCTGTGATGTCAACGAAGACAGGCTTGCCCTGGGCTTTCGCGGCGGCGAGGCCTTCTTCCAAGGTGAAGTAGCCTGTGAGACCGAGAGGCATCTTGAGGTCGTACTTTTGGCCGTAAGTGGATGCTCCGATCGCTGAACCGGTCGAAGTGCCTGCGGAATCAGTCACTTCGACAAGCTCAGTGACCGATCCGTGCATCATTCCGGTCGCTGAGCCAGTCGAAGTGACCGGACCGGCCGGGGAATCAGCATAATTGTAAACCACGAAATCCTGAGTCTCAAGCGGAGGGAGATAACCCGACAGAGCCTTCAGCGGGGCGCCCCACATTCCCGGAATCATATAGACGACGAACGTGAACACGGCTATCGCAAGGCCGAGCCGCGTGACGGAGACGTGCTCCACCGGATCGTCATTCTTGAAACGCAGCTTGCCCAGAAGGTAGAATCCCAGAAGCGAGAACGTGACTATCCATATTCCAAGATAGACCTCCCTGTCGAGCAGCCCCCAGTGATAGGTCTGGTCGGCGACGCTGAGGAACTTGAATCCGAGAGCGACTTCTATGAAGCCAAGCACCACCTTGACGCTGTTGAGCCAGGATCCGGACTTGCCTTTAATCTTCTTCAGCAGCGACGGGAACATCGCAAGGACAGTGAAAGGCAGGGCGAAGGCGACGGAGAATGCCAGCATTGTCACCATCGGTGTCCAGAACTCGCCCTGTGTGGATTTGATCAGCACCGTACCCACAATCGGGCCTGTGCAGGAGAATGACACAAGCACAAGGGTCAGAGCCATGAAGAATATTCCGCCGAGCCCTTTTCCGCCGGACTTCGCATCGCTCTTGTTGGCGAGGCTGGACGGCAGCTCAATCTCGAACGCGCCGAAGAAAGAGGCTGCGAAGATCATGAACACGATGAAGAACACAAGGTTCGGCAGCCAGTGCGTGGCAAGCCAGTTGAATATGTCGGCCGTCACCGCATTGCCACCGATGATCCAAGTCAGACCGATGATCACGCTGATCGGGACAGTATAGAGAAGCACGATGAAAAGACCGTAGATGAAAGCCTTGAAACGGCCTTCTGCGGCGGTCGTGGACTGTTTCATGAAGAACGACACAGTCATCGGCACCATCGGGAACACACAAGGGGTCAACAGCATGGCGAAGCCCCAGAGGATGGCCTCAATGACAAGAGCCCACAGGGAGCCTTCACTTTTGGTCTGGGCAGGTGCGACAGAGCCGTTGTCCGGAGAAAGCGTCGTCTGCGGAGCGGTTTGGTCAGAAGCCACACTCTGAGCAACCGCTGAAGTGTCAGAGCCGAGCGGCACGGAAAACTCCCACGACTCGGGAGCCGCACAGAACTGCTCGTTGCACCCGCTCCAGGAGATTTCACCGGCGACAGTCGCTCCGCCGCCCGTCAATCTAACCCTTTGGGTAAGCTCGACGGAATTGTAGAACACTTTCTCGCCTCGGAAATCCGACGGTTCGGTAACCTGCTTGAGATCGCCGTCCAATGAATACCTGTCATCAGGAGTGAACTCAATGACGATAGGATTGTACGCGTGGTCCACAGTGTAGATGTGCCAGCCGTCCACAATTTCAGCCTTGAACGTCAGTTCATAGACATTTTCGGAGACCTCACTGCCGGATACCGACCACTTTGCTGTAGCCTCCGGCGCCTGTGCGAAAGAGGCCACACTCCCCAGCAGGAGCGCAGCCACTGACACCAAAAAACTTCTGAAAGTATTTGTCATAGTTTCAAAACAAATGCGAATATATTCGTGATGAATGGATTATTTCGCGTATGCGACCGAACGCGTCTCCCTGATGACAGTTATTTTGACCTGTCCAGGGTAAGTCATCTCCTCCTGAATCTTCTGGGCGATGTCGGCTGAGAGCCTTCCGGCCTGGTCATCGCTGACCTCCTCGGCCCCGACAATCACACGCAGTTCCCTACCCGCCTGGATGGCATAGCTCTTCGTCACTCCCGGATAGGCGGCGGCAAGGTCTTCCATTCCCTTAAGCCTCTTGATGTAGGACTCGATGACCTCACGACGGGCACCAGGCCGGGCACCCGAGATGGCGTCACCTATCATCACGATAGGAGAGATGATAGACGTCATCTCTATCTCCTCGTGGTGGGCGCCGATGGCGTTGCAGATTTCCGGCTTCTCCTTGTACTGCTCGGCCAGTTTCATTCCAAGCAAGGCGTGCGGAAGCTCCGGTTCCTCCTCGGAAACCTTTCCGATGTCGTGCAGGAGACCGGCCCGTTTTGCCATTTTAGGATTCAGTCCCAGCTCCGCTGCCATGATCGCGCAGATGTTGGCGACCTCGCGTGAGTGCTGAAGCAGGTTCTGCCCATAGGAAGAACGGTACTTCATCCTGCCGATCATCTTCACTAGTTCTATGTTGAGACCGTGGATTCCAAGGTCGATGCAGGTTCTCTTGCCTGTCTCAAGAATCTCATCCTCAAGCTGTTTCTGCACTTTTGCGACAACCTCTTCGATGCGGGCCGGATGGATACGCCCGTCAACCACAAGCTGGTGCAGGGCGAGCCTGGCGACCTCTCTGCGCACCGGATCGAATGCGGAAAGAAGAATGGCGTCGGGCGTGTCGTCCACCACAATCTCGACACCCGTAGCCGCCTCAAGGGCACGGATGTTACGGCCCTCGCGTCCGATTATCCTACCTTTGATCTCATCATTGTCGATAGGGAAAGTCGTGACGGCGTTCTCGATGGCCGTCTCGGTGGCCGTTCTCTGGATAGTGTTGATCACTATCCTCTTAGCCTCCTTGGATGCGTTCAGACGAGCCTCGTCCATCGTGTCGTTGATGTAGGCCTGGGCCTCGGTCCTCGCCTCGGCCTTCATGTTCTCGATAAGGATGTTCTTGGCTTCCTGCGCGCTCATTCCGGCTATCGTCTCAAGCTGCTTGTTAGCCTGCGCGCTCAGCCTCTCATATTCCTCCGTCTTTCTGGCAAGAGCCTCCTGCTGCGCCTGAAAACCCGCCTTGACATTGTCTGCATCCCGCAACTTCTTCTGAAGTTCGGAGTTCTGCTGGTTCAGGGAATTCTCCTTCTGCCTTATGCGGTTCTCGGCGTCCTTGAGCTGACTGTTCTTCTCGTTGATGTACTGCTCATGCTCGCTCTTGAGCTGGAGGAACTTCTCTTTCGCCTGATGTATCTTGTCCTTCTTGATTCCTTCGGCCTCGATCTCGGCCTTGGCAATAATCTCGTTCTTACGTCCTTTCAGAACTATCCTCTGGACAATTATATAAGCCGCCAATGCGATCACAGCACCGGTCAGAGCCCCTATAAACAATTGTAACATAATATCATAAATATTTTAAAGTGTTCATGCACAAATTATCGCATATCAACAAGAGAGGACAACCTCCCGAAAATCATCCTTCCATACCCCATGCCAACACAAAAAACGACCGACAGCCCATAACGGAAACTGACCGGTCGTCTGAAATCATTAAAAAAAGCCGTTAGTCACTTGTCAGAAATCTTAATGAATAAGATTTGAGATCCGCTCCGGTTCAGACATCCATCGTCACGCCGCTGGCGCGATCCCCGAAGGTAACCTTGGTCCGTCATGGCCGGCTCGAGTGAACTCGGTTCCGTAGAACTTGTTGATTTGAGCACGTGGGACTAACGGCCGTCTTTTTCAATATTCCTGATGTAGGACTCAACATCCTCCTGAAGTTTTCTGGCCTCGGCGTCGGCGTCGGCAAGTCTCTTCTGGTAGGCCATCCTGCCCACAGCTTCGTTCAGGGCGACAAAGGAAAGCTTGTCGGAAAGGGTCTTGTTCGGGTACTTCGCGTCGTAAGCCGTCAATTTCTGGTTGATGGCGTCCGCGGCAAGCCTCATCATCCGCTCCATCTCGGGAGAGGAGGCGACGAGGGGATACTCATTGCCCGCGATCTTTATCTTGATGTTCTGTCCCATTCCTAATTCTCAAGCAAGGCGATGCACCGGTCGATCTCCTTGACCAGTCTCTCTATCTTTTCCTTTGCGGCGGAACTGTCCCCGCCAGCTCCAAAAGCCTCGGACAGATGAAGGTTGTTCACCTGTTGTTCCAAATCCTCAATCCGTTTCCTGCAGGACTCATTGTCAGCCTTGCTCTGTCCCAGCTCGGCCTGAAGCCTCTTACGCTCAGACCGTTCCGCTTCGTACAGCGCGATCAACTTTTCGATATCTGTCTTTATACCATCAAGCATACCTCAGGACTGTTTTCACCTGCATGAGCGCAAATTTAGTAAAATATCTTCATTTGCACAAGAACTTCAAGTGGAATGGTGACATCCGATTTGTTAAAAATGTGTAAAAATTATAATTTTGCGGCGATTTGACATAACTGATCACCATGACAATTACAGTGGAAAACAGGGAAATACCGGTGCTGCTCCTGACGGGATACCTCGGAAGCGGCAAGACAACTCTGGTCAACAGAATACTCTCCAACAAGAAGGGAATCAAGTTCGCGGTCATCGTGAACGACATCGGCGAGGTGAACATCGACGCGGACCTCATCCAGAAAGGCGGCGTAGTGGGCACCACAGACGACAGCCTTGTGCCCCTCCAGAACGGCTGCATCTGCTGCACCCTGAAAATGGACCTTGTCGCCCAGCTGAACGACCTGTGCCGCACCAGCCGCTTCGACTACATCGTCATCGAGGCCAGCGGAATATGCGAACCCGCCCCGATCGCCCAGACCATCTGCTCATTCCCGAAGCTTGTTCCTGAATATGCCCAATCGAATATTCCGAAACTTGACTGCATAGTCACTGTTGTGGATGCGCTCAGGATGCAGAGCGAGTTCGCCTGCGGGGACGCCCTCAAGAAGGACAATCTGGAGGAGGACAACCTTGAGAACCTTGTGATCCAGCAGATTGAGTTCTGCAACATCGTGCTTCTGAACAAGGCCTCCGAAGTGAAGCCGGAGGAACTCGGAAGAGTCCGGAGCATAGTGAAGGCTCTGAACCCGAAGGTGACGGTTTTCGAGTGCGACTATGGAGATATCGATCTTGACAAGATTCTGAACACCAAGATGTTCGATTTCGACAGGACTGCCACGTCCGCCGCTTGGATCAATGCCATCGAGGGCGAAGGCAACGAAGCGGAGCATGATGAGGATGAACGCGATGAGGATCATGACGGGCATGAGCATCACCACCACGATGAGGAAGAGCATCATGACGGGCACGAGCATCACCATCATCACGACCATGAGGGCGGCGAGGTTGAGGAATATAACATCGGAACCTTCGTCTATTATCGCCGTCAGCCTCTGGACATCAACAAGTTCGACTGGCTCGTCTCCAAGAAATGGCCGAAAAGCGTCATCCGGGCCAAAGGGCTGTGCTACTTCGCCGACGAGAAGGACAAGTGCTACCTTTTCGAGCAGTCCGGTGTCCAGAAATCCATCAAGGACGCAGGCCTTTGGTTCGCCACGATGCCCGAGGACCAGCTTGCGGAGATGATGCGCCGCGACAAGAATCTCCGCAAGGACTGGGATCCGGTCTATGGCGACCGCATGGTAAAGATTGTCTTCATCGGCCAGAACCTTGACCGCGGACAGATTGCCGACCTGATGGACTCCTGCTTAGTTTAGTTTAGTTTAGTTAAGGGCGATGGCGAAAAAATAAAAACCGGAATTATGCACGTTACCAAAATTCCGGTTTTTATTTTTTCGCCATCTCTGGTTATCTGTATCCTCCATATTACCGCAGATGTTTGCCTATGTCAGCGTAAAAAAATGAGCCTACTTTAAAAAGTGATTTTCTGAAAAGGCATATACCCACAGATACATCTGAAAGGGATGAAAAGTGGCAAACGGCACTTTTTCAAGTGGACTCAAAACATATCATATTTAAGAAGCTGTTTTGATTTGTTTGTTTGACGGTTTGAGAGTGAAAAACTTCAGGTTCGACCGCTTCTTCCAAGGAGGATAGCGG
>CAVERO010000162.1:0-6216 GCA_963617915.1 Candidatus Methanomethylophilaceae archaeon | reverse complement strand
GCCCAGGAGCAGTTCGACGAGAAGCAGGCCCGCGAGACCAGAAAGAAACTGGCCAAGGACAAATTCGGTCTTATGGACTTCTACAACCAGATCCAGCAGGTCAAGAAGATGGGCAACATCAAGGATCTGGCCGGCATGATTCCGGGAGTCGGCAAAGCCATCAAGGACATCGACATCGACAACGACAAGGCTTTCAAGGGAATAGAGGCGATCATCATGTCGATGACCCCTCAGGAGAGGGACAATCCGGAGATCATCAACGGAAGCCGCCGCAAGAGGATCGCGGACGGAAGCGGCACGAATGTGGCCGAGGTCAACAAGCTGCTGAAGCAGTTCGAGACGACCCGCAAGATGATGAAGAGCGCGCTGACCGGGAATCTGGCCCAGAGGCTGCGCGGGTTCAGGAGGTAAATCCCCGCCGGCGGCCGGAGCGGCCGGAGCGGAATCACCGGCCCTCAACATGTTCGGGATATTCGTGAACCTCTTCAAAACCAAAACAATTGCAAAAGTTATCCAAAATTTCTAAATTCGCACACTATTGTACGTTCAGAGGGGTTATCTGACACGAGATAGCGATTGAAAAAACACTTTTAACATTAGGACAAAAAATGGAAAAAGGACCTATTTCACAATTCATTACCCACAACTACCGCCATTTCAACTCGGCTTGCGTGGTTGACGCCGCGAAGGCCTACTGCGACCTTCTCGACAAGGGAGGAAAGATGTTCCTTGCTATGGCCGGTGCGATGAGTACCGCCGAGATCGGACTTTCCCTCGCGGAGATGATCCGTCAGGACAAGTTCTCGTTCGTCTGCTGCTCGGCCAACAACCTTGAGGAGGACATCATGAACCTCGTCGCCCACTCACACTACTACAGAATCCCTGGTTACCGCGACCTCACTCCACAGCAGGAGCAGGAGCTGCTTGAGAACCACTACAATCGTGTGACCGACACCTGCATCCCTGAGGAAGAGGCTTTCCGCCGTCTTGAGGGAGCTCTCGTCGATGTGTGGACAAAGGCGAAGAACGAAGGAAAGAGGTATTTCCCTTATGAATATATCTACCAGATTCTCCGCAGCGGGGTTCTGGAGCAGTACTATGAGATCGACCCAAAGGACAGCTGGGTGATGGCCGCCTGCGAGAAGAACATCCCTATCATCTGCCCGGCATGGGAGGACTGCACCACCGGCAACATATTCACAGCCCACTGCATCCGCGGCGAGTTCCCTACCGACCTCGTGAAGACCGGAGTTGAGGTGATGATGTTCCTGGTTGACTGGTACAAGGCCAACGCCACAGGAGCCGGCGTCGGATTCTTCCAGATCGGCGGAGGCACCGCAGGTGACTTCCCTATCTGCGTCGTTCCTATGATGGAGCAGGACCTCGGATGGAAGGGCACTCCGCTCTGGTCATATTTCTGCCAGATCTCCGACAGCACCACATCCTACGGTTCATATTCAGGAGCCGTTCCTAACGAGAAGATCACCTGGGGCAAGCTGTCCCCTACCACTCCGCGCTTCATCGTGGAGAGTGACGCGACGATTGTCGCTCCGCTGATCTTCGCCTACGTGCTGGGCTGGTAGAACACCCGCACATGAAATTAAAGGTGATGACGGAAGCCGAAACCTTCTGTCATCACTTTTTTAACCTATAAACTCACTCATGTTTCGCACATGCGAAACTTAAATCACTTACATTCAACAAAGCCAAACCACCACATAAAAGACTATAATTATGAGAAAACATTCATTTCCCGACAGGTTGCTGATCGGCATTCTGTCCAAAAAGTTAAAGAAACTCGGCCGGAAAGGGATGTCCAGGCTAAAGGATAACGTGGCCGAGCGCAAATCATACGATAAAGTCGCAAGAAACCTTGAGCGGTGGGTCAGTGAAGGAAGACACCATGAGTGTTATGGTTCTCTGGAAGACATCCTCAACGACCTTGACGTCACCCACGAGGAGCTGAAACATTTCTGCGCATTCAAGTTCGGCAAGCCTTTCCTGACTTGGCGCAAAGAGTTACGGATGGAGGAAGCCAAGGAACTCCTTCAGAATCACCCTGATATTCCAATCTGCCACATCGCGTTCGATCTGGGATTCAGTGACAAATCCAATTTCAGAAAACAGTTCAAGGACATCGTAGGGTGCTCCCCGGGCGAATGGCGAGCCGGACACCTCAAGGACAAAACCGAATGAAATTTTCCCTGAAACCATTGCATTTCCCGAAAACATCATTATCTTTGCAGTGTATTAATAAACTATTACACTAACAAGATATGATTGAAATCAAAGATCTGGCTTTCAGTTACGGCAAGACACCCGTCCTGAAAAGCATCACGACGACACTTGAGGAAGGCCGCATCTACGGTCTTCTTGGAGAGAACGGGGTCGGCAAGACCACCCTGCTGACCCTTCTGTGCGGACTGAAGAAGGTGGGTTCAGGAAGCATAAGCACTGACGGTGAGAATCCTTTCGACCGCACCCCCACCCTGCTCGGCAAACAGTTCTACCTCCCGGACGAGGTTCTCCCCGTCGCGATGAAGGCAGAGTGTTTCGCCAGAGAAAGAGGAGCATTCTGGCCGGACTACGACCACTCCAAGTTCCTTGAGATCATGAAGGAGTTCGATAACGACCCGACCAAGAAGATGAACCAGATGTCCGCCGGGCAGCTGAAGAAGACCTACATCTCGTTGGCCCTCGCCTGCGGCTGCAAGTACATATTCATGGATGAGCCGACGAACGGTCTGGACATTCCTTCAAAGACGCAGTTCCGCGGCGCGGTCATGAAGTACACCTCCGAAGACAGCACAATCGTCATCTCCACCCATCAGGTAAGGGATCTTGAGAACATCATCGACCCGATCATAATCCTTGACCGCCAGGATGTTCTGCTCAATGCCTCCGCAGAGGAGATCACAAGACGGCTCTACTTCGACTACGGCACTCAGTTCCATCCTGAAGCCCTTTACAGCGAGCAGCTTCCCGGCGGATTCATCCAGGTCTATCCGAACACGACCGGCGAGGACAGCAAGATCAACGTGGAGGCTCTTTTCAACGCTGTCCACAGGAACAAGGAACTGATCAAAGGAATGTTCAGCAATTAACAAGGAGGAATGAATATGAACAATACATTTAATTTCAACAGGTTCGGGAAATATCTCCTCTATGACCTCAAGAGACAGTGGAAGAACCTCGGGATGCTCATGCTGATCTTCGCCATGTTCCCGATCATATTCTATATGCTGTACATGTTCTTCGCGGCGCTGTTCTCCGACGAAGGATTGATGTGGTTATTCTTTGGAATCTCCACCGACGGTCCGACTTTATGGACAAGATTCGGAATGTTCGTGGCGATGACCGCCATATTTGTGATGATCTTCCCTTCAAGGGCCTACGGGGAGATAACAGACAAGGCCAAGGGGGCGGAATGGCTGATGCTTCCTGCGTCAAGACTTGAGAAATTCGTGTCGATGCTGCTGGTCTCTCTGGTTGTCATCCCGCTCGCCTATGTTGCCGTCTATCTCCTCAGCGACGCTTTCGTCTGTCTGCTTGACGAATCCTGCGGCGATTCTCTCCTTTCATTCAGAATCAACACAGCCACATACGGCGACCCGATTGTGATCCCGGCCAACGGATTCTGGATTCTGGCATCCACCATAGTGGGAAACGCGATCATATTCCTGCTTGGAGGCCTGACGTTCAAGAAATGGAAGGTCGTGGGCACCCTGCTTGTGCTCTTCGCGCTTCAACTGGTGCTTTCCGGTCTGACAAGCGCCTTCATAACCAACGCCGACCTTGAGTGGTGGGGAGAGTGGTTCGAGGACTGGGCAATCAGACATGCCGACAGTCTCGACATCTGGCTGAACGCCTTCATCAACTTCTGGTTTCTGCTGCTTCTGGCTGTCTGCGGCACATGGTCCTGGTTCAGGATCAAAAGGCTTCAACATTAATATCATAGACTATGGAATTCAATTCAAACAAGGCGATCTACCTGCAAATAAGCGACATGATCTGCGAGAAGATTCTCTCCGGCGAACTGAAGACCGACGACAGAATCCCGTCCGTGCGGGAATATGGAGCCTCGATCGGCGTGAACCCCAACACGGTGATGCGCACCTACGAGAAGCTCACTGGCGAGGGGATCATCTACAACAAGCGCGGCATCGGCTACTTCATCGGCGAGCGGGCCAAGGACATCGTGCTGGAGAACGACCGGAAGGAGTTTCTGGAAGTGGAACTGCCCGCCGTCATCAGGAAGATGGAACTTCTGGGGTTCGACCCGAAAGAACTGCTTGGCAAGCGTTAAATGAATATACTGGAGATGTCAGAATCTACAGGCAAAACAATTGATTTTATGAATATTATGAGAATATTTAAGAAGATCCTGACCGCGGCGGCGCTTCTCATTGCGGCGGTGGCTCTGTCATCCTGCTACTTCAGGATAAGCGACAAGGCAAAGAGAGAACTCAAGTATGAAATGCGCTACCTGATGCACGATGCGGAAGGGGAAGTCGATACCGTGACCTACAATCCGGGTGAGTTCCATTCGGTACGCAACGATGTCATTGATGATGTGGTTGTCATCCAGACCGGGAACGAGTACAAGGTCGAAGTGATATCTTACGACATGATGACCGATTCTATCCGCGTCACTAATGAAGATGGTGTCCTGACGGTTGGATTCACCGACAAAACCTCAAGAATCTTCGGGTCTACACAAGTTCTGGTCTATACACCGACTTTGACCGGTATTACCTCAACAAATTTCGGCAACCTGCGGCTCTCCGGATTCAAGGGCGACTCCCTGAACATAGAGACTGCCGGGGCAGGAAACATCAAGGCGTACGATCTTAAGATTACAGGGAAGCTGACAGTCCGGGGAACCGGAAGCGGCGACCATGAGTTCCGGCATGTCGACGCCGGGGAAATGGTCATCGACAAGAAAGGCTCCGGAGACGGAGAGTACCGCGACCTGAATGTCGGCACGCTGTCTGTAACGTCAACAGGTTCAGGAAACGCCTGTCTGTCCGGGAAGGCCGGTTCGGTCACCTTCCACAAGACCGGTTCCGGTGACATCGACGCCAGCGAGTTGAAAGCAAAGCATGTAGAGACGCAGGAAAGCGGGAGCGGAGACCTTATAGTCAACCGGGAATCTGTAATTAATGATGAAACAGCAAGTTGGTAAGGTTTTGTGAAGATTTTTCACTCTCAAACCTTCAAACAAACAAATCAAAACAGCTTCATAGACTTGCGCCAAATAATTGGCACCATTCACATTGCATTACTATGACTTGCAAGCCTCAAGAGCATAGTTCCGTTGTTTTATGTCTATTGCGGACGGCGATTTTTTTTGCGTAAAAATCACACAAAATTATTTGCAGAATCGGAAATAACGACTATCTTTGCGTAGAATTTACGCAAACAAAAGAGAGAAAAGCATGGCACAGAAAGGAACATATTCGTACGACTATCCGAGACCGGCGGTGACGACTGACTGCGTCATATTCGGATATGATGGGAAAAGTTTGAAGGTACTGCTGATCGAGAGGGGCATTGAGCCGTTCAAGGGTTGCTGGGCGTTTCCGGGCGGATTTCTGGACATGGATGAGGATGCCTTGACGGGAGCAAGAAGGGAATTGAAGGAAGAGACCGGACTGGAGCAAGCATTTATGGAACAGTTCCACACGTTTACCGAGGTGGGCAGGGATCCTAGAGGCAGGGTGATAACCATAGCGTACTATGCCCTTGTCAAGATCAGCGAGGTAAAAGGTGGTGATGACGCTGCCAGAGCGGAATGGTTCAACCTGTCGGATGTGCCGCCTCTTGCGTTTGACCACGACAGAATCCTCAGGATGGCCACAAGAAGGCTTCGCGAGCGGATTCATTTCGAGCCGATCGGATTCGAGCTTCTGCCTGAGATATTCACTATGCCACAGCTCCAAAATCTTTATGAGGCCATCCTTGAGGTGAGGTTCGACAGACGCAATTTCGCCTCCAAGATGCAAAAATTAGGCATTCTGGAAGAGACAGGAGAACGCCCCAAAGACGCGGCCAGAAGTGTCCCCGTACGCTACCGTTTCAACCGGAGCCGGTACGAGGAAATGAAAGCGAAAGGGTTCAGGCTTGAGTTCTGAATCATAACCACTCAAGAAAACCGCCAAAGGGACAGGCGATGAATAAGAAATCTCAAAGAACATCACAGACAAATACAATTAT
>CAVERO010000161.1:0-6243 GCA_963617915.1 Candidatus Methanomethylophilaceae archaeon | reverse complement strand
CATCTGTCAGTTCATCACCGCCGACCTCCAGTCGTTCATCTACTTCCAGTTCTGAGTGTATCATAGTGACACTTAACCTGTTGGAAATGAGAAATAAGGCCTGTTGTCTATTTCGGCGATCGGCTGTTTCAGAGGTCAGTGTGATATGTGTGAACTTGAACATTTTGAATATTGAGAGAACCTTCATGTGAAACTTGACCTTTACAAAACACCATAAAGGCGGAGTTCAGTTTTTATTGCTAACTTTACAGCGTGCTGGGAAGCACAGCTGTTTTTCAATCGTTTAGTTGAACTTAAAAACTTTACAACATGATGTTTGGGTCAATTCGGTATTTTGATACATCGTGATTCCGCTCTATTTTTGCCCCGGAAAACCACACGCGGTGTCCGAAGCTGGACACACGGACACAGACGACAATAACTGTTAAGAAATGCTTTACCAGAAAAAAATAAATAAAATAATAAGTGACATCGACAGGTTCTTCGACACCATCGATCAGGCCTTGCTGGTTTTCGGCGAGGGGGTGAAGAACTACCTTTATACTAATGTCGAGGCTTTTGCCGACAACCTTCAGACGATGACCCGGCTGGAGAACGAGGCTGAACTGCTGCGCCGGGAGATAGAGGCCGGACTGTACAGGCAGTCAAGCCTTGTGCGCCTGAGGGGAGACATAATGCGTCTGCTTGAGGCGTTGGACCACATCATCGACACTCTGAACGACAATCTGTTCCAGTTCGAGATTGAGAGACCTTTCATTCCGGTTGAGCTTAATGCGGACTTCCTTAAACTCACGGAGTTGTCCACGCAGGCGGTCGAGACCGCCATCCCGGCGGCAAAGGCCTATTTCAGGACTTCAGACAGCATCACCGAGAAGGTCCACAGGGTCTATTTCTACGAAAAGGAGGCCGACAAACAGGCCAAGTCCCTGAAGAAAAAAGTGTTCCAGACAATTGACGGACTGAAGCTAAGCCAGAAGTTCCATCTCCGCTATTTTGCCCTTCACATCGAGGAAATCTCAATGGAGGCCGAGAAGGTCGCAGACCAGCTTTCCGTGATGTCAATCAAAAGAACAGTCTGATGAACCAGTTGATGTTCATACTGTTCGCCATCATTTTGGTAAGTTGGTTCTCTGTGACGGACTTGCCCGTTGCTCTGGCTCCGCCGTGGACGTGTCACACGGTGGCGAAACGGTTCCGGGTACCCGGAATAATGTTTCTGCTCGTTTTCGGTGTCTGCCTTTCCCGCCCCGGAGATCATTGGCTTGTCCCTGACCGGGATTGCGCCGTTGTGGTTTTCGCCGCGGCCTTTGCCGCCATTGCCGTGAGGATGTTCATAAAGGACGCTTCCATCGTGTTCTCTTTCGCCGGAGCCGCCGCCGGGACGCGGATGCTCCAGAGCGACACCGCGGCAATCAGGTGGTCGGTGCCGCTTTCATGGCTGGCCGCTGTGATGTTCACCATCCTTGTCGCCGCCGTCCTTTGCAAAGTGATTTCCTCCGTTTCGTCAAGGTCTGAATGTCATCTGCTTACAAAGATGCACAGGATGGGCGTGGCGACAACTTTTGCCGCATCGTTGCTGCTGGTGGCTGTCGGGTTCAATCTTGGCGGGCTTGTCCCGCGGTTCTCTACGGAAGAATTCCGGATTCTTGTGTTCGCGGCGGTTGTCCTGTTCGTCGGGCTGACCGTGAAGGGAGAGATCGGCGCTAACTCCCACAGGCTTATGGAGAAGAGGTTTGACGTCAATGCGGAGGCGGTCTTGGCGATGACACTTGCCGCCGCACTTGCCGCCGCGGTGTTCTCTTTCAATCTGCGGCTCTGGAATATTCACCTGCAAGCCACTCCTTTGGCTCCGGGACTTCTGATGGTCGCCGGACTCGCCGGTTGCGGACTGGCCCAAAATAAGGCGGTCAATTGGATGGCGCTTGCTTCAAAGATTGGTACGGACGCGATCCTGACACCGCTACTGGCGATGATTCTCTCCTGTCTGGTTTCCGGGCTGCTGCATCCGGACCTGTTCTCATTGGTCAACGCCCGTGTGGAACTTCTGGTGATGCTTCTCGCCCTTGCCACGGGCGGTCTGCTGGTCTTGTCGTTTTTCTATCTCCGAGACTCGAGGTTTTCCGGCAGGACACTCAGGGAGATGGACGACGAGCTCAACGAGAATCGCAGGGCTATCAACGAGATGGAGATAAGAACGATGCAGGCAGAGAATGAGAATCTGCACAACCTGCTGGATCTCAAGCGTAAGGAACTTGTCAGCGCGGCGATGAACCTCGGCGAGCAGAAAGAGTTTATCGACAGTCTCTACGAGAAGGTCAAACAGGTGCAGGCGGAGACCGCGCCGGAAAAAAAGGATGCGCTTCTCCACGAAATCCGCACCGACCTCAACCTGCGGAAGAACTTTTCCGGCGAGATAGACAGTTTCTACGCCCGGGTCGAGACGCTCCACAAAGACTTCACGACCCGGATGACGGAAAGGTTTCCTCAGCTCACAAGGCAGGAGAGACGTCTGGCGATGCTGCTGAGGCTTGGTTTCTCTACAAAGCACATGGCCGCGTTGATGAACATCGCCCCCGCGAGTGTCGAAATCGGACGGCACAGGCTCCGCTCCAAATTCGGCCTGGCAAGGGGACAGAATCTGACCGAATTTGTCAAAACTATATAACCAAATCATTATTAATCGCTTAATGTTGTAAAGTATGAAAAAAGTTATGTTTTTTACTCTGGCAGCCATTCTGACCGTCTCGTTGTCCGCCCAGACAACAGGGACGCAGGACGGGTCAGAGGTTGTGCTGAACCAGTATGGCCAACAGGTGATTTCCACCCCCGGTCAGGTAAAGGTTCAGGACGGAATCATGGTGCTGGACGCCGAAAAGATCAATTACAAGATGTGGTTCGACATCCGTGTGCAGGGTGACGCCGCGGTCTTCTTCGGAGGGCCGGACTTCACGTCCTCCCAACTTGACGGCAGCGACAACTCCAACCACATCGGAAACGGGATGTCAATCCGCCGCGCAAGGTTCGCCGTCAAGGCACAGCTGGACAAGAACTGGTACGGAGAGTTCGACACGGACTGGGCGGACGGAATCTGCGAGATCAAGGACGCCGTTCTGGCCTATAACGGAGTTCCGGGGCTTGAGGTCAAGGCCGGCAACTTCAAGGAGTCCTTCTCCATCCAGCGCAACACCACATCCCGCTACCTGATGTTCATGGAGCGTCCGATGGTCACATCGCTTGCTCCGTCAAGACATCTGGGATTGAACCTGACATATTCAAAAAACTGGCTCTGGGTAGCCGGAGGCGTGTTCGGGCCGGAGCTCAAGGGGTCTGAGGAGGCCACGGCCATGAAGGACAACAACAAGGATCTCGGCCGCGACGAGGGACTCTCCTACACGGGAAAAGTCGTGTTCCGTCCTCTGTACAAGTCCACCGAGTCCATGCTCCATCTTGGCGGAGCCGTTTCCTATCGTCAGCCGAAGCTTACCTCCACTGACGCTTACGGAGTCGCCCGCTACAGCAGCCGCAACACGACGAGCATCAACAGGAAGAAGTACCTTGACACGGATGTGATCACCGGGCTTGACCACGAACTCGCCTGGACAGCGGAACTTGCCGGTTGCCACAAGGGGCTGCGTTACGAGGGCGCCTACATCGCCCGCGGAGCTTTCCTTGACAAGAAGATTAACAACCTTGGGACCCAGTGGGCCGACGGTTGGTACGCGCAGGCGTCCTACCTCCTCTTCGGCGGTCGCCAGAACTACGACTACGACGGTGCGAAGCCGACCAGAATCACTCCGGGACGCTCCTGGGGCGACGTGGAACTTGCCGTGCGTTATGAATATTGCGACTTCAACACCGCCGACTACTTCGGTGGCAGCGCCGAGGCCTTCAGCTTCGGAATCAACTTCTATCCGACCAAGAACGTGAAGTTCGTCATCAACTACCAGTACAACAACAACGACCGCTACGCCAACGGCAAGGGCAAGCTGTTCGTAGGCCACGACGCGGCCGGAAATCCGACCAAGGACTACACGAAGGTGGTCGAAGATGCGGGCAAGGCGGGAGTTGACTACCACATGCTGGCGATGCGTTTCCAAGTTGCTTTCTAATTGATTGAAAATAAATTATGAATATGAAGAAGATAGCATTGTTTTCGGCGTTGGCTCTCTGTCTCGCCGGAATAGCCTCCTGCGTTGAGGATAAGGTCTATGACGTGGCGAGCGTCTCGGACATAAAGAACACGGTCGCCTACACCGAGGAGGATGCAGTGACCGTGACAGCCAAGGTTTCCGCGCTTGTGAGCATCACAAATGTCAATCTGAAATACAAGGTCGGGACAGAAGCGGAAAAGACAGTTCCGATGCTCGGAATAACGAATATGCCGATGTCTTGCATATATCAAGGGACTATCCCCGCCGCTCCAGTCGGCACGAAGGTTGTCTATCGCATCGAGGCCAGCACCGAAGGAAGCACCACGTCTTCCCCTGAGGTCTCCTACACGGTGGGAGAGGCTCCGATTGACTACACTGGTCTGGCTCTGAACGAGATCAACGGCAACGACAAGTTCATCGAGATCTACAACAAGGGTAATGACGAGATAAGAATCAAGGGAATATCCCTTCAGAAGGATGGTAAGGATGTCTGGACGGCATCGTCGGCGATCTTGAAGCCGGGAGAGCTCATCCTGCTTTACAGCACTGATGTACAGGCCGACCACGCCGGTCATCCTGCTGATTGTTTCTTTGATTCCGGTCTTTCCGCCAAGAAGGCTGTCAAGGTGGAACTCTTTGACCCGAAGGGGAACAGCCTTGACTGCTTCAACCTTGTGAACTTCGTGAAAAAAGCCGAAGCGTCCTACAGCCGTGTCCCTGACGGAACAGGAGACTGGTACTTCACGTCAGCCACGCCAGCGGCGAAGAACGCCAATGAGACTTCCGACAAGGTAGAGGGTTTAGAATAAACATAAACAATTAATTGAAATGGCAAAAGAAGAAATGAAAATCGGCGAGATCTCGAAGCCCCGCTTCGAGTTCCGCTCGTTCGGACAGTGCTTCTGCGAGGCACACAAGAGGATGGCCCGCCTGTCCGTTCCGGTTCCCGAGAAGGTCTGGGAACGTTCCAGCGACGAAATCTACATCATCTCCCGCAAGAACGACATCAACAACACCAAAATCCGTAACGGCAAGATGGACATCAAGACCTACGTCCAGACGGTCGATGGCCTTGAGCAGTGGAATCCGCTGATGAAAGGCGAGTTCCCGATCAGCGCCAAGGTGCTTGAGGAGGAGGTTTTTCCTGCGTTCATGGTCGAGATGCCGAAGCTGACGAAGGACACCTACACCTACGAGGAGTTCATCGCCATGGTCAAGGCCAACCCAGACCTTGCCGCCGTGCGTGTCCACAAGCAGCGTTTCGGCTACATGGTCAACGACACAATCTGCGAGGTCGGCAATGTGCTCATCAATGGAGCCAAGGTCGTGACCATCAACAGCGAGTCCACCGAGATCGAGGACATCAAGAAGACCATCAAGGATGTAGGCCTTGAGGGCGTGGAGAACATCAACTACCTCCAGGCCATCAAGCGTGTGATAGGAATGATTGACAAACCACTTGCTAACGAATAGATTATGGCACAGGAAATAGAGAAGAAATTTCTGGTTGACGGCGACTTCAAGTCTGCCGCCTTCAAAGCGACAAGAATCACCCAGGGCTACCTCAGCAGCGTTCCGGAGAGGACTGTCCGCGTGAGGGTGAAGGGCGACAAGGGCTTCATCACCGTCAAAGGTATCGGCAACGAGAGCGGTGCGAGCCGTTTCGAGTGGGAGAAGGAGATTCCTGTCGAGGATGTGAAGGCTTTGCTTCAGATCTGCGAGCCCGGGGTCATCGACAAGACCCGCTATCTTGTGAAGGCCGGGGAACACACCTTCGAGGTGGATGAGTTCTACGGTGACAACGAGGGGCTTACGGTCGCCGAGGTCGAGCTATCCGACGAGAACGAGGCTTTCGACAGGCCGTCGTGGCTCGGAAAGGAAGTCACCGGCGACGCGAAGTACTACAACTCGATGCTGATGAAGAATCCTTACAAGAACTGGAAGTAAGTCGTTTCTGCGGTCGCTGAGCTTGCCGAAGCGACGTTGGTTCTACAAGCTCACCAACCGTGGTTCTACAAGCTCACCAACCGTGGTTCTACAGGCTCACCAACCGTGGTTCGACAGGCTCACCAACCGTGGTTCGACAGGCTCA
>CAVERO010000160.1:0-6296 GCA_963617915.1 Candidatus Methanomethylophilaceae archaeon | reverse complement strand
ACACGTCCGAATCAGTAAGGCGCAGCCGTCCCGCCCGCTTGCGGAACCGGAGAGTCTGGGCGCTTACGAGTTTTGCCATCACGAACCAGTATGCAATCTCGAAGACATTCACCGCGGACAACGGAAGTTTCATCCATTGCTCGATATTGTCCCCTCCGAGAAAGAGAAGCGAAGTGCAATTCGTAAGAGTCTGAGCCTCATTAGCTCCGGACGTGACATTGACAACGCATAGCACAACGCTGTAGAGAATCATCACCGCCTGCGCCTTCATCGCTACTCCCCACCAGTCCCTGAACTTCCGCCCTGCCATTTCAGCGGAGAAGAAACTCCCGACAAACAAGCAGAGCGAAACCAGACTCAATCTCAACAGGAGCAGTATCGGCGCCGCCACAAAGGAAAGCCACCTCCACTTCTGCCACTTCTCCAGCATCTGTGCCCTTGCCTCATCCCCCCACAAGATCGAAATTCTGTAGCTCAGGCATTAATACAAATTCCTGCTGTAGAAACGTAGTGATAAGCATCACGCCGACGTACAGCAGGAAATACAAGGACGCCTTCATCAGAACTGAATAGTCGAAATGCTATATATATTTTTCATTTCTCATTTGTCTGAGACGCGCTGTTCATAGAGGTATAGGATGCCAAAAGACCGCCCAAGATGGAAACAGCGATTATGATATTCTTTGCTGTTTCTTTGTTCTCTAGCAAAAGCGATATAAGGACGTCAATTATTAGTACAACAACGAAAAGCAGAATGAGTCTCTTGCCATTCACTTTAATTCTTCCCTTCTCACGAATAAACTGACCTATCAACAAGCCAAGAGAACAAAAGACAGCCGCCATTGAAAAGGAGAAGAAATAACTGTTATCAAAGAACAGTGACGTAACAAACAATAAGCAGGAGAAAAATAAGATTAAAAATAAATACTTTTTCATCAATAGTTCGTTAAAAATTTAACAATTATATAATTTTCAAATATTTACAATAACAATAGCCCGTATCGGGACGCCTTGTCCGCTTTAAGGCCATCCTCAGGGCCTCCAGTGGATACTCCGTGTCAAGTGTCGGCCCGACACTCCAGCCAACGATCTCCTCCGTATATGCGTCCAATATCATCGATAGATAGCAGAAGTGATAGTGGTAATCGTCATCCATGATGACAATATATGTGATGTCGCTAACCCACAACTGATTAGCCGCTGTAGGTATATATTCCTTGATAAGGTTTGGATATACCGGCAGACCGTGCGTTGAGTCCGTAGTTCGGGGTTTTGCTATTCTCAGCCTCACCTTGTGGCCATTCTCGTTGGCAATTCGGCAGAAGCGGTCACGACCTATCGGACTGTCACATGAGAACTCTTTGCGGTACATGTTCCAGATCTTGGCTATGCCCATGCCAGGATCTAACTCGTGTATATCCTTGACATATTGAAGGGCGAACTCCTCGCGGGATGCTTTCGCCAAGGCTGCATCGTCATCGTACTGGTAATAAGCCTGCTTACTTACGCCAACCAGTCCGCAAAGTCTCTGAACTTGATAGCGTCCAGAGGCCTTTGCGTGCAGGTTATCTACTGTTTGGCGCCAGCTTTTTTTCTTATCGGGATCCTGAACTTAGCTTCGGCTACGTTGATCATCTCGTCGTAGAACTCCGCCTTGATCTCTGCTTGTAAAAGCTGCGCCTCCAACTCTTTCACTCTCTCCTTGAGTGCTTCCACTTCTTCGCTCCGATCTGGAGCAGGGGCTGTTGTCTGAGGCTTTTGCATTACTGTTTGGGGAGATGGGGACACTCTTCCGTTCTCCGCTACAAAGTTAGCAATCCATCTGGCAATTGTTTTCTCACCGACGGGGACCATCTTTGAAATACGTTTCCGGCCATAGCCGGTTTCTTGATAGATCGATATCACTTTGTCGTAATACTGATCTCTTCTCTTTGTGTGATAAACAAACATGGTTAACTCATTGTTGTGAGTCAACTTTTTTCAGAGAAAGTCAATGGGAGGCGAATTTCCTGTATAACATATTCTTCTCTTATAAGATTTCTGCGAATATACAATAAATCAATTGAATAACAAAGGCCATCGGGAATTATTCCGATTTTCGCAGTGGCAAAATCGGGACTTTTTCCGGGTTCTGGACACTCGATTTCGGGAATTATTCCGAGTTTTGAGAGGTCGAAATCGGGACTTTTTCCGGATGTTGATAACTTTTCGACAGGGGCGGCTTTGTGGGGATAGGGTTTTTCGGTATCTTTGTACCGCTGCAATCCGCTTGGGAGAAAGGGTGATTTCTTATCCGGAGAGGGTTGTCTGGTTTTGAAAAGTTACTTGCTGTCATGGCTTTCGTTCATCTTCACGTCCACACGCAATACTCGATTCTTGACGGGTTCTCGTCAATCTCGACCCTGTTCGACAGAGCCGAGGAGATGGGGATGCCGGCCCTGGCCATCACGGATCACGGCAACATGTACGGAGTCAAGGAGTTCTTCAAGTTCGCCGGCAAGCACATCGACAAGGCCACCGGTCATTTCAAGGTCAAGCCGATCATCGGGTGCGAGGTCTATGTCACCCGTCACTACGACCCGAAACTCAAGGACAGCGAGCACCGGGCCTACTACCACCTCATCCTGCTGGCCAAGAACTTCGACGGGTACAGGAATCTGATGAAGATTGTCTCGCAGGGACACATCGAGGGCCTTTACTACGGCAAGCCGAGGGTCTCGCACGAAATCATAGAAAAGTACCACGAGAACCTGATCTGCTGCTCCGCCTGCCTTGCCGGCGAGATCCCCAAGAACATCGTGGCCGGGAACATGGACGAGGCGAGAAAGGCAATAGAGTGGCACAAAAGAGTCTTCGGGGATGACTACTACCTTGAGGTGATGCTCCACAAGACCGAGGTTCCGGGACTTTCGCTGGAGGTTTACGAGGAACAGAAGATCAGCAATGAAGGAATATTCCGGCTCGCCGCAGAGACGGGAGTGAAGGTTGTGGCCACGAACGATGTCCACTTCGTCAACAAGGAGGACGGCCCGGCGCACGACCATCTCATCTGCCTGAACACCGGGAAGAAAATCAACGAGGAGCCGCGCCTCCACTACACCCAGCAGGAGTACCTCAAGAGCGAGGAGGAGATGGCAGCCCTGTTCCCGGACCATCCGGAAGTGCTGGAGAACACCCTTGAGGTGGCCTCCAAGGTTGAGGAATATCAGATCGACCGCGACCACGTGCTTCCCAAGTATCAGATTGACCAGACCTTCCTTGACGACCTTGACAACTATCTGGAACTCTACAAGGATGTCATCGAGGTGGGGAAGTGCGACAAGAAAGGCAATTACCGGGGCGACGAGTTCTGCAAGTCCGTGGCCTATCTCTGCCACATAACCTACGAGGGAGCCAAGAAACGCTACGGCGAGACCTTGAACGAGGAGCAGTCCGAAAGAATTGACTTCGAGCTCAAGACCATCTGCAGGATGGGCTTTCCGGACTACTTTCTCATCGTGCAGGACTACATCGCGGCCTCAAGGGCGAAGGGCAGCATGGTCGGCCCGGGGCGTGGCTCGGCCGCGGGTTCAGTGGTGGCATATTGCTTGGGAATCACCAACTTGGACCCGATCAAGTACCAGCTCCTGTTCGAGCGTTTCCTGAATCCTGACCGAATCTCGATGCCCGACATCGATGTGGACTTCGAGGACTTGCCTCTGGCGCATAAATATGTCGAGGACTCCTACGGCAAGGACCACGTCTCCAGGGTGATCACCTTCGGCACGATGCTCGCCAAGGGAGCGATCAAGGATGTGGCCCGGATTCACGACCTGTCTATCGACGAGTCCAACCGGCTCTCCGGAATGGTGCCTGACCGCCTGAGCGAGAAGGTGGAGAAGGAGTATCTCTTCAATCCGGAACTGGATGACCTCAAGCCTGGGTTCAAGGTCGTGGAGAAGGATGTCGAGGTTGACGACCCCGACAATCCGGGACAGAAGAAGACCGTGAGAAAGACTTTCCAGAAAGGGCCGGAAGACACGGATGTCAAGATTACCCTCAAGAACTGCTACCGTCTTGTGCCCGAGTTCAAGGAGGAACTGGAAAACGGGACGCCGCAGGTGAAGGAGGTTCTGAAATATGCCCGGCAGCTTGAAGGCTGCATCCGTCAGGTCGGAATGCACGCCTGCGCCACGATCATCGGACGTGGCAACCTGACCGACTATATTCCCATCTGCCTTTCGATGGACAAGGATTCCGGCCAGTACGTCTGGACTTCGCAGTACGACGGCCACTACATCGAGGAGGTCGGGATGCTCAAGATGGACTTCCTCGGACTCAATACCCTGTCCATCATCCACAAATGTCTGGACAACATCAAGTTGCGCTTCGGGACGGACATCGACATCGAGGCGATTCCGATTGACGACAAGCCGACCTACGAACTCTACGGCCACGGCGACACGGACAGCGTCTTCCAGTTTGAATCCGAGGGCATGAAGACCTGGCTCCAGAGATTGCACCCCGAGCGTTTCGAGGATCTCATCGCGATGAACGCCCTCTACCGGCCGGGGCCTATGGACTACATCCCTGACTTCGTTGACAGAAAGCTGGGCTTGAAGCCTATTGAATATGACCTCCCGGAGATGGAGGAGTTCCTGAAGGACACTTACGGCGTGACTGTCTATCAGGAGCAGGTGATGCTTCTGTCCCAGAAACTGGCAGGCTTCACGAAGGGTCAGGCGGACAAGCTCCGCAAGGCGATGGGAAAGAAGCAGATAGCCATCCTGAACGAGCTTAAGGACAAGTTCATGGAGGGCGGTAAGGCCAACGGACATCCGGAGAAGATGCTGGACAAGATCTGGAAGGACTGGGAGAAGTTCGCCCAGTACGCATTCAACAAGTCCCACGCGACCTGTTACGCCTGGGTGTCCTACCAGACCGGCTGGCTGAAATGCCACTATCCGGCCGAGTTCTTCGCGGCCAACCTGTCCTGCAACCTGTCGAACATGCCGGAGATCAAGAAGATTCTGACGGACTGCAAGGCTCACAAGATCAAGGTCTTGAACCCGGATGTCAACGAGTCGTACTCGCACTTCACAGTGAACAAGGAGGGCAACATCCGTTTCGGCCTCAAGGGAATCAAGGGATTCGGCTCGAACGTGGCCGACGCCATCATCGCGGACAGGGCCGCAGGTGGAACCTACGCTGACATATTCGATTTCGTCGAGAGGCTTGGCAGTTCGTTGGGGAGGAAGGCCATCGAGTGTCTGGTGTATTCGGGAGGCTTTGATTCGTTCGGCATCCGCCGGAAGCAGTTCTTCCTGCCGTGCCGCAGCGGAAACCTCTTCATCGATGAACTTGCGAAATATTCCAACCTTTACAGTCAGGATGCGGTCGATTCGTCGGCGTCGCTTTTCGGCGAGGTGGAGGAGTTGAAGCCGGTGCGTCCTGAAATCCCTGAAATGGTCGGCGCGGACGATGATTTCGAGTGGCTTCAGAAGGAAAAGGAATATGTCGGGATGTACATCTCCTCGCATCCTCTGGACAAGTACGCCTTTGAGATTGAGAGTTTTACAAACTGTGAGCTGGCTAATTTGAACAAGCAGGTAGCGGATTGTGAGGCTTCCAAGAAGAAAATGAAGGTCGCCGTCGCCGGTCTGGTGACCGAGTGCAGCACCTTGACCACCAAGACGGGCAAACCGTACTCCAAGACAAGGCTGGAGGATTACAGCGGGGCCTACGAGCTGGCCCTCTTCGGGCGTGACCATGAGACGTTCATGAGCTACATGAAGCCGCACGAGAATCTTTACATCGAGGGCGACATCGAGGAGAAGTATTTCATCAAGCCGGAGGAGCGCGCTCAAGGCAAGACTTCGCCTTATGCGTTCAGAGTGAAGAAGATAATGCTGCTCGGCAACGTCAACGAGGCGATGCTGAACGCCTTCTCCATCAGCGTCACCACTCCGATGCTCACTGAGAAGTTCCGCAAGGACCTCGTGTCCCTCGTTCAGGCGAACCGCGGCACCGTCCCTCTCAAGATGTACCTCTACGACCCGCAGACCAAGTACAGGATCGAATTCCATTCCACCAAGTACAAGGTGGCCGTCACCACCGAACTCGTCTCTTCCCTGAAACTTCTCGGAGTCCAGTGCGCCCCGGTCAGAAAATAATCCATTCATCCTTCGCAAGTAACAAAGTGCCAGTGACAAAATGCCTAATCTCACGTTCAGAGAGTATCGCCGAGAATAATCTGTTCACGTTACCCCCTCCCTAAATCCCTCCCCTCGGGGGAGGGAGTGTGCTTCGCACATCCC
>CAVERO010000159.1:0-6335 GCA_963617915.1 Candidatus Methanomethylophilaceae archaeon | reverse complement strand
ACTTAATTATTAATTCTGTATGAAGAAGATTTTATTATTAATCTTACCGTCCGTCCTTTTCGGTTGTACCGCAACCATGGATAAGGAGACGGATATAATGTCTGAGAACATAATGATGATCTCTGAGAATGTTTATTTTGACACCACCTCCAAACGGTATTTTTCAACGGAAATTACCCTTCTACTCGAAATGCTGCCGAATGGGCTGAAGCTGAATCCATCGCCAGAGAAAACGCATTATTGGATTCGTTGTGTGAAGATGCTGCAAATAAGGGAATTAAGCCAATTATTATTTATGCAGCATCGAAAAAGAAAATATGAGACCGTACAAGTTCCCAGATGACAGTACCGGAACGTGGGAGCCAGAAGAACCGACGGATACATCTGCAACCTATACTACTTCCGGAAGCTTACGGAGAAATCAATCTGTGGCAGAGACACTTAATATCTCTACAGACTATCAGGTGGAAGTTGACGGTTTTTGTTCCCCGACATATTCAGAGGACATTCAAGGTTACCGGAGAAGAAAAGGGCATTTCGTTTTTTTCTTCCATAAACCTCAGGGATATGACTATTCTTTGTGACAATGGATACTCCAACAGAAGATATTGTGTGTTGGATATTATAAAATCCTATCCTGCAGAGTTGGAGAGAACTCTTCCCTCCGAATTCGAGAATTTTGGGATTATTCTATAAGGAGTATTCAGTCAAAAAAAAAGAGAGAATGAACAACCATTCTCAGGGAAGGTGAAATCAACCACTTGATATTTGCAATAATATTATTATATTCGCAGCACAGTTGCGGTTATTTTAAAAAAATCCGCAACTCTATATAACGAAAATAATTAATGATATGTATAATAGGATATTTGATATAGATAGCCGCCTTGATGACGGAATGTTCCTATTCGGCGCTCGTCAGGTAGGAAAATCCACGCTTCTCAAAGAGAAGTTTAAGGATGCGGTGTATTTTGATTTGCTTGATTCTGATCTGCGGAAGCGCTTTCAACGTAAACCGGAACTATTCAAAGAAGCCCTTGACAAATATCCCGAAAAGACACTTGTTATAGTCGATGAGATTCAAAAAGTACCTGACCTTTTGGACGCTGTTCATAGTTTGATGGTCAACAAAGGTCTCTATTTCATACTAAGTGGCTCAAGTGCCAGGAAATTGAAAAAAAGCGGAGCGAATACGTTGGGAGGACGTGCTGTCCCTGAGACCTTGTTTCCTCTTGTAAGTGCCGAAATTCCGGATTATAATCTTTCCAGAGCCATACAAAACGGAATGATTCCAAGGCATTATATGGTTAACAATGCCGTAAGGAGATTGAAAGGATATGTCGAAGTTTACCTCAATGAAGAGATTATTGAGAAGGCAGCCGTCAAAGACATCGGTATATTCGAAAGATTTATGGAAGTAGCGGCAATAAGTGACGGTGAGATCATCAACTATGAAAACATCGCGTCAGATTGTGGTGTGGCGGCAAACACCGTTAAGGCATATTTCCAAATACTATATGATACGCTCATAGGCTATGAGATTCCTGCCTATAGGAAAGTAATCAAAAGAAAACTGACGCAAGCCCCGAAGTTTTACTACTTCGATGTCGGGATTGTTAATTATCTGATGGGAAGGAATAATTTGAAAGCCGGCACTCCTGAGTATGGGCACGCATTTGAGCATCTGGTGATGCAGGAACTTATTGCCTATCTGGGTTATAGCGACAGAAAAAAAGATCTTTCATATTGGCACACATATTCAGATATTGAGGTAGATGCCATTCTCGGTGACGCCAAAGTTGCGATTGAGATAAAATCCACCGATGATGTTCAAACCAAGCATAAGACCGGACTAAACCGCTTTTCCGAAGAACATCCGGAAGCAAGGCTGATTCTGGTGTCAACCGACAGACTCACACGAAAATCCGGGAATATCGAACTCATCTACGTGTGTGACTTCTTTAAGATGCTTTGGGCTGGAGAAATCTATTAGGTTGCTAATAATTCAATAAAGCCCATTCATCAGGAACTCCCTGAGTCCCAGATGAATTATCCCGTTCATATCACGGATTTCCTATTTCTCAGACGGCGACGGGGGCTTTGATTGCCGGCCATGGGTCGTAGCCTTCGAGGGTGAAGTCCTCGTACTTGAAATCGTAAAGGTCCTTGACATCGGGATTGATGCGCATCGTCGGGAGCGGACGTGGCTCTCGGCCCAGCTGCTCGCGGACCTGGTCGAAATGGTTCAGGTAGATGTGGGTGTCGCCGGTGGTGTGGATGAACTCTCCGGGCTTCAGGCCGCAGACCTGCGCAATCATCCTCGTCAGCAAGGCGTAGGAGGCGATGTTGAAAGGCACGCCGAGAAAGGTATCGGCGCTGCGCTGGTAGAGCTGGCAGGAGAGCCTGCCTTCGGCCACATAGAACTGGAACAGGCAGTGGCAAGGCGGAAGGGCCATCTTGTCCACCTCTCCGGGATTCCAGGCGGTGACGAGCATCCGGCGCGAATCCGGATTGTTCTTGATCATATTCACGACCTGCGATAGCTGGTCGATCGAGCGGCCGTCGGGTGTCGGCCATGAGCGCCACTGGTGGCCATAGACGGGGCCGAGGTCGCCGTTCTCGTCGGCCCACTCGTCCCAGATGGAGACTCCGTGATCCTTAAGGTATTTGATGTTGGTGTCGCCGGAGATGAACCAGAGGAGTTCGTGGATGATGGATTTCAGATGAACCTTCTTGGTGGTCAGAAGCGGAAAACCTTCCGAGAGGTCAAAGCGCATCTGGTAGCCGAAGACACTTTTGGTGCCCACTCCGGTGCGGTCGCGCTTGACCACACCGGAATCCATTATGTGACGCAGAAGATCCAGATACTGTTTCATTTGTGAATATTTTCAATTATCATGTCATCTCGGTGCTTCGACAAGCTCAGCAACCGAATGCAAAGTGACTGGCATTTTCTTGGGCACTTCGACAGGCTCTGTGACCGAAAAAAGTTGGTGCGCTTCGACAGGCTCAGCGACCTAACCGTTTATTTATCAGCGACCGAACCGTTTATTTACTTCCTGACCGAAAACGCCCAGATGATGGCCTCGGAGAAGGTCTCGCCGGGACGGAGCACGGTCGTTGGATAGTCAGGCTTGTTAGGCGAATCCGGGCAGTGCTGGCACTCGATGGCCACTCCCTCATAGTCGTGGTAGCCGCGCCCGCACTTGCCCGCCGGGCAGCCCTCAAGCCAGTTGCCGGTGTAGATCTGGACGGCAGGCTGGGTTGTCAGAACCTCAAGCTGACGGCCGCTACAAGGAGAGTACAGCGTGGCCGCAGTCTGAAGCTGCCCCGGCTCATAGTCATTGATCATAAAGCAGTTGTCGTACCCCTTGCCGTAGTTCAGCGCCGGAAAGTCAGCCTTGATCTCCGCTCCTATCTTCCCGAACTCCCTGAAATCCATCGGCGTGCCGGCGACAGGGTCAGGCTCCCCCACCGGAATCAAAGTCTCGTCCGTAGGCAGATAGACCTCCGCGTTGAGTTTCAGCTCGTGGTCAAGGATGTTCCCGTTGCCCTCGCCGTTCAAATTAAAATAGGCGTGGTTGGTAAGGTTGACGACGGTCGCCTTGTCGGCCTGGGCCGTGAAAGTCAGGCTGAGGGCGTTGTCCTCGCTCCACTCGTAATGGGCGACAACCTTCAGATTGCCGGGATAACCGGCTTCTCCGTCCTGCGAAAAATACTGGAACTCAACGGCGTCACCCTCGATGCGGCTGTCCCAGACCTGATTCTGGAATCCTTCCGGACCGCCATGCAGATGGTTGGGCCCGTTGTTGACCGGCAATGAATATTCCACCCCGTCAAGCGTAAACTTTCCGAGGGCTATGCGATTGGCATAGCGGCCCGGGCATTTTCCGGCGCAAGGGCCGTCGGCAAAATAATCCTCTGGCTTGGTGTAGCCAAGAACAACATCAGCAATCTTTCCGTCCTTGTCAGGCACGGCAACCGAGACGATACCCGCACCCACGCTTGAAAGGCGGACGAACGCACCGCTCTCATTCTCAAGAGTATAAAGGAATATCTCCTTTCCGTCAGCAGGGGACGTACCCCAAAGTTCCTTGGTGATTTTCATATTCAGTGTTATTTTAGATTGTCAAGATAAGGGAGTACATCCTCGACAGGAGCGTCCTTCATGATTACTTTCTTCTCTGAATCAAGTACATACAGCGACGGGATAGCCCTCACGTTATAGGTGACGTCCGAACGGATGATGTAACTCTGGTCGTAGCCGTTGTACCAGTCCTTCGGGTAAACGGAGGCATATTCACGCCATTTGTCAAGTTCTTCATCGATGTAAACATTCACCACGGCAAGCCTTCCCGAAGCCACCAGAGCGGCGATGTTGTCATCCGTAGTCAGGCTCCCGATAATCTCCTTGCAGGCCGGGCAGCCCGGATTGGTGAAGAACAGCAGCGTGGTTTCCGCCTTGACACCGTAAAGAGTGTGTCTTCTGCCGGCAAGATCGGTAAAGACAAAATCAGCCGCCGGCGACCCTATCATATTCAGAGAACACATCCCGGCCTCGAATGAATATGAAGGCTTCAGATCGGGGTCTGAGTATTCAGAGGCGGCGAGCCGCGAGACGTAAGGCAGGTAAAGATCCTCGTTGCGCACCGGAGAGTTCGGGTCGTAGAGGTACTTAGGGACCATCTTCTCGAAGAATCCGAAGACGTTGGAGGATGTGTCCGCCGCCTGGAACTTTTCGACCTTGCCGAAGAATCCGGCCATCGCCTTCCTGCCGAAATCAATGTCGCAGGCCTTCTCCAGAAGAGTCACGTATGTGCCCAGCGCCTTCTCCACATCGTCCGCAAGAACCCCGTTGACCACATTGGAATCGCAAGGATAGCTCTGACCCAGAAAGTCGTTCCAATAGTTCGAGACAACATATTCAGCCTTTTTCCCGGGTTCGACAATCACCGCCGGCGGCTCGGGCATCGGCGGAAACGCATGCGGCCGGAAAGCGGCTGAGTTGCCGTTGCCGCGGCCGCCGCACCCCGCCGCGACAAGCGCGCAGAGAATTGCCAATGAATATGTCAGCGTCCGTCCCATTCCCTAATCGTTCTTTTCAAGCAGGCTTTGGGAGATGTTGATGATGAAGTCACCCATCTTCTCAAGCTCCTGCACGATGTCAATGTAGAATACTCCTGTCTGGTAGTTGTAGCCCTCCTTCTCGATGTTGACTATGTGCTCCTCGCGAAGCCTGTTGCGGTACTCGTTGATGTTGTACTCGGCATCCTCCGCTGCGGTGATGTCCTTGAGGAAGAGCGCTGGAGAACTGAGGTTCTCGACCATGGCCTTGAACGCCGCGTCCAGAAGATCCAGCATCCTGTCCAGCCTCTTGATCATCTCCTCATCGAAAGTCTTGCCGTGGTCAAGGGCGCGTTTCATCATCCTGCCGATGGCCTCACCGGAGTCCCCGATGCTCTCCAGCTCGCCTATCACCCTGTACATCGACTTGATTCTCAAGGCGGAGACCGCACTAATCTCGCCCTTGGAAACCTCGTTCAGGTAAGAAGCAATCTCGAATTCTATCTTGTCCGTGATGTTTTCGTACTTGACAAGCTTCTCGTTGACGGACTCCAGTTCGGACTGCGTCTTGGCGCTCACCGCGCTGCGGATGAAGCCGACCTCACGGCAGCATATTTCCGCAAAATGAATGATTTCCTGCTTGGCCTCGTCGAGGGAGAGCTCCGCCGTCGAGAGCGGTCCGCCCTGGATGAACTTGAGGCGATAAACCTCCTCCTCGCCCTTAGGCGTCGGGATGATCCGGTTGACAGCCTTGACGAGCTGCGGGATGAACCAGACGAGAATCAGGGTCGTGGTGACGTTGAACACAGAGTGGAGGATGCATATTCCGTACAGCATAGAGTTCTGCTGTTCGGGAGAGAATCCGCCGGACGCGGCCGAGCCGTCGAACAAGGTGACGGGATTCTCGAAGCCTATCGCCGTGGTCATCGCTCCGATAAGTTTCATCAAAGGATTGAAGAACACCAGAGCCAGCACAACTCCGATCACATTGAACAGGGTGTTGGCGATGGCGGTGCGCTTGGCCGAGTAGTTCGCCACGGCCGCGGCGATGTTGGCTGTGATCGTGGTTCCGATGTTGGCTCCGAGCACCATTCCGGCGGCCATCTCGAAGTTGATCCAGCCGTTGGCCACAAAGACCATGGTCAGGGCCAGGGATGCGCTGGAGGCCTGCACTATCACGGTGATCAGGGCGCCTACGAGGGTGAATATGATGACCGAGAAGTAGCCGTAGCTTGTCAGGTTCTTCACAAGGGCGAGGACATCCGGGTACT
>CAVERO010000158.1:0-6363 GCA_963617915.1 Candidatus Methanomethylophilaceae archaeon | reverse complement strand
TCAACGAGCTCGATAAGTGCCATATCGGCTCCGTCACCCTGACGGAAGCCTAAGTGGAGCACACGGGTGTAACCTCCCGGGCGGTCAGCTATCTTCGCCGCAACGACTCCGAAGAGTTCCTTGACAGCCTCCTTGTTCTTAAGGTAGCTGAATACGGTTCTACGGGAATGAGTCGTGTCTTCCTTTGACTTTGTGAGAAGAGGTTCCACATACGGCTTAAGAGCCTTGGCCTTGGCCACGGTGGTGGTAATCCTCTTGTGCATGATCAAAGAAGTCGCCAGGTTGGCCAACATTGCCTTACGGTGGCCTGACTTGCGGCCAAGGTGATTGATTGCTTTATTGTGCCTCATTTCTATGCGTTCTTTTTCTTGGGTTCAACATTATACTTTCTTACATCCATCCCGAACTGGAGCTTCATTTTCTCCACGAGCTGGTCGATCTCATTCAAAGACTTCTTTCCGAAGTTTCTGAACTTCATGAGCTCGTTCCTTGAGTAGGAAACGAGATCGGCGAAGGTGTCGATGTCAGCGGCCTTCAGACAGTTGTAGGCTCTGACAGAGAGTCCCATGTCCGAAAGTTTGGTGAGGAGAAGGTGTCTCATCCTGAGGCTCTCCTCGTCAAGTTCCTTGGAATCAGACTCGACAGCGGTCTCAAGAGAGATCTTCTTGTCATCCGTGAAAAGCTTGAAGTGATAGATCAGGATATTCGCCGCCTCCTGAAGCGCCAAATTAGGAGAGATAGATCCATCGGTGATTATCTCAAGATTGAGCTTCTCGTAGTCGGTCTTCTGCTCGACACGCCAAGGCTCTACAGTCCAGTTGACTTTCCTGATAGGAGTGTAGGCGGCATCTACCAGAATGGTTCCGATAGGTGTGTTCTCCTCCCTCATATCCTCGGCAGGGACGAATCCCCTGCCCTTGGTGATGGTCAATGAAATCTCAAGCGTGACAGACGGTTCGAGTGAGCAGATGTGCTGCTCCGGATTCAACACCTTGAAAGAAGACAATCCTTTAGAAATATCCTCCGCGGTAAACTCGTTCTTACCGCTAATCACAATGTTCGCTACCTCGGAGTCCACAGAATCGACCATTCTCTTGAACCTGATAGTCTTCAGGTTGAGAATGATGTCCTGCATTCCCTCGATCACACCAGGAATGGTCGCGAACTCCTGGTCCACGCCGGAAATCCTGATCTGACTGATAGCAAAACCTTCCAGAGAGGCGATAAGAATGCGGCGGAGCGCGTTGCCTATGGTCTGTCCGTAGCCAGGCTCAAGAGGCCTGAACTCGAAACGTCCCACGGTGTCCGTGCCTTCAAGCATGATCACCTTGTCCGGTTTCTGAAATGCCAAGATTGCCATATTAATTCTTTTTGGGTGTTACTATTACTTAGAGTACAGGTCTACGATGAGCTGCTCGTTGATGTTCTCAGGAATGTCAGCCCTTGCAGGGAGGTTCAGGAACTTGCCTGAAAGAGCCCTTGGGTCGAACTCTATCCATGAATATTTAGAAGCGGAAGCCACACTCTTCTGGATGACTTCAAGGCTCTTGGAACGCTCTCTAACAGCGACCACGTCGCCAGGCTTGACCTGAACGGACGGGATGTTGCAGACGCTGCCGTTGAGGGTGATGTGAGCGTGGCTGACAAGCTGTCTCGCAGCGGCCCTTGTAGGAGCGATACCCATTCTGTAAACGACATTGTCGAGTCTTGACTCAAGGAGGAGAATGAGGTTCTCACCCCTCAGGCCGGCCATCTTGGAAGCCTTGAGGTAGGTGTTGTGGAACTGACGCTCAAGAAGGCCGTACATATACCTGACCTTCTGTTTTTCCTTGAGCTGTATTCCATATTCACGCTGCTTCTTGCGCTTCGCAGCCAGACCATGCTGTCCCGGAGGATAGTTTCTCTTCTCGAAATCCTTGTCACTTCCGAATATAGGCTCGCCGAACTTACGGGCGATCTTTGTACTTGGACCAATATATCTTGCCATAGTAATTTTTGTTTTAATTCATTAATCAGACTTTACGACGGCCTTTTGGTCTGCATCCGTTGTGCGGCATCGGAGTCACATCGACAATCTCAGTGACGAGGATTCCCGCGTTGTTGATGGTTCTGATCGCGGACTCACGTCCGGCGCCCGGACCCTTGACGAAGACTTTCACCTTGCGGAGCCCAGCGTCGAAAGCGGTCTTCGCAGCGTCCTCGGCCGCTACCTGGGCAGCGTACGGGGTGTTCTTCTTGGAACCTCTGAAACCGCTCTTGCCGGCTGAGGACCAACTGATCACCTGACCCTGGTTGTTGGTCAGGGAAATGATCACATTATTGAAGGTTGATGAAATATGGGCCTGGCCCGTAGCCTCAACCTTGACAACTCTCTTTGATGATGTTGTTTTCTTTGCCATAATTCAGCCTGTTTTACTTGGTCGCCTTCTTCTTGTTCGCGACAGTCTTCTTCTTTCCCTTTCTTGTACGGGCATTGTTCTTTGTGCTCTGACCGCGTACAGGAAGACCGATACGATGACGGATACCTCTATAGCAACCGATATCCATCAGTCGTTTGATGTTCATCTGGACGGAGGAACGAAGCTCACCCTCGATCTTGTACTCATCATTGATGAGAGTACGGATGGCGGCAACCTGATCGTCGTTCCATTCACCGACCTTGATGTCGTAATCGATTCCGCACTTCTGGAGAATCTCTCTCGCGGAGCTGCGGCCGATACCGTAGATGTAGGTGAGGCCTATCTCACCTCTTTTGTTGTTCGGTAAATCAACACCGGCTATTCTTGCCATAATTTATCTTAAACTTTATTTGTTTTACAAACTACTGTTATCCCTGGCGCATCTTGAACTTCGGGTTCTTCTTGCAGATGACATAAAGACGGCCTTTACGTCTGACAATCTTGCAGTCATCGCTGCGCTTCTTGATGGATGTTTTGACTTTCATATCGTGATTTTTTTATTTGTACCTGAAAGATATTCTTCCTTTAGTCAAATCATAAGGTGAAATTTCAACCCTAACCTTGTCTCCAAGGAGGATGTGGATGAAATTCATTCTCATCTTGCCGGAGATGTTGCAGAGAAGGACATGACCGTTCTCAAGCTCCACCTTGAACATCGCGTTAGGAAGAGTCTCGATCACTTTTCCGTCCTGTTCTATCGCTACTTGTTTGGACATTGAAAAAACACTTTAAAATTTACCAGTACTTTCAATATAATCAAATGTTGACAGTTGTTCCGCCTTGCCTTTACGAACAACAACCGTAAGCTCATAATGAGCCGCGTTCCTGTGGTCGGAGGTGTGCACAGCCCAACCATTTCTGGCCACATACACTCCTCTGCCGCCCGCATTGATCATTGGTTCAATGCAGATGACCATACCATCCACAAGTCTGCATCCGTGACCCTGACGCCCGTAGTTCGGAACGCCAGGAGCCTCGTGCATCTCCTTTCCGAGTCCATGTCCTTCAAGTTCACGGACCACTGAAAAGCCGAACGACTCGGCGTACGATTGCACCGCGTGTCCGATGTCACCAGTCCTGTTGCCGGCAACCGCGGCCTCAATACCCTTGTAGAGCGAAGCCTTGGTCACATCCATCAGCCTACGGGTCTCGGCGTCCACTTCCCCGACAGGGAAAGTGTAAGCCGAATCTCCGTTGTAGCCTTTGTACAGGGTGCCGATGTCGGCAGTCACAATGTCGCCTTCCCTGAGGACATAGTCCGACGGAAAACCGTGGACGACGACATCATTGACTGATGTACATATCGCGGCGGGAAAACCTTCGAATCCAAGAAAACTAGGGATAGCTCCGTTGTCGCGGATAAAAGTCTCGGCCACCTCATTCAACCTCGCGGTTGTCACACCCGGGGCGACCACCTTGCCGACTTCCGCCAACGTCTTCGAGACGAGTATGGCATTCTCGCGCAGGAGCTCGATTTCCTCTTCTGTCTTAGGCTTAACCATCAATCCTGTGATTATCAAAATTACATTCCGGAGCGTCCGCTGATACGTCCGGTCTTCATCAGGCCGTCATAGTGACGCATCAGAAGGTAGCTCTCTATCTGTTGAAGTGTGTCAAGGACAACTCCCACAAGAATCAACAGTGAAGTTCCACCGTAAAAGCTTGCGAACTGGTCCTGGACTCCCATAATCCTTGCAAAAGCAGGAAGAATGGCGATGATGGCCAGGAATATTGAGCCGGGGAGAGTCACCTTGGACATGATGGAGTCAAGGTAATTGACCGTGGCTTTTCCAGGCTTAACGCCAGGGATGAATCCACCGTTCTTCTTCATGTCTTCCGCCATCATGGTCGGATTGACCGTGACGGCTGTGTAGAAATACGTGAAGATGACCACGAGGGATCCGAAGATCAGGTTGTACCAGAATCCGGTATAGTTACCGAGAGTGGCGGCGAGACCTCTGGTCGCGTCAAAGCGGGAGAACAGAAGCGGGAACAGCATCAAGGCCTGGGCGAAGATGATAGGCATAACGCCCGCAGCATTGATTTTCAAAGGAATATACTGACGTGCCCCGCCGTATTGCCTGTTGCCGACAATCCTCTTGGCATACTGCACAGGAACCCTTCTGACTCCTTGGACAAGAGCGATGGTCGCCACAATCACAAGGAACCAGATGATGAGCTCGACAATAAGGGCGATAGGGCCGCCGCCGGTTGTCGTGCTGAGTTTCGTACCGACCTCACTTACGATAGCGAAAGGCAGACGGGCCACGATACCGATCATGATAATCAGGGAAATACCGTTGCCGATACCTCTGTCGGTAATCCTCTCACCGAGCCACATCACGAACATTGAACCGGACATCAGGATGATGGTGGCCACAAGGTTATACATAAACCTGCTCCAACCAAGCTGGGTCTCCGCAAGGAATGCGGCATTAGGAATCTGGCTGTGGATGGAGGCGATGTATGCAGGGCCCTGGATGCAAAGGATGAGGATGGTAAGATACCTTGTGAGCTGATTCATCTTCCTACGGCCGCTTTCGCCCTCCATCTGGAGTTTCCTGAAGTAAGGGACGAACATGCCGAGAAGCTGAATCACGATTGACGCGGAGATGTAAGGCATCACTCCCAACGCAAAGATGGAAGCGTTGCCGAAGGCACCTCCGGAGAACATATTCAACAGACCGACGAGTCCTTGCTGTGTGCTGTCCTGAAGGGAAGCGAGCAAGGTCGTGTCGATACCTGGCAGCACAATGAAGCAACCCAGCCTGTAGACCAGGATGAGAAGGAACGTGTAGCCGAGTCTCGTACGGAGTTCCTCGATCTTGAAGATGTTCTTTATTGTATCAATAAACTTCTTCATCGTTATTTGCCGATTACGATTGTCTTACCGCCGGCGGCTTCGATCTTTGAGACAGCTGAAGCGGAGAAAGCGTCAGCGGTAACAGTGACAGCAGCGGTGATCTCTCCGTTGCCAAGAACCTTAACGAGCTCCTTAGCATCGGCAAGTCCTGCGGCCTTGATGTCCTCAAGACCGATCTCCACCTTGCCAAGCTGCTCGGAAAGGGCCTGGATGGCAGCTACATTGACTGCCTTATACTCAATTCTGGTCGGGTTCTTGAATCCGAACTTTGGAACACGTCTCTGAATAGGCATCTGACCACCCTCGAAACCGATCTTGTGTTCATAGCCGGCGCGGGCCTGGGCACCTTTTGTACCGCGGGTGGAGGTACCACCCTTGCCGGAACCCTGACCGCGGCCAAGACGCTTGCTGTTATGAGTCGCTCCCTTTGCAGGTTTCAAATTTTCCAGTTTCATCTCTTCGTCCTCTTAATTAATTTCTTCAACTTCAACGAGGTGACGGATCTTGGCGAGCTGGCCTTCTGTCACCGGGGTCTTCTCGACCTCCACGGTCTGGTGCATTCTGCGGATTCCCAAAGTGGTCAGATTGGCAATCTGCCTCTTTGTCGCCCCGTTCTTGCTTCTTACCTGTGTTATCTTAAGTTTTGCCATAACTGTGCGTCCTCCTAACCGTTAAATACTTTGCTCATAGGAATTCCACGGAGACCGGCCACCGTGTAGGCATCCCTCATCTGGGTAAGAGCCTCAACCGTTGCCTTGACAAGGTTGTGAGGGTTGGATGAACCCTTGGACTTCGCAAGGACATTCTGGACACCCGCAGACTCAAACACGGCACGCATGGCGCCACCGGCCTTCACACCGGTACCGGGAGCGGCCGGCTTCATGAACACTACAGAGCCTCCGAACTTGGATTCCTGCTCGTGAGGGATGGTCGTGTTGATCACCGGAATCTTCACGAGGTTTTTCTTGGCGTCCTCAACACCTTTCGCGATGGCGGCTGTCACCTCATTGGCTTTTCCAAGACCATAACCAACAACGCCGT
>CAVERO010000157.1:0-6391 GCA_963617915.1 Candidatus Methanomethylophilaceae archaeon | reverse complement strand
TGAACATATCGACCGCCACCCGCACGATCGAGTCGTGGAAGGTGGCGGAGGAATATGTTCACGAATAGAGAATATACTTTACGGAGTCCAGAATTTTATGAACTGCTGGCTCTGTTGATTCAGATGGCTTGACAATCAATCATTCCACTTCTTTAGATTCGTCATCGTGTTGTTGAGGTTCTCAAGACGCTTGTTGTAGCAATATTTGAGATTGTCCATTACGGCATCGAACTCCATCGTTTCATCACCGCATTTCCAAGTAGCGTCAAGATAGTTACCAACCTTCCAGATTTTCCTGTTATAATAATCGGAAAGCCTGTTGGCCTCTCGCCTTTCTTCAACGATTCTGTTGGCTAAATCCACCAAGTCAGGATAGACATCTGCCCAGCGTGCCTTGACTCTGTTGATGTAGTTCTGATCCTTCATCAGAAGCGGCCACCACATATAGTATCTCTTTGGATTCTCGTTATTATTTATCGAGCGTTCGATGAGAAGCGAACTCCAAGTATGATAGTAATATGCATTTTTTTCTGTATCTACATTGGTAAAGTTCTGACTATCAAAGTCCCAGACCGGACCGGCACTAAGTTTGCCGGCTCCGTCCTTGTACATATAGACACTCTTTGGATGCTGGATCTCATCGTTCATCGCAATCTCATAGACGAACCAGTAGTCAATAACAGAATTGACATCAAGGCAGTTGTAAGCCTCTGTGTAATTACCATAAGTAAGGTTGCTCTCGATGCTGTTGATGTAAGACTTCAGGCTGTTGAATATATCATTTCCCTGATATGTTACATCGTCGTATTCACCTTCCAAATCATCCTTGAACAAGCACGGCAAACTCCTCAAGTCAGTCTTGAATTTCCAGTTCTCATCATAGTTGTTGTCAAACTCAAGCAAGTAACTGCAATCACTCACCGAAGGGTTGGTGGTTCCTCCTTTTACAACATCCTCGAATACCGGCTTGTCCAATTTCAGCCTGTTATCATCAATCTTTATCTGCTCGCAAAGAAGATAATTACCCACGTGGATTCCATTGATAACGAGTTCGACATTCTCTCCAGATGGATTCCAAATCAGGCCCTTACCTAAAGTGCTGCCATCGGTCGGCTCATTGATGAAATGATTCTGAATAGTCTGGGCGATGTTGAAAGCCAGATAGTTACGTATGAGAGACATATCCGTCCAAGGTGAAAGAAGAACCCATCTCTTATGCTCGGGCATACCAAGAATGGCCTTCCTCTTGTTCAGTTTAATCGCCATTGGCCTCTTGTCGTAGGCAGATGAAGTGTTGCCTCTGAGCCGGATGCTGCATCCGAACGTCTCAAGGTCTGCTACACCATTTTTGTAAACGGCGATGTCATCGGCTTCACTCCAATCTGCATCCTTGGCGGGAATCGTAAAGTCAAGATAACTGACTGTTCCTGAAGAATTGACATTGATGACCACGACAGGCAGTCCGGTATTTGTCACAGAGGCCGTGAACTTGCTCTTGACCGTGCCGTCATCGAGAGTATATTCCACAGGAGAACTGAAGTCTTGACTTGTTACACCACTTTCCTGAACCTCTCCGTTGCAGTACACTTTCACACCTTCTGCAACCGTAAAGGTAGGCGTAAGTGTGAAGTTGTATAGATAAGGAATGCAGCACGAAACCGTGTTAAGGGTCTTGTCGATGTCACAGGTGAAATCCTCTGCCTGTTGAACAGTAGTCTTTGATGTGCTTGTGTTCAGCACAGCGGTTTTCTTCAGAAGGCTTGCATTATTGTTGGCTATCTCGAACTTAAAGCTCTCGAATACCGGCGGCTTCGCATCAACGAGGCTGACCGTGCAGTTGTTCTCTTCCTTGAGGTTGTCAAGGTTCAGAGGAATGTCATAGCAGGCGCCAGCCTTGAAATCGGCGAGAGCCGTGACCTCGAATGTAACCTTATGTACATCGGTTAAAAGTTCAATCTCAATCACGTCTCCTTTATTGATGTTCGGAGCGATTGTGGCATAGGCTACTGCCATGCGTCCGACCGAGATGCCGCCATTCTCATCATCAGTCAGTTTTACTTTGACTTCGGAAGATGTCTTGCCGTCAACCGCAGCAAGCCCTGAACTCAAATCAGTGAGGTTCATTACGAAATCACCTGTCCAAGAACGGAATGCCTCATTGCCATCAATCTTATGTCTGAATATGATGGACTGGAGTTTCTCCGAACTCTCGACAGCTTCAAACTTGCTTCCGAATGTCACCTCCACCTTCAAAATCGAGACCATTGGCTTGAATATGAACCTATAGCACCCGTCGTCCGTCTTGACGGGGGTGTCGCTGGCCTTGATGTCGTTCGAGGCTATCGAGGTTTCGTCCGTGTAGTACTGCACTGGCGCGACCGTGACCGGGATGGCCTTGCTGTCCGCGGCGTCCTTGACATAAGGGTAGTACGCAAACTCAAGATTGTCTCCGGCGTTCATTTGGCCGGAGAACAATCCTGTGCTTGCCGCAGTGGTGAAAGTTCCTTCAAATTCAGCGTTGGCTGTAGTTCCGCCGAACACCCCTATCCTGTCGCCGACCGACCAAAGGATCCCGAGGGAACCACCCACGGTCGGTTCGATGTCAATCTGTGTCCGTGTCACCGGAGGTTGCGCGAGTTCTCCCGTAAGGGTTATCGTCCCGGCTTCGGAAAACTCAATCTCCTGATTGTTTTCGCACGAGGTCATCGTGAGGGCGGCGGCAACGGCAAGCGCCGATGCCAATTGAATTCGTTTCATCATTATGTGTGTTTAAAACATTAACCTATTCAGCCATAGGTTAAGTTTCAGGCCGGCTTCCGGCTACAGTCCGAAGCCGGTTCCTCCGCTGCCGTAGGAGGAATCGTAGGTCTTCGCGCTCGGGGTCGCGTCACGGACGCAGCGGAGCGTGAAGTCGGCATTATACTGACCATCACCAGTGGAAATGATTGGAGTACCTGAACCGCCATCCTTCTGCAGGTAGTAGATCATGTAGTCCACATAGGAATCGGAGGACGGACGCTTGTATTTGGTCTTCGCACCGTAACGGAGTTTTCCGGTTTCTTCTGTTTCACCTTCAGGCTTATATCCTGCAAGATTGTCTGTTATTTCACTCCCGCAGTACAGCTGAATGAAATAGAGTTCCTTCTCGTTCGGAATTCTCCACTGGCCGAGATCCGATTTGTCGGCTTCCTCGGAGTAATGCTTCTCGCACAAGTCGCCTGTCATGATCTCGTTGTACTTGAAAGTGTTACGTGCCTCGGATCCAGTTGTCACGGTAGTTCTTGTCTGTGTTGTGCTTGGTGTATAACTATATGTATAATTATTTCTCCCTGAACGTGTCACTGTCACTGTCACTGTCACTGTCACATAATTACCATTATCGCATTTGACGACAACTATGGAGCTGCCGGTGTTATCACCATTCTTACTATAGGTATCGGGCAAGCTCACGGTTATTTCTGTAGCTGTTGTTGCCGCAGTCAGCGCAATTTCATTCCCACTTCCAATTTTATAGGTATGGGCTCTTGACGCATCATATTCGTTCGCATTAATAGTAATGGTAATCGGAATTGTAATTTCCTTGGAATAACTGCTGCTTGTTTTTGCAGTGCCGGTAACTGTTATCTCCGGGAAATAATTATCGCCATCGGCCGGAATATTCAAATCGGCCTTGGCAATCTTGAACGCCGCAGGAAGTGTGCTGGCCGCATCCGTGTTCTCGTGCTCCGGGTATTCACCGACCTGAATGTTCGTCCTCAAGGCCTCATCCTTGAGGCCGCTCATCGTCACGATGTTGTTGCCGGAATCCCAGTCTGTGATTGACGAGACTTCTCCGGAGGTGCTGGTTCCGAGGTTTCTTGCGCAGCGAACAGCCGGAGGATTATCTCCTTTATTCTTCCAGGAACTGATGGATGTTCCTTCCTGCGCCCACCATACCCGGTAGCCTTGGTTGGAACTTGATACATAGTTCTCTTCCACGAAAGTTATCTCCGCAGGCAGAGATTTCTTTCCGCACCAGGTGTAGATGTACTGGCGGAACGCGGGCAGGTACCATCTGACTTCGTCTTCCTCGATTGTGCCGTTGCCATTGAGGTCTCTGTTTCTGGAGAGACATTCATAGACCGGATTGTTTCCCACCGTCGTCATGATTGAGGACGCGTCTGGAGCGGTGGCCCCCGTGAACCCGTTTGCGGACAAATTAACGAAGGAACTCCAAGTCAACGATGAAATGCTTTCGTTCGTTGTGGCGGAGTTTACAATCTCCCAAGTGTTCTTCAAACCGTTCTGAAGTTCACTGCCGGCGTATATGTCACTACTGAAAGTCGCTACCGGGGTTTCCTCCACCGACTCCAGCCCGAAAGGATTGCCGGCGTTGTCGTTGTAGAAGGTCTTGATGGACTTCTGGTTGAGGGTGAATCCGTCACCTTCGATGTAAGAGCTGCGGCCGTCGGTGCTGACAGCGGCATTGCCGATCGTGAATGAAAGAACCCTGTCGTCAGTGTTGACGAAGTCCTTGTAAGGCTTGTCATCGTAGAAATATTCATCCACGAACGCCTGCACATAGACGGTATTGTTGCTGATGATGCAGTGGGTTGATGTGCCAGCCGTTACCTCTTCGATGAGAGTATAGACATCAACAACATTGGCGTCTCCCGGATAGTTGTTGAATGTTGTAGTTGAAGCCGGCTTGCCGAACTTGACCCAGGCCACATCCGTGGTGTGGGTCGCCTTGTCGGCTCCGTCTATGTCAAGGAATGAGGTCATAGCCCCGTTCCCCGCAGGGACTGTCGCGCTTACGCTGTACTTTTCAATTCCGCTGGCCGAGAATGACAGAAGGACATTCTCGTAGTGGGAATCGAGGTTCACCACCACGTGCGGGGAAGGCTTGATGATCTGTCCTTCGGCTCCCGGCTGGTTGTCACTTTCCCGCTTTGCCTCGGCGATGATGTTCTTGACTCCGTTGACGGTGATGGTGTAGGTATATTTGGCGTTGCGCGTCACGGTGAAATTGTCAAAACTTCCTGCGGTGGAGTTGCTGTTGCCGAAGTTCCCAAGGTGGATGGTATATTTCACATTTCCTGTCACTGTTCCCTCTCCGTTCTCCCCGGGACCTGAATATGTTCCTTCCACCACCACGTAAGTTGCGTTGACAGGGGCGTAGGTGAAGGTGCTGTAGTCAGCGTTCCTTTTCTCGCGGTCGGCGTAAGTCCAGGAATCCTTCGCGGCAGGAGCCTGAACATTTTCCGGCATATAGAACGAGAACGTCCCGTCCGAGCTGCTGACAGGAAGGTTCTCGAAGTTCGTGAAGGTGCCATTGCCGGCATATTCATTCAGCGCATCCCTTTCGAGAAGGGTAGAGGAAGTCGAGTAGTTGTAGATGCTGTACTTCTGCGGAGTGAAGGTCACGCCAGTGCCGCTGACGAACTTGAATATGCTCTTGGAGACTATCCTCCTGAGGTGGAACACTTCGTCGAAAGTGTTGTCGCCCGGCTGGAGGGTGATAGTGCTCGTGCTCTCCTTTGTGCCGTAGTGGCCGGACATCATCACGGCCGTGGAGGTGATGTCGCGTCCCGAGGCAGTGATGGTATATTCCTTGAATTCCTTGAGGGTCTTGCCCGCAAGGTCGTTGAGGTCAACCACCGTGTACTTGTCGTAGTTGGCGATCGGGTACATGTACCATTCGCCGCTGTACACTCCGTCGAGCTGCTCCTCGGTGAGGTTGATCGTGTAGAGCCAGTTGGTGCTTGTGTTTCTTTGGGTAGGCTCGCCCAGGTCGGTGACCTTCACGATGACCGGCTTGGCGTTCTCCCGCTTGGCGTCGTAGAAGAGGATGGCCATCTTCTCTACCTTGGTCTCCTGCTCGTCCGTCGCCCTTGTGACGGCGATGTCGTCCATATTCGGGATCTCTACGTTGAACGAAAGGCTCACGGGAAGCCCCTCCACCACTTCTTTGATCGGGTCTTCGCTCTGGCAACCGGCCAGAACGGTCGCCGCCATAAGCGCGGCTATCAGTGTCTTGTGGGTGTGTCTCATCATTTCAATAGATTAATCAAAGGTTACTCCGTTTTCAAATGAATCCCATTCGTCCACCTCGACGTTTGGGGTGTCCGTCTTTGCCTTGATGTTCACGCTGCTGGCGCACACGGAACTCTCGACAGCGACCCTCTCCGCCTTGGTACGAGGCGCAAGATAGTCTTTTCTCTTGTTCATGTTTTTGTTCATTTCAGTGTTATGTGGTTGAATGTCTTTTCGTTTTTCTGTTTTATTCTGTTCCGCCGCACGGTGAAACGAAGGCTATGCGGAAACCGCCCTGCCTTCGTTTCAGCGAACCGGCTTGTTATTTAGCCCTCGTGATGACGGCGCGGCTCAGGGCCGGGTCGTCGTAGAACAT
>CAVERO010000156.1:0-6430 GCA_963617915.1 Candidatus Methanomethylophilaceae archaeon | reverse complement strand
TTTGTTTGAGAAGAAGGAGTGTGCCGGTGGCACATGACTGATGAACAAATAAATTTAGGCCAAAAAGACGAACAAAAGCACCAAGTTATTTTTTAGGAATTACTAAATTTGTAGGTATGAATCAGAAGGTCGGGAATATTCTTAAATACGGAGTCTCCATCGCGCTTGCGGCGGCGCTTCTGTATTTCTCTTTCCGCGGAGTGAGCTGGGGCGATTTTATGGAGGGTCTGAAAGCCTGCAGTTGGGAGTTTGTCATCCTCTCTATGCTGTTCGGGCTTCTCGCGTTCTGGTTCAGGGCCTTGCGCTGGCGTGAGCTCCTTCTTCCGATAGACGGGGCGACCTCCCGCCTGAGTTGCTTCAACGCCGTCAACATCAGCTATCTTGTGAATATGGTTCTGCCGCGCGTCGGGGAATTTGTCCGCTGCGGCTACATCACAGCCCATTCCAGGAAGGATTCCGAAGACCGCCGCCTCGCCTCGTACGACAAGGTGCTCGGAACAGCTGCTCTGGAACGTTCTGTGGACTTGTCCGCCCTGTTTGCCGTGCTCGCCGTGTTCCTGCTTTTCACCTGGAAACGCTTCGGAGGGTTTTTCTCCGAGAAGATATTCGGGGCGGCGTCGGGCAGCGTCAGCGCGGGCAAAGTTGCCGCGCTTGTCGCCGGGATTCTTGTGATTGTCGCTGCCATTGTATGCGCAATCCTTTTCGCCGACAAATGGAAGCCCCTTGCAAAAGTCCGTGACTTCTGCAAAGGTCTATGGGCCGGATTCATCAGCTGCCTCAAGATGAAAGGCGCCTGGAAGTTCCTCCTTTTGACTGTCGGGATATGGGGCTGCTACCTGATGATGAGCGCCACGATTCTCCGGGCGCTTCAGGGAATATCCCCGGACTCCGTCAGCCCCGAGTTCGCTTCCGCCGTAGGCACCTTGCAGACAATGAACCTGACGGACGCGATGTTCCTGATGATTGCAGGAAGCCTTTCCTCGATTGTCCCCGTCCCGGGAGGCTTCGGGGCGTTCCATTTCATAGTCTCCTCGGCGGTGGCCTACGTCTATGGCATTCCGATGCAGTTCGGGATGATCTTCGCGACCCTCTCGCATGAGTCTCAGGCCGTGAACCAGATCCTGTGGGGAGGCGTTTCCTGGATAAGTGAATCATTACGAAAAACAAATAATCAATAACTGAAGCATTTATGAAAATCAAGAATCTATTTCTTCTCGCCGCCGCCGGCGTCATGATGACGACCACCTTCGACGCGGCCGCAAAGAAACTTCCCGGAGAGGTCAAGATGACCAAGGATGTTCTCATGGACAAGATCAAGGGAGGCTGGGCCGGAAAGGTCATCGGCTGCTCCTACGGCGGACCTACCGAGTTCAAGTACGCCGGGTTCATGAACGACGAGATCGAGATCCCGTGGAATGACCACATGATCAAGTACTGGTTCGACAAATTTCCTGGACTGTACGACGATGTGTACATGGATCTCACCTTTGTGGAAGTGTTTCAGAAAGAGGGTCTTGACGCACCTATCGAGTCGTTCGCCAATGCCTTCGCCCACGCCCCGTACCCTCTTTGGCACGCCAACCAGCTCGGGCGCTACAACATCCTCAACGGCGTGATGCCTCCGGAGTCCGGCCACTGGCACAACAACCCTCATGCAGACGACATCGACTTCCAGATCGAGGCCGACTACGCCGGTCTGATGGCGCCGGGCATGATCAACGCCGCCACTTACTATTCAGACGGCATCGGCCACATGATGAACTACGGTGACGGCTGGTACGGAGGAGTTTACGTGGCTGCGATGCTCTCTCTCGCATTCGTCAGCGACGACATCAACTTTGTAGTGAACGAGGCGCTCAAGGCAATCCCGGCACAGAGCAACTATTACAAGGCGATGGCCGACGTCATCAAATGGCACAAGCAGTACCCGAAGGACTGGCACATCACCTGGGCATTGTTCAACGAGCATTACGGCTACGACATCGGCTGCCCTGACGGGGTTGACCGCCAGTTCAACATCGATGCCGTCATCAACAGCGGCTACATCCTCATCGGCCTTCTCTACGGCGACAAGAACTTCTACCGCACCATAGACATCGCCACACGCTGCGGCCAGGACTCCGACTGCAACCCTTCCTCCGCCGCCGGAATCCTCGGTGTGATGATGGGGTACAAGAATATTCCTGAATATTGGAGGAACCCTTGCGAGGAGATTGTGGACATTCCTTTCGTCTATACCGACATATCCCTCAACAAGGCCACTGAATATTCCCTCAGCCAGGCTCTTCAGGTGATCGGGCGCAACGGTGGGTCCGTGGACGGCGACAACGTCACCATCAAGGTCCAGAAGCCTCAGGCCGTGCGCTATGAGAAGGCTTTCGAGAACCATTATCCTCAGAAGAGGTACGAGGTCAAGAAGACCGTGACAAATGTCGGACAGATCAAGTTCAACGGCAACGGCGTGGTTCTCAAGTACCACTATTACAAGGGAGCCGGCTACGACAACAACACCGGCTACGTCGGCGAGGTCGAGATTTACCTTGACGGCAAGCTCTCCGCTGTGGCCAAGAACCCGATCAAGGGCAACGGAGCCGCTGCCGACCTTTACTGGAAGTACGACCTTCCGGAGGGCGAGCACACCCTGACCTTCAAGTTCCTCAACAAGCAGGACAACATGAACATCGTCATCGACAACTATCTGGTATATTCAAGCAAGCCTAAGGTTGTAAACCACGTTGATGAGTAATATGAAGATCTTCAGGTTTTTAGCAGTGATTGCGGCCGGACTTTTCTCTCTGGCCGCAGTCCCTGTAGAGTCTTCGGCAAAGACGACTTCCAAGGATCTGTACAGACAGTTCCAGAACCCGGACAGCCGCTACCGTCCTTTCGTGCGCTGGTGGTGGAACGGTGACCGTGTCGAGGCCGAGGAGCTTGTCCGCGAGCTTCACATAATGAAGGACGCAGGCATCGGAGGCGTGGAAATCAACCCGATAGCTTTCCCTTACGGGGCGGACGCAAAAGGCACGAAGCCTCTCAAATGGTTGAGCGACGAGTGGATAGACATGCTCAAAGTCGTGTTCGACGAGGCGGAGCGCATCGGGATGACCTGCGACCTGATCATCGGGTCCGGCTGGCCTTTCGGAGCGGAGACGCTGCCCCGCGGGGAGCGCGCCTCGGCAATCCGGACCTACGCCCGGAAAGTCACGGGCGGAGAGAGGTTCGAGATGTCTGCGTTCAACATATTCAAGGAAATCGACCCCGGGGTGACAAAGGTCAACACAGGGCGCGTTCCGGAGCTTGTCTCGGTTTGCCTCGCTCCAGACCCGGTCAACGACCTCAGCGAGGTGATCGACCTTTCCGGGAATATTGACGGAGACGTCATCACTGTCGATGTCCCGAAGGGTGACTGGCAGTTCTATGCGATGGTGAAATATGACTCCTTCGCCTGCGTCATCAACGGCGCTCCGGGAGCCGCCGGGTCGATTCTGGACCACATGAACGCCGAGGCCGTGCGCCGCTATCTTGACCACATGACCGACACGATCGAGGCCAGGCTTGGGCCGCTCTCGAAGCACCTTCGGGCATTCTTCGTGGACAGCATGGAGCTTGAGGGCTGCAACTGGACAACTGACTTCGCCGAGGAGTTCAAGACCCGCAGGGGCTACGACCTGATGCCTTGGCTTCCGTTCACGATGTTCAAGCTGGGGCGGCTTGGCAATGTGGACAGCTTCGACTACGGCTCAAAGAAAGGAGAGAAGTTTCAGGATCAGGTGAACCGTGTGCGTTTCGATTTCGAACTCACCAAAGCGGAGCTCCTCAACGAGCGGTACATGGACACATTCCTCTCCTGGTGCAGGGAGAAAGGGGTCAAATCCCGCTCCCAGGCCTATGGCAACGGATTCTTCATCGAGGAGTCCTCTCTTGGACAGGACATTCCCGAGGGCGAGTCCTGGACCACCAACTGGCTCAAGCACAGAATCGGCGAGGAGATGGGCGACGAGGATTACCGCCGCGGACGCGCCTACACGATGATCGACAAATATGTCTCCTCGGCGGCCCATCTTACGGGCAAGCGCATTGTCAGCGCGGAGGAGATGACCAACACCTACAAGGTGTTCACCACCAGCCTGGAGTTCCTTAAAGTCGGCTCGGACATGAGCGCGATGGCCGGCACGACCCATTCTGTCTGGCACGGTTTCAACTACTCCCCTCTTAAGGCAGAGTTCCCGGGCTGGGTACAGTACGGGACGTTCCACAACGAGAGGAACACCTGGTGGCCTTACGTGAACAGGCTGAACGACTACCGCGCGAGGATCGCCAGCCAGCTCCAGAACGCCGACATGTACACGGACATCGCCATCCTTCCGGCCAACTACGACCTGTGGACCACGATGGGCGTGCAGACCGAGCCTTTCCCTGTGGCTCTGAACATTCCATACACATCCCTGATCTGGGAGGCTGTCCACAAGAACGGCGGCGGGGCCGACTATGTGAGCGAGACCATCCTCCGTGACGCCACAGTACGGAACGGAAAGCTTTGCTACGGGCCTAAGGAATATGGCACCCTGTTCATCGTCGAGGTGACGGGCACGACTCCCGAAACCCTCGCCAAGCTGGAGGAGTTCGTAAAGGGCGGAGGAAGGGTCTTCTGCATCGGGAAATACCCGGAGAAAGCCCTCGGGCTGAAGGACTTCGAGACCCGCGACAGACAGATTTCCGAGACCGTCGCCCGCTTGAAGGAGTACAAGGACAACTTCATTCTGCTTGAGAAGCCGGCCGACGGAAAGTACCTTGAATGGTACGCCGGGGTGATGGAGAAGTACAACCTTCCGCACACCTTGACAATCGGCAGTCCTGACAGGTTCCTGCTTCAGAACCGCTACGTCACCGATGACGGCAGCGACATCTTCCTCTTCCAGAACGCCCACATGAAGGAGGCCAGGGAGACGGACATAACGTTCCCGAAAAGCGTGACTTCAGGAAAGCACGCTTGGCTTTACGACCCTGCGTCCGGCAAGAGGTTCGTCCTTCCTGTCGGCAAGGACGGCAAGATGCATTTCCGCTTCGGCCCTTCGGAGACTTATCTGTTCGTGTTCAACAGGATGGGCGGCGGCGCTCCGGCTTGGCAGACTCTTCCGCTTGAGGGTTCTGACGAGATTCCGGTCGCTGGAGCCTGGGCTCTCAAGATGCATCACAGTCATCCTGACAGCACCTGGACGGCCAGCCTTGACAGCCTTGCGGACTTCAAGGACATGAAGGACACAGCCTTCAAGAACTTCATGGGCGACGTGACCTACACAAAGACGGTGACGCTGTCCGGTACTCTTCCGAAGTACCTCAACCTCGGCAAGGTGGCCGACATCTGCGAGGTTTGGATCAACGGCAAGCCGGCCGGAGTGAAGTGGTTCGGCGAGCGTGTCTATGACGTGACCGGACTTCTCCGTCAAGGCGACAACACCCTGGAGGTGAAAGTCACGACCATGATGGGCAACTATATGCAGACCCTCAAGGACAACAAGGTCGCACAGCGTTACATCCTGAAGCGTGGGCAGCCTTATGTCAGCGCGGGACTTATAGGACCGGTTAAATTATATTAATAAATTATTGATGATGAAGACTATATTCAGAACTGCGGCTGCCGTGCTGCTCTTCGCCGGGTCGGCCATGACCCTCGGGGCCGCCGACTACTTCGCCCGTGATTTCGGAGCGAAGCCGGACGGACTGACCCTTAACACAGCCAGCATCCAGGCCGCCATCGACTTCGCCTCCTCGCGCGGCGGCGGACGGGTCGTGCTTGACAGAGGGGACTATGTCTCCGGGTCAATCTACCTTAAGAACAATGTCACCCTCCACATCGAGAAGGACGCTGTGCTTCTCGGCTCTTTGAATCCTTACGATTATCACAGGAATCCCGAAGCCCGCTGGACGGCTCTCATTTTTGCCGTCGGGCAGGAGAACATCGGCCTTACCGGTGAGGGCGTGGTTGACGGGCGAGGCTTCGAGGTTGGAGTCCGCTTTGTGGATTTCGTCCACATGGGGCTTATCGAGGACAAGCTCGGCAACGACCGCATCAACGAGGGCCTCAGACCCGAAAACGTCCACATGTACCGCTGCAACAACGTGACCGTCAAGGACATCACCCTCAAGAATCCGGCCTGCTGGACCCAACAGTACGACAAATGCCGCAACGTCCTCATCGAGGGAATCACGGTTGACGCGAAGTGCTACTGGAACAACGACGGTCTGGATGTGGTGGACTGCAGCGATGTCATCGTGCGTGACTGCTACATCGATGCGTCTGATGACGCCTATTGCTTCAAGAGCCACAGCACCGACGGCGTGAGCGAGAACATCCTCGTGGAGAACTGCGTGGGACGCAGCAGCGCGAACGGCATCAAGTTCGGGACATATACCCGCGGCAAGTTCAAGC
>CAVERO010000155.1:0-6479 GCA_963617915.1 Candidatus Methanomethylophilaceae archaeon | reverse complement strand
TGCAGCCCTTGCGCATAGGCACCTGGGCGAGGTAGTAGTCCTTGACATCCTGCACGGTCTTCGCTCCGGGAACTTTCCCAGCGTTGAGGTACTGGATGAACAGCCCGTTTTCAGGGTTGCTCCACAGAGGTCCGTCGTAGTAGTTGCCAGGGCAGATGCTGTTGACTTTCACCCTGTAAGGGGCAAGCTCAAGGGCGAAGGACTGGGTCAGGCCTATCCCTCCGAACTTTCCGCCGGCGTAGGCGAAGTTGGCCTTGCTGCCGCGCAGTCCGCTCTTGCTGTTGACCTGGATGATGTCGGCGAAATATTCAGGGTCGTATTCCGTCTCGATCTTCATTATGTGCGAGGCCACCTTCGCGCAGAAGAAGTAGGCCTCGTAGTTGATCTTGGTGACGAACTCGAAGTTCTCCGGGGTCATCACGTCCAATCCTCCGGCGCGTACCACTCCGGCGTTGCTGACAAAAGCGTCAAGAGCACCGAAATTCAGGACGGTCTCTTTCATCAGGTTCCGGAGACTTGCCATGTCAGCGACATTTGTCTTTACGAATATCGCCTTGTTGCTTCCTGCCTTTTCATTGAAACTTGCGGCGGTCTTCTCTCCGGTCACTTCGTTCAGGTCAGCCACCACGATGTTGGCTCCCTGCGCCATCAGCTCGCGGGCGATGCCTTCCCCGAATCCCTGGGCGGCTCCGGTCACGATGATCGTGCGGCCTTCCACACGGCCTTTGGATGCGCTGGATGCCACCTTGCGGCGGTAGTTCTCCACCTCCCAGTTGTCGATGAAGTCGATCCATGCCTGCTCCATCGGATGCTCTCCGCCGAAACTTTGGGCATAGAACGCCACCTTCATCGCATCTGTGAACACATCGGTGATGATCTGGGCGTTCTTGGAGTTGTCTCCCGCGGCCACGAGGCCGATCCCCTTGATCAGCAAGACCTTGGGCGTGTAGCCTCTTTCGCTGACAAAAGCCTCGACCTTTTCCTCTGCCTGCCGAAGAATCTCTTCATCCGACTCGGCGTCAATGAATATGTAAGCGCTCTTGCAGTACACTATGATGTCCGGCGTGAACGGCTTGGCTATCTTGTCGTAACCGGATTTGACGGGACACTCCGTCGCTTCGATGGTTGGAGAGCTCTGTCGAACCACAGGCCCGGCGACCGGTTGTTGGTCGGTCACTGAGCTTGTCGAAGTTACCGACCAACCGTCAATGAAGAAGTCCACGAGTGCGTTCTTCGTGACTTTCAATGTCTTGACTCCTCTCCCTGAGCGCGAGAGCATCTGCCTGATGGCGGGGATGACATCGGTCACGGTCTCCGGAACCTCGGTGTCTCCCTCCGGAAGCGCCTCGACCTTGGCTTCAAGCTTTCCGATTATCTCTGAATATATTCCCTCGATTTCTGCGGTGGTGTCCCCGCCCACGAATATTCCGTGGTTCTGAAGGAAGATCACCTGCGGCTCCTTGCCGTTGGCGGCTTTGTACTCCTGAATCCGGTCATAGACCTTCTTGAAAAGCGTGTAGCCGGGGTCGGTGTATTCAATGTAAAGGGCTTCCGGGAAGAGTTCCTTGCAGGCCGCCGCGGCGTTCACCGAACACATCAGTCCGTTGACGAGGGTAGGGTGGAGGTGAACCACGAAAGCGAATCCCATGCAGTTGTGCAGGGAAGTCTCCACGGACGGCCTCCTGTTCTTGGTGATGCAGGCGGCGGCGAGGTCGTTCTTGACCTGCTCCTCGCGGAGGGCCGTGTCCTCGCTGTAAGCCTTTTCGCCCATCGGGTTAAGAAGGGCTCTGTCAAGGACGGCGAACCCGTCCTCCGTTATCGTCGCAAGGGCGTGGCCGCTGGCCTTCACCCAAAGTCTGTCCTCGTTTTTGTAGGAAGTGTTTCCTCCTCCGGCGATCACGAACCGGGAGTCCTGTCCGAACTTCCGGGAAATCGCGATAAGATCTTCAATCTGTGTCATATTCGTGTATCAGTTATGTGTTCAGTTTGCCGAGCCGGCATATTCCTGAATGCCTAAGGTCTTGCGGATCAGCTCGTCTCCGGCTTCGATGGAGTCCAGTCCGGCCTGATGTGCGGCGACCGCGCACGCTCCGCGGTAGTTGGTTTCCCTCAGCTTCTCACTGAGTCCTTCGGCATTGTCGCGGGTGCGCAGACGGATCGGCTCCAGCGCGGGGGTGTTGTGCTCCGAACCGAACGTGACGATGAAACCCTCGTCCTGGAGGTAGTCGGAATATTCCTCAAGCACGGCTGTCGTGTTGCGCGTGGTGATGAATTCCACCGACTGGATTCCGCGTTTTTTCAGAGTGTCGGCGGCTTTTTGGAGGTCGCCTTCGAAATCGGTGAAGTTGCCTTTGGCGTCATCGGCGAGGAACGGGTAGGTCGGGATTCCGCCGGCGGCCTTGATGATTCCGCAGACGGTTTCCATCGGCAGGAACGCCCTTGGATCCTCCGGCACGAACGCCGCGCCTCCGGCCTTCAGAAGCTTGCTCCTGATTTCGTTCTCCACCGCCGCCTCGTTGTCCGGAGCGGATTTCAGAGGCTGCCCTCCGAATATTCTTTCGTAGAGCGGGAGCCTGTCCTCCGCCTTGCCGGCCTTTGCGTCAACCGCCAGCCTCAGGGCCTTGGCAAGGTGGCGCTCCCGCACCGATCCTCTTGTAAGATTCTTGACAACCTCTCTGAAATCAATGTTGAACCCGGCCTTGACCGCGTCCAGATGAGCGTTCAGCTTCGCGCACATCCTCTCGACCTGCAAGTTGGATTCGGCTCTCACGTCGGCGAGTGCCTGAGCCTCCTTCCCTTTGAGGATCACCGGGTAGGCCAGACCCTTTCCGCTGAGGTAGGTGCGTCCGGGGTTGTTAGGGTCGTTGACCCGAAGTCCCGCCGCCTGGTCCTCGCTGTTCAGGGAGATGAACTCGATGTTGAAAAGCGGGTAAAGATGTCTTGCGGCGCATTCGTCATTCCATTCCCTGTAGCCGTCCAGGCTGTAGAAGTCGTTGATTCCCACTACTCCCACGCCTTCGGCAGCGGCCATGTCAAGTGCCTGTCCGATGCCGGAGAAAGCGCTGAATGAGTACGGAGTGTGCAGATGTGCGTTAACGTCGATTATAGTTTTCATATTCATGAACTTTCGTTCCTCAAAGTTAGCAATAATCCCCCAAACGTCATTCCCCCGTACGGATTTTTGAAGCCATTCGGTCAAATTTGAAATTATTTTGCGCTGGGGTAATCTCGGAAATCCGGAAAGATGACGGATGTCTATCCGTAGTTTTGCCGAGAATGCTTATATTTGGTAATCGGAATGATTGCTTATAGAAATGAAAATTATATCGTTATTCAGTGGAGCTGGTGGTCTGGACCTTGGGATGGTGCAGGCGGGCAATGAAATTGTCTGGGCTAACGACATTGACAAAGACGCTGTTGAGACGTATCGAAAGAACATCGGCCCGGAAATAGTCTGCTGTGACATCAAAGAAGTTGACTTTTCGGCGGTGCCGGATGCGGAAGTCGTCATAGGCGGCTTCCCGTGTCAGGGATTCTCGATGGCAAATATGAAGAGAGATGTCAATGATGGTCGTAATCAACTGTACAGATTCTTTCTTCAAATGGTTAAGGAGAAGCGCCCGCTTTTTTTCATAGCTGAGAATGTCAGGGGTATTCTTAATCTGGGAGAAGGGCAAGTCATTGCAACGATAGTGAAGGACTTTGAGGAGGCAGGCTACCATGTGACGGTCAATCTGGTCAATATGGCCGATTACGGGGTTCCGCAGACAAGAAGAAGAGTTATTATCCTTGGCCAAAGAAGAGACCTTGGAGAAAAAATGCGTCTGGTCATACCTGAAAAGACAAATTCGAACACACCCTCGGACAGGTTGTCTCCGTGGGTGTCAATCAAAGAGGCCATAGGCAATCTCCCCGTACCCGGGGAAGACTGTGGCATACCCAACCACATCGCATCTTCCTACAAACTATGTTTCAGGAATTTTACCGGGCATCGGCCAACCGATCCCGACAAGCCTTCCCCGACCATACTTGCCAGAGGTAATGGCAAAGGGGGTGTAGTCGCCATTCCGCATTACGATGGGAAACGACGGCTGACTGTCAGGGAAAGTGCCTCTGTCCAGACTTTTCCCGAAGATTTTGTTTTTGTCGGGAAACTGAATTCGTGTTACCGCCAGATAGGGAATGCCGTCCCGGTCAGGTTCGCAAGGCTATTGGGAAATGAACTCAAATCATTGGAAGATAAATGAAAGTAGTATCATTGTTTAGCGGAGCCGGAGGTCTCGACTTGGGTTTCATTATGGCTGGTCACACAGTTGTCTGGGCCAATGATCTGTTTGAGGATGCGGTGAAAACCTATAAGAAGAACATCGGCGGGCATATAGTTCAGAAAGACATAAAGGAGGTGTCTGTGTCGGATATCCCCGAATCTGACATCATCATCGGAGGTTTCCCTTGTCAAGGTTTTTCAGTAGCGAACACAAAGAGGAATGAAAGTGATGAACGCAACAGCCTCTACAAGGAACTTATCAGAGTAATTGATGCAAAAAAGCCGAAATTCTTTCTGGCGGAGAACGTGAAAGGGCTGACAAATCTCTCCGGAGGCAAAGTGTTCAAGATGATATTGGCGGATTTCGCCGCACTTGGCTACTCTGTCACTTACAGAATACTCAACGCCGCGGATTACGGAGTGCCCCAGACGAGGGTCAGAGTTATCATTGTCGGTGTCAGAAATGACATTGATTTTGAATATTCTTTCCCGAATCCTGTCTTTGACAAGGACGGTCAGAATGGACTGGACCGTTGGGTGAGCGTGCGGGATGCGCTGGCCGAGATTCCGGATCCAGACAAGCCGAATGGCTTATGTAACCATACATATTCAAAATACAAACTGAATTTTAACGGTTACATCGGTCATCGGCCGCTGGATCCCGACAAGCCGGCTCCGACGGTCACTGCCAGAGGTGACAGCAAGGGAGGGGTGGTCATTCTTCCTCACCCGAATGGCAGGAGACGAATGACTTGCCGGGAACTTGCCAGGATTCAAAGTTTTCCGCTTGATTTTGAATTCTGCGGATCGAATTCTTCAATTTACAGGCAGATTGGGAATGCCGTACCTCCGCTATTGGCGAAAGCAGTCGCAGAAATGTTTAACCCATATAAAGAATAAACTATGCTAAAACTTGATTTTGTTCCGGTTAAGCCATTCCCGGAGTTCAAATGGAAATGGGCGAGTCTGCAATGTACAGAAGGAATCAACGATCCGGTTGTCCTTTTGGGTGTGCTTTCAAGGATGCGTAAACTTGAGAAAGAAGGTCGTGGCATCAAGTACAGTTCTCCTGAGTTCGCAAGGGAGATGGAAGAATTGTCCAATGACATAAAAGGGTCGGTGGATGTCAAGTTGTCTTCCAGAACCGGGGAGAGAAATCTGATACGGAATTCGGGGCAGTATTGGAAGGCGGTAGGTTTGATTCCGGCAAGGGATAATCATTCCGGAGTAATCGATCTTACAGACTTCGGAAGAAAAGTTGCGGATCATGAGATTTCCCAGTCCGAGTTTGCGGTTAAGGTGATACAATCCCTTACATTGCCTAATCCGTCTATCCAAAAGCCGGAGGAGTGCAGGTTGTGGAATGATAACGGCTTGAATTTCCATCCGTTGACACTTCTGCTGAGAATCCTGCTTGATTTGTATGACTATGACCATTCCAGTGCGTATCTGACGAATGAAGAGTTCTTGAGAATCGTCATTCCGTTATCGGGGTGCAGGGCCGAACTACAGGATTATCGCAATTTCATTCTCTTGTTTCGCGCACATCGGATTATTTTGGACAATTGGCCTGACTGCACACCGAAAGATAACGATCAGCGATTTGCCAGGGAGTATTTCCTGTTTCTTTCAAATTATGGTTATGTCAATATTGAGGGCGACAGCAGGTCGAAAGAGGTTTATCATATCAATCAGCTTATCATTGAGGAAATCAGAGCCGTCGCTTCGAAATCCTCATTCGTGAATATGTCTGATTCGGGAATAAACGACATTGCATCAGAGATGGAGAGAAAAAGGGTTTCTTACAGTGTGTCCCGACCTAGACAAGCAGCTTTCAGAAAAGTAGTCCTGAACTTTTGCAAGAGGTGTATCATCACGAACGTGACAATGCCCGAGATTCTTGAGGCTGCTCATATAAAGCCTTATAAATATAATGGCGATGACACGGTGGCAAACGGATTCGCCATGCGCGTGGATATTCATACGCTCTTTGACACCGGACATTTGAGAATAAGTCCAGAGGGTGAGGTGGAGTTGTCCGGCAGAGCCAGATTGGATTATGGCGCCTCGATTCCTCCAAGAATAGTTATCCCGGAGTTCACGGATAAGGATAATATTAGATGGCGATGGGACAACTACAACGGAATCTGATTCATTTTTGAAATTATTTTGTAAATTTGTCAGGATTAGTGATGATGAAAAATAAGTTGGT
>CAVERO010000154.1:0-6544 GCA_963617915.1 Candidatus Methanomethylophilaceae archaeon | reverse complement strand
TGGCCAGTTTCTTTCTGGTCTCGCGGGCCTGCTTCTCGTCGAACTGCTCCTGGGCCTTCTCGACGAGGGAGACTACGTCGCCCATCCCGAGGATTCTGTCGGCGATGCGTCCGGGGTGGAACACGTCCATCGCCTCCATCTTCTCTCCCGATGAGATGAACTTGATCGGCTTTCCGGTGACGTACTTGATGGAAAGCGCGGCACCGCCTCTGGTGTCGCCGTCCATCTTTGTCAGCACGACTCCGTCGAAATCAAGCCTTTCGTTGAAGACCTTGGCCGTCTCCACGGCGTCCTGACCGGTCATCGCATCGACCACGAACAGGGACTCCGTCGGTCTCACCGCGCTGTGCAGGGCTGAAATCTCGTCCATAAGCTCCTGGTCCACGGCCAGACGGCCGGCGGTGTCTATGATGACCACTGAATATCCTTCCGCCTTGGCCTTGGCGATGGCGTTCTTCGCTATCCTGATCGGATCCTTCACCCCTTCCTCTGTGTAAACCGGCACCTGGATTCCCTCGCCGAGCACCTTCAACTGCTCGATGGCCGCCGGGCGGAACGTGTCGCAGGCCGCAAGGAGGACATTCATCCCTCTCTTGCTCTTGATGTTGTTCGCCAGCTTGGCGGAGAACGTGGTCTTTCCGGAACCGTTCAGACCGGCCACCAGGACTATCCCCGGATTGCCCTTGATGTTGATGTCCTGAGAGGCGCTGCCCATGAAGTCCGCAAGTTCGTCGTGGACGATCTTGACCATCATCTGCTGAGGCTTCACGGCTGTGAGGACGTTCTGTCCCATCGCCTTGACCTTCACCTTGTCGCAGAAGTCCTTCGCCACGCGGAAGCTCACGTCCGCGTCCAGCAACGCCCTGCGGATGTCCTTCAGCGTCTCCGCCACATTGATCTCGGTGATTTTACCCTCGCCCTTCAGAATCTTGAAGGATCTCTCAAGTCTCTCCTGTAAGTTATCGAACATATTCAGTAGCCAATTATTAGTAAGTGATTCCCCAAAAAACTTGGTGCTTCTGCTCGTCTTTTTGGTCTGAATTCATTTGTTCATCAGTCATGTGCCACCGGCACACTCCTTCTTCACAAACAAATTTATCCACAAAAATCCTTCACAGAACCTTACCAACTTATTATTTCATCATCACTGACCTGCAAAGATAAGCAATTCCGACGGAAGAATAAACCCTGCCCCGAAAAATAGATTCGGGGCAGGGTTAGGTGACACGGTCTTGGCTGACCGTTGGTGGCCTAGTACCTGTTGAGAGGCCGTCCGGCTGTCATGTTATGGACCTTGTGCTTCACGGTCTCAAGGACTTTGGCATATTCCTCGGCTCCTTCCGTGGTGACTCCGTTGACGACATCGGAGTACTTGGCGACTGCGGTGAGTACGGTGTCGATCAGCTCGACGATGTCAATCATGTCCTTCTCCACGAAGCCGCGGGAAGTGATGGCGGGGGTGCCGATCCTGACCCCTGAGGTCTTGAACGGAGAACGGGTGTCGAACGGAACCATGTTCTTGTTGAGGGTGATCTCGGCCTTCTCAAGCTCCTTCTCGGCCATCCTTCCGGTGACATCCGGGAACTTGGTCCTGAGGTCAATGAGCATCAGATGGTTGTCAGTGCCGCCGGAAACCACCTTGTAGCCTCTCGCGACGAACTCCTCGGCCATCTTCTTGGCGTTGGCCATCACCTGCTTCTGATATTCCACATATTCAGGCTGCATCGCCTCGTAGAAAGCGACGGCCTTGGCGGCTATCACGTGCTCAAGAGGGCCTCCCTGAACTCCAGGGAACACGCTTGAGTTGAGGATCGCGCTCATCTTCTTTATTTCGCCCTTAGGAGTCTTGATGCCCCAAGGATTGTCGAAGTCCTTGCCCATCAGGATGATGCCGCCGCGCGGGCCGCGGAGGGTCTTGTGGGTGGTGGAGGTCACGATGTGGGCGTACTTGACAGGGTTCTTGAGCAGTCCGGCGGCGATAAGTCCGGCGGTGTGTGCCATGTCAATCCACAGCAGGGCTCCGACCTCGTCGGCGATGGCGCGCATCCTCTCGTAGTCCCATTCCCTTGAGTATGCGGACGCTCCTCCGATGATGAGCTTCGGCCTGCACTCTCTGGCGATGCTTTCCATCTTGTCGTAGTCAACCATGCCGGTCTCCTCGTTCAGGCCGTAAGCCACGGCGTGGTAGAGGATTCCGGAGGCGTTGACAGGGGATCCGTGGGTCAGGTGGCCTCCCTGCGAGAGGTCAAGTCCCATGAAGGTGTCCCCGGGTTTGAGGCAAGCCATGATGACGGCCATGTTGGCCTGGGCGCCGGAGTGCGGCTGGACGTTGGCATATTCAGCGTCATAGATCTTGCAGAGACGGTCGATCGCAAGCTGCTCGATCTGGTCAACGACCTGGCATCCGCCATAGTACCTCTTGCCAGGGTAGCCTTCCGCATACTTGTTGGTGCAGATGGATCCCATCGCCTCAAGCACGTAGTCGCTCACGTAGTTTTCTGATGCAATCAATTCGAGTCCGGAAGACTGCCTTTCCTTTTCATTTCTGATCAGATCAAAAATCTGAAGATCCTGTTTCATAAAAATCTGTTGTTAGTTTTCCTGTCCTTATGTGGCAGGGTTCGCAAAGATAAGATTAAAAAACGATTTTTGCTATATTTGTAGCATAAAAGCACGATTAGATGAAAGACAGAAAGCTGTTGAGCGTGGAAATGGGCAGAGTGTCACCCGAGGAATATAAGGAACTTCCCCTGAGCGGAGTGGTTGTGGTTCTGGATAACATCCGCAGCGCCCACAATGTCGGGTCGGCGTTCCGCACCTGCGACTCTTTCAAGGTTGACAGGCTTTGGCTTTGCGGAATATGTGCGGTTCCCCCGTCGGCCGAGATCCACAAGTCGGCCCTCGGCGCGGAGGACAGCGTGCCTTGGGAGCATTCGGACAACACGATTGATGTAGTGGACCGTCTGCGTTCGGAAGGTTACGTGATTGTCAGCGTCGAGCAGACAGTGAATTCAGTCAGTCTTGAGGGTTTCAGACCCGGATTCACGGAAGGTAAGAAATACGCCCTGATATTTGGAAACGAGGTGGACGGTGTTGACCAGAGCGTGGTGGACGCGTCCGACTTCTCGCTGGAGATCCCGCAGTTCGGCACAAAGCACTCCCTCAATGTCTCCGTCTGTGTCGGCGTGATCCTCTGGCATTTCACGCTTGCGCGCTCTAATACTTGTCCTCGGTAATCTCCATCTCCCTGCGTGTGATCCTTCTGCGGTCAATGGCTCTCCAGGCGTAGGCGATGTAGGCCATCACGAACGGAATGGCCAGAGACACCCAGAACATTGTCTTCAGCGTGAACTCGCTGGAGCAGCTGTTGGCGATGGTCAGGGAGCTCCGGAGGTCGGTGCTGGACGGGTAGTAGGCAGTTCCGTTGTAGCCTGCCAGCATGAACAAAGACATCACGGTCAGCACAGTGCCGGCTCCGGAGAGCCAGATGCTCCTGCGCTTGCGTCTGCCGAAGAACTGGACGCCTATCCCCAAAAGGACGAACATCACCCCGTGCAGGAAAAGAATCAGAACCGGTGGCATCTGAATGAAGTTGTGCAGGTACTTGTAATTCTCGATGGAGACTGTACCGGCAGCGTCCACCGCATAGCCGGGCATGGTGAGCAGCATTGCCATGCAGACGAGGAAGGAGACGAGAAACAGCGCCGATGTCCATCTGACGGCCAGCCTCAGCTTCTTTTCAAGCGTCTCGTCCTCGATGTTGCCCTGCATGTACATTCCCCCGAGAACCTGCGAGAGGAACATCACCGTGAGGCCGAACACTATTGTGAACGGATTTGCGAGAGCCTCAAGTCCGTGCCATCCGTTGCCCCAGACGCTGATTGTAGGGGCGAGGCCCGATCCGACGGCCTCCTTGTTGACGATGAAGTCCGAGCCTGTGAAGAATGTGCTGACAGCGGCCCCGACGATGAACGGGCCGAGGCATCCGTTGACCAGCAGGAATGCCCTGAAGGTGTTTCTGCCCAGCAGGTTGCCAAGCTTGGTCTGGAACTCGTAGGAGACGGCCTGGAACACGAAGGTGACAAGCAGCAGGATCCAGACCCAGTAGGCACCCCCGAAACTGGTGCTGTAGAACAGAGGGAAGGATGCGAAGAAAGCCCCTCCGAACGTCACCAGGGTGGTGAAGGTGAACTCCCATTTTCTTCCCGTCGAATTGACGGCCATCTGCCTTTCCTCCTCATCCTTTGTTATGAATATCAATGTGTTGCCTCCCTGTACGAACATCAGGAAGACAAGCAGTCCGCCAAGCAGGGAGATGACGCCCCACCAGTAGTTCTGTAGAAATTCGTATGTGAACATAACTCGGTTTCTTGATGTGGTTGTGTGTGATCAGTAAGTGTTGCCCGGCCCTTTGCGGATGGCTTTCAGAAGGATTCCGATTCCGATGGCAAGGAAGAGGGTGAATATTCCCAGGAATAGGAAGAATGTGGTCTTCACGGCCTCCGCGCCCACGCTTGAGACCGCGGCTTTCACCGGCAGCAGATCCTGGATCGCCCACGGCTGTCTCCCGACCTCGGCCACTGCCCAGCCGGCCTGGCCGGCGATGTAAACCAGCGGAATGGACAGCAGACATATCCACAGGAACCATCTGTTCTTCTCCAGTGTCTCTCTTCTGGCGTAGTGGAAGGCGAGAACCATCACCAGCAGCAGGAAGCATCCGAGCCCCACCATCACCCGGAACGCCCAATAGACAAGTCCGACTGGCGGGACCAGTTCCTCGGCGGAGTTGATGTAGCCGTAGCCGAAGTAGCCGGCGTTCTCCATCAATGTCTCTTTCGCCGCCGCGGCCGCCTCCGGGTCGCTGTCCTTGGCCTCCCGATAGGCTCTGAATGCGGCGATGGCTGTGTCGCCTCTTTCCATCATCTCGGCGGCGGAAGGATGCTCTGTCCCGTTTGGGTCAATGTAGCCGTCCAGAATGTCCTGTATGCCCGGCACGTAGCCGTCGGCCTCTCCGGTCGCCAGAAGGGAGAGCATTCCCGGAATCTCAATTCCCGGTACGATGGAGAACGGCACGCGCGTCCCGCCTTTCCGGAGCCCTTCGGCCGCGGCGAGTTTCATCGGCTGGTAGTCCGCGACGTGGACGGCGGACCTGTCTCCCGAAAGCATCACGGCCACCGAACCCGCAATGCCCACAATGGAGGCTACCTTGATGCTTGACAGGGCGAGGCGTCGTTCCCTCCTTCGGAGAAGGTACCAGCAGCAGATCCCGATCACCACCACGGCTCCTGTCATCCATCCGCTCATCACAGAGTGGAAGAACTTGGTGACGGCCGTCGGGTTGCTCACGACGGCCCAGAAATCCACCATCTCGTTTCTGACGGTGTCGGGGTTGAACGCCATTCCGACCGGATGCTGCATCCAGCCGTTGGCGATGAGAATCCACAGAGCCGAAAGTGACGCTCCGAACGCTGTCATCCAGGTTGAGGCCAAGTGGAAGCCCTTGCTGACTTTTCCCCAGCCGAAGAACATCACGGCGACGAAGGTCGCCTCGATGAAGAATGCGAAGATTCCCTCGATGGCAAGCGGTGCTCCGAATATGTCGCCTACGAACCACGAGTAGTTGCTGAAGTTTGTCCCGAACTCAAACTCAAGGATGATTCCTGTCGCTATGCCGACCGCGAAGTTGATTCCGAATATCTTCATCCAGAACTTGGCGGCGTGTTTCCAGAAATCGACCTTGCGGATGACGTAGAGAGTCTCCATAATGGCCATTATCACTGACAGGCCGAGTGTCAGAGGGACGAAAATCCAATGGTAGCAGGCTGTCAGGGCGAACTGCGCCCTTGACCAATCGACCAAGGCTGATTCTATCATAGTGTCGGACTTTTGTGCCCGGTGCAGTCCCGGGCGTGGTTGGACTTATCTGAAGTCCGGCGGCGACTGCCCACCGCCGTTGGCGAACATGGTCATGTTCATTGAAGAAAGATTTGTTCCCACCGTCTCGATTTTTTCCTCCTCTGTCTTGCCCGCGAGCGCGGGTCTGAAGAAGAACACCCTGAGGACAGCGAACAGGATGAAAAGTTTCAGGAATATGAGGATCCACAGCGTGCGGCCCCACGTCATACCCTTGAACCCTTGAGCGTAGAATCTGACAATCCGCAGGGGCAATGCCCCGGAACCTTCGGCGGCTTTTGGATTGTCAGGGATGGACAGTGCGGGTCTTCAGAACCCTTCCGGAGTCAGCATAAAATGTATTGGTCTTTGCCATAATCAATACGATTTTTGTTAAACTTCAGTTTGTATTATATTGGTTTGCATTATGTGTGGTCACGTCATCCGTGCCGATCCGCTGCGGCCGGTTTTTTTCCTTCTTGCCGCGTCCGGAACCCGTTCCGAGGGCAAAAGTTCGGCGTAGCCTCCCGGCACCGCGGTCGTGTCTTTGCAAATGTGGCAATAATAATTCTAATTTGCAAATGAAAGACTGCGTTCAAGTGACGGAATCTGAATGATTTGCGTTTGATGCGGTTGCGCAAACTATTTCGCT
>CAVERO010000153.1:0-6565 GCA_963617915.1 Candidatus Methanomethylophilaceae archaeon | reverse complement strand
CCGAACCACGGTTGGTGAGCCTGCCGAACCACGGTTGGTGAGCCTGCCGAACCACAGCGACCGGGATAGGGTCAGCGACCGGAGGTGCGGCGGGCGTCGAGGGCGCGCTGGAACTCGCGGGCGTTGCGGAGGTGCTCGGAATAGGTGGCGGCGAACTTGTGGGTGCCGTCCATCGCGGCGCTGGCGCAGAAATACAGATAGCCGTGACGGTCAGGATTCAGGACGGCTTCAAGGCTCGGCTTGTCCGGGACGCAGATCGGGCCGGGAGGGAGACCCTCGTGCAGATAGGTGTTGTACGGGGAATCGTACTCCAGATGCTTGAGCAGAATCCTGTTCAGGGTGTAGCCGTAGCAGAACGCCACCGTCGGGTCGGCCTGGAGCCTCATCCCCTGATGCAGACGATTCAAATATACCCCGGCGATTGAGGAATATTCAGGAGCATGGTTCGACTCGCTCTTCACTATGGAAGCCACGATCGAGACCTCCTTGGGGGTCAAGCCCTGAGCCTCGGCCTTGGCGAGATTCTCCGGAGTCCAGAAGGCATCGTAAGCGGCCTTCAGCTTGTCAAGAATGTCCTTCATCGAGGCCGTCCAATAGACCTGATAGGTGTCCGGAATGATCAGAGAGAACACATCGGACGGAGTGAAGCCGTAACCGGCAAGCAAAGAGGAATCGTTAAGGGCCTCGGCCACCGCTGCGGAATCCAGCATCATCTGGTTGGCAATCTGGCGGGAGACCCTCCCCTTGAGCCTCATCGTGCCCGAAAGCACCAGATTCACGGGCGACTGCCAGCCGTTCTTCAGCATACGAACGACATAGACGCTCGGCTTGTTTTTCTCAACGACATAATGCCCCGGTCTCAAATCATTGTCTGACAACTCTTTCCGGACAACACGGGCAAGACTGCGCTGATTGATGACTTTGCTGTCGGGAATCTGCGCAATCACATCAGCCACAGTCATCCCGGGACGGACATACAAGTCAGCCTTCCCGGAGAAGTTCGGCTTGCGGTTGTCGGCGTACCAACGTCCTCCGACGGCCCCGGCAACCACAACCGCCAGCAAAGCGGCGGCCAGAACGATAAGCTTCCAAGTCTTCATCACTTCCTCACCTTTTTGCCCCGGAGGACGACAGTGTCACCCTCGCGCAGCACGTAGCCATCAGGGAAACCGTTCATCTTCATCACACTGGACATCTTCACGGCGAACCTCTGGCAGATGTCGCGCAGAGACTCCCCATCCTCGCCCACGATGTACTTGTCAAGCCCCTTCCCGGTCTGGTTCTTCTTCGCCTGAAGATAGACCACCGTGCCCGGCAGAAGTTCCTCGGAGCGGGACAAGTCATTGAATCTCAACAGTTCATTCAGATAAAGATGGTAAGAGGCGGCGATGCTTGAATATGTCTCCCCCTCCACCGAAGTGATGAACGGGACACCGTTCCGTGAATATGCCTCCCGGGTCAGCGAGAAACTGAACACCTCAAGCCCGTTCCTGTCTATCCTCTTCGGCTCCTCAAGAGACAGAGGAGAAGCCGGAATCACTTCAGGTTCTGAGACTTCCTTGACACGTTTCTTTCTGGCCCTGCGCGCCTTCCTGTCATTTTTCGATTTTTCTTTCTTGACCGTGGCGGACTTCTTGGTGGTTTCCACACCGGAATCGACACCGGAGCGCACACCGGAACCCCCTGACGCTACCTCGGCCTTGTTCATGGCGTTTTCCACGAAGCGTTCCGCCTCCTCGGAAGTCATTGTGTCATATTCATAAAGCTTATAGTCCTCTATGTACTTGACCAGCTTCGCCGGATAGTTCGGGTCGGTGGCGTAGCCGGCCTTCTTCAAGCCGTAGGCCCATCCCTTGTAGTCGGTTGTCTTGAGGTCGAAGAGAAACTTGTAGCGGTCCCGGTAACGAAGGAAGTCCGAATGGTCCCGGAACGACTCGTCTGCGGAATCATAGACCCTGAAGCACTCCCCTTTCGCATCGTCGTCGTAGCGCATAGTCTTCCCTTTCCAATCCTTATGGCATTTGATTCCGAAATGGTTGTTGCCCTCCGTGGCCAGCGAGGAAAGGCCATAGCGTGACTCAAGAATCCCCTGGGCCAATGTGATGCTCGCCGGAACCCCGCTGCGGTACATCTCACGTACCGCCGTAGGAGCCCATTTCTGAATGTACCGCTCCTGAGGCGTGCCCTGGCCAAGAGCGGCCACCTGACACAAAACAAGAGTTATGAATATTATAACCTTTTTCATCCTGAATGTTAACTACAGAATGTAAATATAATGATTTTTCAGCGACTGAGAACCTATTGTTCCCCTATCAGACAACATCTTAACCCAATTTCACAAGCGGGACATCGAACACGTCTCCGTCGTCCGCCGCGTAAGTCTCGGGGAAGACGCTCCTGCACTCCGACTCGTACAGGAAAATGTCTTTGCACCGGGAGGAATAATGACCGATGACGAGTTTCTTCACACCGGCCTCCAACGCACACCGGGCGGCCTGAAGAGTCGTGGAATGATGTCTGGCAGCGGCCTGGTCCGCCAATGCGGCCGTGTATGTCGTCTCGTGATAGAGCAGATCAACCCCTTTAACCCAGGAGGACAGTTCCGGGAACGGAGCCGTGTCGCTGCAATAGGCGAAAGACCGGGGAACGTACGGCTTGTAGCCAAGTTCATCGAAGGGGAGAACTTCCTGGCTGCCGTCAGGATATTCACGCACTACGTCCTCCCCCCTTTTCACCGCACCTATCTCCGTGAGCGAGAGGGAATATTCTTCAATCTTCCATTTCTTGACGTTCATCTGCGGCTCCTTTTCGCGGAAGAGCCAGCCGAAGGTTTCAATCTTGTGGTTCAGCGGGAAAGCGTAGATTTCGAGAGACTTGGTGTGGTAGATCATCTCTGGAGCCTTGATATTCACGGGAATATGCCTGATCTCGAACGGGATTCCCTCGCCGTAGTAGGAAAGGAAGAATTTAAGGATCGGACCGAAGCTGACCGGAGCGTAGATGTTCAGCGGCGCCATCCGGGACAGCATCCCCATCGTGGAGAGCAGGCCGAACAGCCCGAAAACGTGGTCGCCGTGGATGTGGGAGATGAAGATCGAGTCAATCTTCATCGGAGAGACATGGCACTCCTGAAGACGCGTCTGGACGCCTTCGCCGCAATCTATCAAAAATGAGCGCCCGTGTACGGAAAGTACCTGGGCGCTCTGATTCCTTCCGGGGCCGGGCTTGGCCGAAGCCGTGCCCAACACCGTCAAAGTGAAATCCATAAATTATTATTCACCTTTTTCGAGCTTGTCCTTGAGGGCAGCGAGTTCGCTGATGTCACCGAGGGTGGTCTTCTCCAGGTTGGAGTTGATTTTCTTGACCGCCTTCTTTGTGTTGTCAGCCTCCACGGCAACCTTCTCGGCCTTTGCCTCAGAGTATGTTCTTACGTGTGAGAGGAGGATCCTGCGGGTGCTTCTCCTGAGCTCGATGACCTTGAACGGAAGAGTGTCGCCCACGATGGCCTGCTTGCCGTCCTCCTTGATGAGGTCACGGCTGAAAGCGAAGCCCTCGTTGTCACCGTCAAGCTTGATGTTGGCGCCCTTGTCGGTGAGGGAAGCGACTGTCCCCTCAACGATGGAACCTACAGGGTACTTGGCCTCGATGGCGTCCCAAGGGTTAGGGGTGAGCTGCTTGTGGCCAAGGCTGAGCTTGTGGTTGGCCTCATCGAAGTCAAGGATCTGAACGTCGATGACATCACCCGGGGCGACGAGCTCTGAAGGATGCTTGATCTTGTTCCAAGAGAGGTCGCTGATGTGGATGAGACCCTCGACGCCGTCTTCAGGCTCGGCGAACACACCGAAGTTGGTGATGTTGCGTACGACAGCCTTGTGAACGGAACCTACAGGGTACTTGTCGCGGATGCTCTCCCAAGGGTTAGGGGTGAGCTGCTTCAGACCGAGGGACATCTTCCTGTTCTCGCGGTCGATGGAGAGAACCTTCGCCTGTACCTCGTCACCTACCTTGAGGAACTCCTGGGCGCTGTGGAGCCTTGGAGACCAAGACATCTCAGACACGTGGATAAGACCCTCCACGCCAGGTTCAATCTCAACGAAAGCGCCGTAGTCGGCGATGAGTACCACCTTGCCCTTGACAACGTCGCCTTCCTTGATGTTGGCGTCGAGGTTGTCCCAAGGATGAGGGGTGAGCTGCTTGTAACCAAGGGCGATCCTCTTCTGCTGAGGGTCGAACTCCTTCACGACAACCTTGATCTTCTGGTCGAGGGAAACGACCTCCTCCGGATTGTCGATCCTGCCCCAGGACAGGTCGGTGATGTGGATGAGACCGTCAACACCGCCGAGGTCAACGAAGACTCCGTAGTTGGTGATGTTCTTGACGGTACCTTCAAGAATCTGACCTTTCTCAAGCTTGCTGATGAGCTCGGCCCTGCGCTGCTCCTGCTCGGCTTCGAGAAGAGCCTTGTGGGAAACGACCACGTTGCGGAACTCCTGGTTGATCTTGACGATCTTGAAGTCCAATGTCTGGTTGACGTAAGCGTCGTAGTCGCGGATAGGCTTGATGTCGATCTGAGAGCCCGGAAGGAACGCCTCGATTCCGAAGACATCGACGATCATTCCGCCCTTTGTGCGGGTCTTCACGAAGCCCTTCACAATCTCGTCGTTGGCGAAAGCCTCGTTGACCCTGTCCCAAGACTTGAGGGCGCGGGCCTTCTTGTGTGAAAGGATGAGCTGACCCTTCCTGTCCTCTGCGGACTCGACGTAAACCTCAACCTTGTCACCGACCTTGAGATCCGGATTGTAACGGAATTCAGGAGCCTGGATCACACCCTCGCTCTTGTAACCTATGTTGACGATAACCTCTCTCTTGGAGATGGATGTAACGGTGCCTTCGACAACCTCGTTCTCCACGATCTTGGAGAGTGTCTGGTCGTAGGCGTCCTCGATGGACTTCTTGTCCTCGCCGCCGTAAACCTCGGTGCCGCCTTCAAAAGCCTCCCAGTCGAACTTGTCCGGATCGACGGAAGCGTTGAGAGATGTTTTCTTTGCCGGAGCCTCGGCCTTAGGAGCTTCCTGTACAGGAGCCTCCACCTTGACTTCCTCGGCTACTTTCTGTGTTTCTTCTGCCATAATGGTAATAAAAGATAACTAGTTGTTTAACAATATTTTTACACCCTACCGGACGCACCGAAACTGCACGGCCGGTCAAAAGGCGTGCAAAATTAGACAAAATAATCTGATATACAATAAGAAAACCCTGAAAAATTACAGAAGTTTGTTCTTCCTGAACAGGAACAACACCAGAGCCACGGTCAGCAGCATCACACCAAGCAGCGACACCCACGCCCATCCCTTGTCCATCATCGGCAAGGACACATTCATACCGTAGAAACTTGCGACAAGGGTCGGAGGCATAAGCAGCACGGAGACAAGCGTGAATATCTTCATGATTTTGTTCTGGTCCAGATTGATGAGGCCGACAACCGTGTCCTGAAGATACTCAAGCCTCTCGAAACCGAAGTTCGTGTGGTTGATCAGCGAATTGATGTCCTGAAGCAGGACGGAAAACCGGCGGTGCAGATCCTTCGGGTACTTGTCGCTGCGGAGCATGTTGGAGATCAGACGCTGCTTGTCGACGATGTTCTCGCGCACAAGCATCGTGTTCTCCTGCAACTGGTTGATGTCCAGAAGGAAGTCCTCGTCGATGTCCTCCTGCTGGTTGATTCGCTTGCTGTACTGGGAGATTTCCTTGCTCATGAGCTCGATCATGTCCGCATCCAGGTCGACACGCTGGTCCATTATGCTGGCGAAGACAGTGTAGCCGTTGGGGTAGGACTGGGGCATCGCGACGATCTTGCGCTGGAGTTCGGTGAAACTTCGCAGCGGGACGTCCCTCAGCGTCGTCAGGCAGTTCCCCACGAAAGTGAAGGAGACGGCCTCCATCGAGTAGTCCTCCGGCCCCGGCATCAGGAAGTTCGTGTTGGCGAAAATCGCATTCTCCGTCTCGGAGAAACGGGAAGAACTCTCGATTTCCTCGGCCTGGGCGCGGCTCTGGATCTCCTCCCCGAGGAAATCATCCACGGTGTGTTTCTCATCCCCCGACGGAGAAAGGATGTCAATCCAAAGGACATCGTCCCGTTTCATCTTCGAAAGCTCCGTTTCAGACTGGGAAACCAACAGTTTGCCGTTTCGTCTGTAGAAAATCGCGATCATTATCTTCTTCCTGTTTTATTCCCGCCCCCGGGCATGGGAATGGTTCCACTTCAATGTGTTGAGATTACGGAGAAGTCAACTTGCAAAAATAGGAATATTATTCGGAATAACAGCAAAAAACATAAGTCCATGGCGACAAAAAACTCACAGAACAAAGTCACATAACTAGGAGCGAAGCGACCGGTGGGGCTGTCACGTAGTGACTGGGGGTGAAAGGCATATAGCACGAAGTGCGAAGCGACCGAACCCCGAGGCTGTCACAAAGCGACTGGGGGGGGGCCGAACATCCTTCTGGGATTAAGAAGCTGTTTTGATTTGTTTGAACTGTTCTTTGAGGTGAAAAATCTTCATCT
>CAVERO010000152.1:0-6658 GCA_963617915.1 Candidatus Methanomethylophilaceae archaeon | reverse complement strand
ATCCGCAAAAATCCTTCACAAAACCTTACCAACTTATTTTTTCATCATCACTAAATTCTTGAATATGCCAGGTCAGGAATTCGGTTCCTTTGAATAGTCCGGACCGACACCCGGATCAACCCGACCGGCAGAAGAGTCAATGTCATCCAGTCCGAGTTCCAGACGGGCCTCATCGGAGAGCATCGACTGGTCCCATGCAGGGTCAAAGACGAGCTCCACATTGCAGGCCTTGATGCCAGGAACGTCCGTGACGTTTCTCTGAACCTCATCAAGCACCTCATCGGCCATCGGACAGTTCGGAGCGGTGAACGTCATCTTGATGAAGGCCTCGTGCTTCTTGTTGATTACAAGTTCATAGATGAGGCCAAGGTCGTAGATGTTGACCGGAATCTCCGGGTCGTAAACCTGCTTCAGGGCCAGAACCACATTGTCATAAAGCGGCGCAAGCTCCTTGACATCATCCGCCGAAAGAACCTCGTTCTCCGGCTCCACCAGCGGCTCCTGTGCTGTCGCCTTTTCCTCTTCCTTATTATTCTTGAATATGCTCATATAACTTTTTTTTTCACCAATGCCGAAAACGACTTTTTCCGTCTCCGCCATACATAGCAATCCTTAAAAAAGTACTTGGTAATCTTAGAAGCTTACTTAGTGATTCCTAAAAAATAACTTGGTGCTTTTGTTCGTCTTTTTGGCCTGAATTTATTTGTTCATCAGTCATGTGCCACCGGCACACTCCTTCTTCTCAAACAAATTTATCCGCAAAAATCCTTCACAAAACCTTACCAACTTATTTTTTCATCATCACTTACGGCTATCTTTTTCCACGATTACAGAACATCGTTTTGCTGACTGTTCTCCAACGCCACCGCCTTGATGGTGTCAATCATCGAGACGAGTCCGTTCGCTCTGGTCGGGGACAGATTCTCCTTCAGACCGATCTGATTGATGAAACTGAAATCATCCGCGGCGATTTCCTTCGGAGTGCGGCCGGAATACACGCTGACGAGAAGAGAGATTATCCCTTTGGTGATGATCGCATCGCTGTCAGCCTTGAAGTACAGTTTTCCGTCCTCAAGCCTCCAATCCAGCCAAACCCTTGACTGGCATCCCTTAATCAATTTATCATCAGTCTTTTCCGCTTCCGGATACTTTTCCAGACTCTTTCCCAAGTCGATGAGATACTCGTATTTGTCGAGCCACTCATCGTACATCGAGAAATCGTCAATCACAGACTGTTTTGCTTCCTCAAGCGTCTTCATTTCTTCTATCTAAAAAAAACTATCTATCTATTTCGTCGCTTCGAGGTGACCTTATCATCACTAAACCAGCATTGCGATCGCCTTGTCAAGCGACTTGATGAAATATTCCGCCTCTTCCATCGTGTTGTAAGGAGCAAGCGATGCGCGCAGCATTCCCGTCACTCCGAACCTGTCCATAATCGGTTCGGCACACATCTGGCCGGAACGCACCGCAATCCCCATCTTGTCCAGAATCAAAGCCAAATCCTCATGATGCGCTCCGTCCACACTGAATGAGAAGAGAGGAATCTTCGTCTCCGTTCCACGTGGAACGCCGTAAAGATGGACTCTTGCATTAGTCGTCAAGGCATGGAACAAGTACTCGTACACGGCTCTCTGATTATCTAGTATCTCGTTATCATTCATTCGTTCAGCTAACTCAATCGCCGGTTTCAGAGTCGGAATGGAGTTGATGTTCTGTGTCCCTGCCTCGAATTTTTCAGGCAGAGGAGCGTAGGTCGTGCCCGAGAACTTCACGGTAGCGATCATCTCCCCCCCACCCTGGTGCGGAACCATCCTGTCGAGCCACTTGCGCTTCCCGTAAAGCACTCCGGTGCCGGTAGCGGCATAGAGCTTATGCCCGGAAAATGCGTAGAAGTCACAGTCAACTTCTTGAACATCAATCCCTTCGTGTATAATTCCCTGCGCTCCGTCAATCAAGACAGGGCAACCTGATGAATGACAAATCCTTACAATTTCCTTAACAGGGTTCACGATGCCAAGCACGTTGGAAATCTGCGTGACTGCGACAATCTTTGTCTTTGGATTAAGCAACGATTTCAGTTCGTCAAGATTCAGATGTCCTTCGTCATCAACGTGAAGAACCTTCAAGTCCGCACCTTTCCTTTGGCAAAGCATCTGCCACGGGACGATGTTGGAATGGTGTTCGGCCTCGGAAACGATGACCTCATCGCCTTCGCGGACGAATGTCTCGCCGAATGAAAATGCCACAAGATTAATGGATCCGGTTGTACCGGAAGTAAACACAATCTCTTCACGTGCCGATGCGTTGAGGAATTCCTTGACAGCGTCGCGCGTGCTTTCATACTCGTCTGTGGCATCAACCGCAAGCTTGTGAACCGCACGATGGATGTTGGCGTTAGCATCGACAGTCAGCCCTGTCCATTTGTCAATCACAGATTGCGGTCGCTGCGCCGTGGCCGCATTGTCAAAATAAACAAGCGGCTTGCCATAGACGGAGCGCCGGAGCGCCGGAAACATATTCCTTAATTCTTGAACGTTCATTGCCAATCCTCCATTCAATCCTGCAAAGATAATCAAAAGCATCGGAAGAACGGACGGTTTTTGAAATGCCGGGCGTGAATATTAATGTAAGAAAGCTCAATGAGAACCACTGGTCACTGAGCCTGTCGAAGTGACTAAACATACAAAGTACAGAAATGATTACTTCGATGCTTCGACACTTCGATAAACTCAGTGACCGAAGGCTCAGTGACCACAAGTTTAGTGACCATGAACTCGGCAACCACAGGCTCACTGACCGAAGTGTGGAAGTCACACACAATAGTATTCAATGAAATAACTAAGTGATTCCTAAAAAATAGAGTTATTGACGCAAAAATGCTAATTTTGCCTTGAACAAAAAACCTTGAATATGATTGATTACATCAAAGGGACGATAGTCGAACTCTCCCCTGCCGAACTGATTCTGGAGAATAACGGAATCGGGTACAGCATTCTTATTTCGTTGCAGACTTTTCAGGCATTACAGGACAGGAAAGAGGCTACGGTTTACATATTCCATTACCTCCGCGAGGATGCGGAACTGTTCTATGGATTCGCAACGAAGGATGAACGTGAGCTGTTTGAACTGCTCATCAGTGTGTCTGGAATCGGTGTGAATTCTGCCAGAATGATGCTTTCTTCGCTGTCGGCGGAGGAAATCAGGCAGGCAATCCTATCGGAGGACATCGCAAGAATCAAGAGCGTGAAAGGAATCGGTGTGAAGAGTGCGCAGAGGCTCGTTCTGGAACTCAAAGACAAGATTGTCAAAGGTGAAGGCTCCGATTCGACTGAACTGTTCGGAGGCAATCGCAGCGAAATAGTCGAGGAAGCCAGCCGCGCCCTTGTCATGCTCGGTTTCGCAAAACCAGCCGTCAATAAAGCCATTCAGGCCGTTCTCAAGGCCAATCCAAACGCCAAGGTCGAGCAGATCATCAAGTCTGCACTCCAGATGATGTAATAATACTGCTATTATGAGGTCGCTTCGATGGTCACTGAGTTTATCGAAGTGTCGAGCCACAAACTTAGCGACCGATATATCAGTGAAAATATAAAACAATGCTTCAACTACTGAGCCTATGGTTGCTATGGTTGCTATGGTTGCTATGGTTGCTATGGTTGCTATGGTTGCTGAGCTTGTCGAAGCACCGAAGCACCGAAGCACCGAAGCATAGAAGCATAGAAGCATAGAAATACAAACATAAATATATAATAACACTAAACTATGAAAGGTTACACATACATATTAGAATGCTCCGATGGGAGTTATTACACTGGCAGCACAAGTAATTTAGAATTACGAATACTCCAACATCGAAAAGGAGAAGGATCAAACTACACGAGAAAACACTTACCTGTAAAACTAATATACTTTGAAGAATTTCAAAATATAGACGATGCCTTCTATCGCGAAAAGCAAATTCAAGGATGGAGCCACAAGAAGAAAGCGGCTTTGATCAATGGAAAAACAGAACTATTATCTGAATTATCTAAATCAAAAAAATATTAATACAGTCGCTTCGACAAGCTCAGCGACCACCAATTCATAGATTACATCTATTGGTCACTGAGTTTATGGTCACTGAGTTTATCGAAGTGTCGAAGTGTCGAACCATAATCTCACCAACCACCGAAGCGCCATATAACAAATTACCGGCCAAAATAAACAAGCAGGACAGATATGTCTGCTGGGGAAATGCCGGAAATGCGGGAGGCTTGGGCGATGGTGGACGGCTTGTAGCGGGCGAGTTTCTGGCGGCACTCTATGGTTAGACCGGAGACTCTGTCAAAGTCGAAATCCTGAGGAATCTTCAAATCTTCAAGACGGGAGATTTTCTCGGCTATTGATTTCTCACGCTCGATGTAGCCTTTATACTTGATGCCAATCTCTACGGATTCTATAATCTCCTTACGAAGCTGTGATGAACAACTGCACTCCCCTTCCGGCAACTCCACTGAAAATTTAGGAAATGTTCCACGTGGAACAAAATTCAGCAAAGAGGCAAGTGAAATCTCTGGACGGGAAGCCAACTCTGAAATACGTTTCGACTCAGAAAGAGTAGCTGAATTGTGCTCGGAAAGATATTCGTTTATCACATCAGCCCGAATATTCACGTTTTCACACATATTGGAAAGAGCTGAAACAGCATCATACTTTCTGTGCACCAACTCCAGCCGACGGTCAGAAGCGAGACCAATCTTATGAGACTTTTCGGTGAGACGCAAATCAGCGTTGTCCTGACGAAGCAGAATCCTGTACTCGGCACGTGAAGTGAACATACGATAAGGCTCGTCCACCCCTTTCGTAATCAAGTCATCAATCAGAACTCCAATGTAGGATTCATCACGACGGAGAACAAACGGTTCATGACCATGAACCTTCAAATGAGCGTTGATTCCAGCCACAATTCCTTGAGCAGCAGCCTCTTCGTAGCCTGTCGTACCATTGACCTGCCCAGCGAAATAGAGACCCTCTATGTCCTTAAGTTCAAGAGTATCACGAAGTTGTGTAGGGTCAAAGTAGTCATATTCAACAGCATATGCAGGCTTGAATATCTTTGCGCCCTCCAATCCTACAATCGCATGAAGCGCATCCAGCTGCACATCCAAAGGCAACGAAGAAGAGAAACCCTGAAGGTAGTACTCATTAGTATCGCTCCCCTCCGGCTCAAGAAAAAGCTGATGAGAATCCTTGTCAGGAAAAACCCGAAGTTTATCCTCGATGCTCGGACAGTACCTTGGACCGCGGCCTGTTATCATACCGATGAACATAGGAGAATCTTTGAAGCCGGACCTAAGTATGTCGTGGACTTTCTCATTTGTGTGAAGAATGAAGCAAGGCATTTGGCTCCCCTTCTTTTGAATTCTTGACGGGACATCAAGATAAGAGAACCGCTCCGGCTCTTCGTCACCAGGCTGCTGAAGAAGACTTGAGGTGTCAACAGAAGAAATGTCAATCCGGGGAGGAGTGCCAGTCTTCATCCGCCCTGTCCGAAGACCGAGACTGACAAGCTGTTCAGTCAGACCATGAGAAGACAACTCCCCTATCCTTCCTCCATCGAAAGAAGTACGGCCTATGAACATACGACCGTTCAGGAACGTTCCGGTGGCCAGAATAACCGCACGAGAATTGAAAATTGCCCCTGTATTTGTCTTGACTCCGCAGATTTTTGAATTCTCAAAGAGGAAAGAAGTTACAAAATCTGCGTAAATATCTAATTTACAATTATTTTCAAGAATATTTCTCCAACACCCTGAAAAGACCTGTTTGTCACACTGAGCGCGAGGACTCCACATCGCCGGACCCTTCGAACGGTTCAGCATCCTGAACTGGAGAGTCGAGGCGTCCGTGACAAGTCCAATCATTCCTCCGAGGGCATCAACCTCCCGGACAATCTGCCCCTTGGCGATTCCTCCGACAGCCGGGTTGCAGGACATACGGGCAAAACTCGTAAGGTCAGCGTTGATCAGCAAAACAGACGAGCCAAGGTTGGCGGCGGCAGCGGCAGCCTCGCAACCGGCGTGTCCCCCACCGACAACTATCACATCGTAAGAATATGTCATATTCAAAAATATTCCTGATTTAAGAAAGTAACTACTGCAAAGGAATGAATATTCAGTAGAATGAATATGATCAGGCTTTATTCCTAAGGCTGAGATAATAATCCTCCTTGGCCCGCATTATCTTTTGGTCTTCCGGTGTGTGATCATCATAACCTATAAGATGAAGGACACCATGTACGATTACGCGATGCAATTCCTCGTCAAATTCGGTTCCGAACTCGATGGAGTTTTCACGAACGCTGTCGATGCTGATGAACAGGTCGCCGGAAAGTTTGTTTCCTTCGCAATAATCAAAGGTGATGACATCGGTGAAATAGTCGTGATGAAGGTAACGGATGTTTACATCAAGGATGTAATTATCTGAACAAAAGATAATTGAAATGTCACCAAGAGTCTTTATCTCACTCCCGGCAACCATTTTGAGCCACCTGTTGTTGGCAATTTTGTTCTTGAAAAGGAACTTGACATCCTCACAATAATACCTTACCATAACCCCTATTTTTACGCAAATCTACAACTAATAATTCAAAAAATTTGAAATGACAATTATTATT
>CAVERO010000151.1:0-6766 GCA_963617915.1 Candidatus Methanomethylophilaceae archaeon | reverse complement strand
GAAGGACGTGTTCGGGAATATTCATGCCCCTCTGAAGGCGGTGAACCGCAAGCCGGTCCTGCCGCGGGAGAGCGAGATAGCCGCCAACACAAGGGCGAGAAGCGCGAAACTGAGGGTGGCCGAAAAGAATGAGGGAGGACAAGGAATATGACGGAACTGAGGAAATGGAAGATTTCAGACATCTGGAAATGGCTGGGCAACGCCGGGCTGGCCATTCTGCAAGGCGAATTGCTGCTCAGGCTCAACGTCTCGCGCTATTTCATACACATCATCTACACATTCTTCCTCTTCTGGGTCAGCATCTGGCTGAGCCTTAAGATCGAGAAGACTCTCACAAGGGTCGAGGACAACCGGAAAACCCTCTCCGACATCGAGATTTACCACGCCCAGAAGACGGTCGAGCTTGCGGGCTATTCCAGACTCGGCACCGTACAGGATATGCTCAAGGACGCTGGTTCCGGCTTGGCGATACCTTCAAAACCGGCCGACAGACTTAAAAAATAAAACAGGCCATGGCTCAGACTGAACAGAACACGAACAGGAAGAAGCGGGACAGGATCGGAGCGATTCTGTACCTGCTCTACACACTTGTCCTGATTCTGGGAGTCGCCGTGGTAGGCAGAATCATCTATATCCAGTGCTTCTGGCAACTTGACAAGGGTCTCGTGAAGTATTTCGTTCCTCCGGTCGTGAAAAGCACGATAGCTCCGGACCGAGGCGCCATCATCGGGTGCAACGGCGAGATTCTGGCGATGTCAACTCCGATGTACGAATTAAGGATGGACTGTACCGTGCGCAAGGAATATTTCAAGGCATTGATGAGAAAAAAGCCGACCGGGACGAACCTTGAGCAGGAATGGCAGGACAAGGCCAGGGCCTTCACGGAAGGCTTCGCCAAGGAGATGGGCATGGACGCGTCCGTGATGTTCAAGGCAATCATTGACGGGCGCAGGACGGGCAACAAGTACCTCAAGCTGGGAGAGAACATCGACAGAGGCACGCTTCTCAGGCTGCAGAGCCTTCCGCTGATGGAGGAAGGCCAGTACAAGAGCGGAATCATCGTCATCAGGAAGGACACCCGAAAATACCCTTACGGGACATTGGCCAGACGCACCATCGGCTATGTCAAGGACAACAGCAACTCCAACGGCAACAACCACATAGGCCTTGAGGGGAAATATGACTACGCCCTGCACGGACAGGAGGGCGAGATCTGGCTAAGGCCGACCGACAACAAGGAAAGAATCCAGAATTACGACAGCGCCTACGTCAAGCCAGTGAACGGGCTGGATGTCAGGACAACCCTCGACATCACGCTTCAGGACATCCTGGACAAGGCCATGCGGAGGCAGATGTCCGCCAACCCGCAAATCGCGGAAGGGTGCGGAGTGCTTATGGACGTGAAGACCGGCGCGATCAGGGCAATGGTGAACCTGACAAAGAGTCCGAAGGACAGCAGCCTTAACGAAGTCTATAACATGGCGATAGGGTATGGAGCCAATCCGGGGTCCGTGTTCAAGGCCACCACGCTGATGACGGCCCTCGAGGACGGCTACGTCAAATCCCTTGATGACGAAATCCCCACCAACAAAGGAAAACTGCAAGGCTATCCTGATGACGACCACGTCAGGAATCTCGAAAAAATCTCCATCCTGCACGGTTTTGAAATCTCGTCCAACTATGTGTTCCGCTACCTTGCGGTCAACAACTACTCGAGCAATCCGAAGAGGTTTCTGGACAAGCTGTACATGTACAAGCTCGGGCAGGCGTTCGACTTTGACCTTGAGGGACTTCGGGAGCCTGTCCTTCCGTCCCCCGACTCAAAGACCTGGAGCTCCACAGACCTGGGATCCGTGGCCATAGGCTATTCGGTCAGAGAGACTCCGCTGCACACCCTCACGTTCTACAACGCCATAGCCAACAGAGGCAGGATGATGAAGCCTTACCTTGTCGAAAGCATCGAGAAAGACGGTGTCGTAAAGACAAAGAAGGGGCCGAGCGTCCTGAACGCCTCCATCTGTTCAAAAGCCACGGCGGACACCCTGCTCAGGGCCATGAAAGCCGTAACCTCCGAAGGAACCGCCACTAAACTGAAAGGGGCCAGACTGACCGTCGCCGGGAAAACCGGAACCGCAAGGCAATCCCTTTCAAAAGAAGAGATTGAGAAATACGGAAAGAACCCGGAGGACAACAGCTTAACGGCTGACGGCAGCTACCACAATCTGGCCACATTCGTGGGCTTCTTCCCTGCGGACAACCCGAAGTACAGCGCCATAATCTGCATGAACTCCAGCCTGATAAAAGGCAGCCTTTGGGGTGGCGTGGGACCTGCGGCGGCGATGCGCGAGGTAGTGGACGCCATCTACACGATGGATCCGGAATGGGGCGGCGAGATCGAGAGGAAAGGAACTGTCCCGAAAATGACATTGGGCCGGGAGACCGGCGCGGCGGCGGACCCAAAGAATCCGACTGTTCCCGACGTGTCGGGGCTTGGACTCAAGGACGCGGTGTTCATAATAGAAAACAGCGGGCTGAGATGCTCGTATTCAGGGACAGGCCACGTGTCCTCCCAGAACCCGAAAGCCGGGCAGAAAGCGGCCAAGGGCGCAACCATAACAATCACTTTGAAATGAGACTTGAAGACATCATAAAGGACAGCGGAGCCGTCAAGGTGCAGGGAGACCTGAACCTTGGACTCACGGACATTTGCAACGACTCCAGGAAAGTCACTCCCGGGGCGATGTTCATAGCGGTCAAAGGGCACGACAGCGACGGACACGCCTACATCGGCAAGGCGCTTGCCTCCGGAGCGGCAGCCATCGTTTACGAGGACGAGGAGGCTCTCCAAAAGGCGGTTTCAGGATATTCAGGAGCCGCTCCTGCTCTTGTGAGGGTCACGGACTCCCGCCACGCCGCCGCGATGATGGCCGCCAATTTCTTCGACAACCCTTCAAGGAAACTCACGCTGGTCGGCATCACCGGAACCAACGGAAAGACAACCACGGTCACTCTCCTCTACCGGCTGTTCATGGCTCGGGGCTACAACTGCGGACTCCTGTCCACGATAGCCAACTACGTCGGGACAAGACGGAGCGAGACCGCGAACACCACCGCCGACCCTGTCACCATAAACTCCCTGCTTGCCGAAATGGTTGACGCGGGATGTGAATATTGCTTTATGGAGGTCAGCTCCATCGGCGTGGAGCAGGAGCGTGTGGCCGGACTGGAGTTCAAGGTCGGGATATTCTCGAACCTGACCCACGACCACCTCGACTACCACAAGACTTTCGCCGAGTATCTGCGCTGCAAGAAACTCTTCTTCGACAACCTTCCGGCCACCGCCACGGCGATAACGAACATCGACGACAGGAACGGAGAGGTGATGGTGCAGAACACCAAGGCCAAGGTCGTAAGATATTCGTGCAGAAGCGTCGCCGACCACACCTGCCGCATCATGGAGGAGACCATCGAGGGAATGCTTCTCAAAATCGACGGCAGAGAGACGTGGACGCGTCTGATCGGGCAGCATAACGCCTACAACATCCTCGCGATCTACAGCGCGGCCATCGCTTTGGGCGCAGACCGGGAGGAGACTCTGGTGGCCATCAGCAGACTGGAGTCCGCCCCGGGGCGTCTGGAGGTCATCAGAGGGCCGCGGAATCTCTCCGTCATCATTGACTACGCCCACACTCCTGACGCTCTGGAGAACGTGCTCAAGACCTTGAGGGACATCGACGGAGGCAAGGAGCTGATCTGCCTGTTCGGATGCGGAGGCGACCGCGACAGGACCAAGAGGCCGGAGATGGCCGGAATAGCCGAAAGGTACGCCGACAGGGCTGTCGTGACCTCCGACAACAGCCGCACCGAAAAGACGGAGGACATTCTGGAAGACATCCGCAAAGGATTCAGCCTCAACGGACTGGCCAAGGCCATATTCATCGCGGACAGGAAGGAGGCCATCCGGACGGCGATTAATTTCGCGCCGGACGGCGCTGTGATCCTGCTTGCGGGGAAGGGTCACGAGACTTATCAGATAATCGGGACGGAACACCTCCATTTCGACGAGCGCGAGGTAGTCTCCGAAGTGTTCGGCAACATGTGCGGCAAATAGGAGGAAGGAACGATGATCTACCATCTTTTTGAATATCTGAGGCAATTCGACATCCCTGGACAGGGGCTGTTCACCTACCTGTCGTTCAGGGCGATGCTTGCCAGCGTCACCGCCATGCTCCTTTCGTTCTTCGCCGGACGGAGGATCATCAGATGGCTTCAGGAGAAGCAGATTGGAGAGACAATCCGGGACCTGGGTCTGGAGGGCCAGATGCAGAAAAAAGGCACTCCGACAATGGGAGGCGTCATCATCATTCTGGGCATTCTCGTCCCGGCCCTGCTGTTCTGCAACCTCAGGAACATCTACATCCAGCTTCTGATTCTGACTACCGTCTGGTGCGGAGCCCTCGGATTCGCCGACGACTACATCAAAGTGTTCAAGCACAACAAGGAAGGGCTTCATTCAAAGGCGAAACTGGTCTGCCAGCTCCTTCTCGGGCTTGTCATCGGACTCACCGTCTGCTTCAGCAACGACATTGTCGTCCGGGAGAAGGTTCCCGTGAAGGCAGGGGTGGCGAACGTGGTCGGGCAGGGCGACGGCGGCTCGCTCAACGTAGATTCCGAGACACTTGTGGACCGGGATGCGGGCTGGAAGATGGAGAACGTGATAAAGAGCACAAAGACCACGATTCCGTTCGTGAAAGACCACGAGTTCGACTACAAATGTTTCTCCCCTTTCAAAGGCAAATGGGGCTGGTACTGCAAATGGGCGGTTTATGTGCTGATGATTGTGGTGGTCATCATGGCCTGCTCGAACGGGGCCAATCTCACGGACGGGATGGACGGGCTCTCCGCCGGGACAAGCGCCATAGTCGGAGTGGTTCTGGGCATCCTGGCATGGCTGGGAGGCAACCTGATCAATTCCGGCTACCTGAACATAATGTACATCCCCGGAAGCGGAGAGATCGCCATCTTCATGTCCGCCTTCGTGGGAGCCCTGATGGGATTCCTCTGGTACAACTCCTATCCGGCACAGGTGTTCATGGGCGACACCGGAAGCCTGACAATCGGAGGAATCATCGGAGTGAGCGCCGTCCTTATGAGGAAGGAACTGCTGCTCCCGGTTCTTTGCGGAATATTTCTGGTCGAATCTCTCTCCGTGATAATGCAGAAGGCTTATTTCAAATACACGAAGAGAAAATACGGTGAAGGCAGAAGGATATTCAAGATGGCTCCTCTGCACCATCACTACCAGAAGGAAGGCATCCCGGCACTGATAAGCAGACCGGAGCACGCCATTCCGGAAGCGAAGATAGTGACAAGGTTCTGGCTCATCGGAGTCATTCTGGCCGTCACCACACTTGCATTGCTGAAGATTAGATAAACTTATGAATATGAGCAGAATTGTAGTTTTGGGAGGTGCCGAGAGCGGAGTCGGAGCCGCTGTTCTGGCCAAGGTGAAAGGATTCGACGTGTTCCTTTCCGACTACGGAAAGATTTCTGGTCGTTTTGCGGATGAGCTCCGCAAATGGGACATCAGTTTCGAGGAGGGGCGACACACGGAGGATCTCATCCTGAACGCCGACGAGGTGGTCAAGAGTCCCGGCATCCCCAGCTCCGCGCCGATTGTCAGGAAGATCGAGGAGCGTGGAATCCACATCATTTCGGAGATCGAGTTCGCCGGACGCTATGACAAGGCGAAGAAAATCTGCATCACCGGAAGCAACGGCAAGACCACCACGACTTCCCTGATCTACTACCTGCTTCAGAACGCCGGGCTGAACGTTGGCCTCGGAGGCAACATCGGGAAGAGCTACGCCTATCAGGTGGCAACCGAGCATTTCGACTACTATGTTCTGGAAATCAGCAGTTTCCAGCTGGACAACTGCTACGATTTCCGTCCCGACATCGCAATCATCACGAACATCACCCCTGACCATCTGGACCGCTACGACTACCAGATGGAGAACTACGTGAAGGCCAAGTTCCGTCTCACTCAGAACCTCAGGCCAGAGGACTGCTTCATCTTCGACTCCGACGACGAAATCACAATCGAGCACCTCAACAAGATAATACTTTCCGCCAAGCGTCTGCCGTTCACCCAGAAGGCCGAGGTAAGGCAGGGAGCCTACCTCAAGGACGAGAAGATCGTCGTGAAATACGGCGAGGAGGAATGCGACATATTCCTTAAGGAACTTGCCCTGGGCGGGAAGCACAACATCTACAACTCGATGGCAGCCGCCCTCGCCGCGAAGGCTTCTGGCATCGACAACAAGACCATCCGCGAGGCCCTTTCCACGTTCCAGCCTATCGAGCACAGGCTGGAGCCGGTCCTCAGCATCAAGGACGTGCTCTACATCAACGACTCGAAAGCGACCAACGTGGACGCCGCATGGTACGCTCTCGAATGCCAGAAGCGTCCTGTGGTGTGGATTGTCGGCGGCACTGACAAGGGCAACGACTACGAGGTACTCAAACCGCTTGTGAAGGAGAAGGTCAAGGCGATTGTCTGCATGGGTGTTGACAACCACAAGTTCCACGAGGCTTTCGAGGGAATCGTGGGCAAGGACAGAATCGCGGACACCCTGTCGGCCGACGAGGCGGTGAAGGCCGCCGGGAGATTCGCCGAGGCCGGAGATGTCGTGCTGCTCAGCCCGTGCTGCGCAAGCTTCGACCTGTTCACCTGCTACGAGGACAGAGGGGAGAAATTCAAGGA
>CAVERO010000150.1:0-6806 GCA_963617915.1 Candidatus Methanomethylophilaceae archaeon | reverse complement strand
GAATATGCAAGACTGGCTACAGGCTCTCAGACTTGACACGTCGGCCTCTGAAAAGGACCGCTCCGGTGATGTCTGGGACAATGACAATTGCTGCAATTACTCCGCCGACGGCACAAAACTGCTTGATGCCGAGAATTATCCAGGTGAGGTTCACGTCAAGGACGGCACGAGGGTCATCTGCGACGGAGCCTTCGCCTTTCAGCCATATATGGCCGAGGACAGGAAGTTCGGCGAGGATATTCCCGAAGAGGAAAGGGTCTCGTTTCTGGACAAGGTTTTCCTGCCCGGAAGCGTCACGCACATAGGCCGCGGGGCTTTCCGGGAGTGCGGCTGGCTCAGGAGCATCCGTTTGCCTAAAGACCTGATGTTCATCGGTGACGGCGCTTTCTACGGCTGCTGGGAACTTCGTTCCGTAAGTTGCCCCGCCGGGTTGGTCGCCATTGGTGACGGAGCCTTCGAGGAGTGCTTTTCATTGAACAGGGTGAGATTCAACAAGGGACTCAAGGCGATCGGGGCTGGAGCGTTCCTTGTCTGCGAGTCGCTGGAGGAAATCGTTCTCCCCGCCGGTCTGGAGTTCATCGGGGACGACGCCTTCTACGGAGCGTCATTGAAAAGGATATTCGTGCCGCAGAGCGCCAGGGAGCGGCTTACGGGGCTTCTCCCTGAAAACCTGCACAGGAAAATCCGCAACATTCGTTGACGGTGTTTTCAAATCGGAAGTTTTTGACTACATTTGGGATTGTGATTTAAAAGAATCTCACGGAAAATGAACAAAATTATTAACATCATCGCCCTTGTGGCCTCGGTCATTTCGGTTTCGGCGTGCAAGACCGCCATTCAGAAGCCTCAAGGCGCGGACTATGAGTTGAGTTATACCGTCGGCGGCGTGACATTCGACATGGTCAAGGTTCCGGCGGGGCATTACACGATGGGACTTTCCGCGGACAACCGCAGGAAGGTCACGAACGGGATTCCACACGAGGTGGCGCTCGACGGATTCGTCATCAGCGCCAAGCCGGTCTCGCAGGCTCTCTGGACGGCGGTCATGGGAAACAATCCGAGTTCGGTGCAGAATCCTGACGCTCCGGTTGACAAGGTCTCCTGGACCGATGCCGTGAAGTTCCTCGGGAAACTGAACAAGGCCACCGGCAAGATATTCATTCTTCCGAGCGAGGCGCAGTGGGAATATGCCCAGAGGGTTCTGAACGGGAAGGATTTCACCTCTGTGGCCGAATGGTGTCTTGACAGTTATGACGCGGTGCCGGATGGGGCCGCAAGTGATGAATATTTCAAGCCTATGGAGTTGGCCGTCAACCCGGAAGGCCCTGTGGAGAAGGACGGCAAGGTCGTCCGTACGGTTCTGGAAAGAATGGAGGTGGAGCGCCACACCGCCAAGGCGAAGGTCGGGTTCCGGCTTGCACAGCCGACCGAGGATGTCTTGTCGGACGCCATCTTGGAACCTATTGACGGGACCGCGGTTGACCGTGAGAAGACCGACGCCTCCGATGAGAAGCCGGAGGTTTTCACCGTCGGAGGTGTGACATTCAAGATGGTGAAAGTTAAAGGTGGCACTTTCTCAATGGGTTACAATGCCTCCGACTCTCCTTATGCCAAGTTCGCGAGCCCGGAGAACGAGATTCCTGCCCATCCTGTCACTATCGATGACTTCGGGATAGGGGAGACCGAGGTGACCGTCGCCCTTTGGCACGCGGTGATGGGTTCAGTTCCTTACCTCAATGACCTTGACGAGCCTCAGAGGCCTGTCGGGAACGTTTCCTGGTACAACTGCCAGACGTTCATCAGCAGGCTCTGCGCCTTGACCGGACGCAAGTTCCGTCTCCCTACCGAGGCGGAGTGGGAATATGCCGCCAGAGGTGGCCGGAAATCCCGTCATTACGGCTTCAGCGGATCCAACGCCTACGATGCGATGTGGTTCCTTGACAACGCCGGTTCCAAACTGAAGAATGTGGGGACACGCAAGGCCAATGAGTTGGGAATATACGACATGAGCGGTAACGCCTGGGAGTGGTGTTACGACCGCGCCGCTGAATATTCAAAAGACGCGCAGGTCAACCCGGTCGGTGCCTCTGAAGGAGGGACGAGGATTCTCCGCGGGGGCAGCTGCGCCAGCCGCTGGGAAGCCTGCCGCATCTCCAACAGGTCGTATATGCCGGCCAAAAACGTCAAGGGCACGTTCGGGCTGCGGCTCGCGCTTTGATGTTCCCGGAGCATTACATGTCATGCACAGATTATTTAACGACTATTATAGACTAAACACTGATAATTGATTATGGAGGAGCAACTCAAAGTTACCTGTCTGCACGACAGTCACGTGGCTCTCGGAGCCAAGATGAGTCCATTTGCCGGATTCGACATGCCGATCCAGTACTCTTCGATCACGGAGGAGCATCTGGCGGTCCGCGGCAATGTGGGTATGTTCGACGTGTCTCACATGGGTGAGATCTTCGTCAGCGGCCCTGACGCGGAGAAGTTTGTCAATCATATATTCACCAATGACATCCGCCCTATGGTTCCGGGTCAGGTTCTGTACGGGATGATGCTTTACCCTGACGGAGGCACCGTGGACGACCTTCTGGTTTACAAGGAGTTCACCGCCGACCACTATCTTCTTGTGGTGAACGCGGCCAACATCGAAAAGGATTTCCTTTGGATAAAGGACAACTCCAAGGGCTACGATGTCAAGCTGGTCAACGATTCGGACAACTGGGGGCAGATAGCGCTTCAGGGCCCGAAGGCGGAGGAGACTCTCGTCAAGGTTCTCGGCTTCGCCGCCGACGCCGCCAATCTGACATTCTACACGTTCAAGGACTTCGAGGACGCCGGAACAAGGGTCATCATCAGCCGTACCGGTTACACCGGAGAGGACGGCTTCGAGATTTATGCCGCACCGGGTCTCATCGTGAAGTACTGGGACGCTTTCCTTAAGGCCGGCGTAGTGCCTTGCGGACTTGGCTGCCGCGACACCCTGCGTTTCGAGGCCGGTCTGCCTCTGTACGGAGACGAGTTGTCACAGGAGATTTCTCCGGTTGTCGCCGGTTTCAGCATGTTCTGCAAGCTGGACAAGGACGAGTTCATCGGCAAGGAGGCCATCGCTGACCAGAAGGCCAACGGCACGAAGATGAAGCTTGTGGGCATCGAGCTTCAGGACAAGGCCATCCCGCGCGCCGGCTACCCTGTCGAGCTTGAGGACGGCACGGAGGTCGGCGTGGTGACCACGGGCTACCACAGCATCTCTCTTGGCAAGAGCATCTGCTTCGCCCTTGTCAAGAGGGAGTGCGGCGCTCTTGACGCTCCGCTTTCCGTCCGCATCCGCAAGAAGGTGTTCCCGGGGAAGGTCGTCAAGAAGAGATTCTATCAGACAAATTACAAGAAGTAATATTCATAAACAATAGATTCATTATGAGCAAAGTAGTAGAAGGCCTCCGTTACAGCGAGGACCACGAGTGGGTAAAGGTTGAGGGCAACATCGCCGTCATCGGTATTTCTGATTTCGCCCAGAAGGAGCTTGGCGACATCACCTACGCTGACCTCCCTGAGGTTGACGATGAGGTTGAGGCCGGCGAGGAGTTCGGCGCATTGGAGAGCGTGAAGGCTTCCAGCGAGCTTCTTTCACCTGTTTCCGGCAAGGTTGTCGAGGTCAATCCTGACCTTGAGGACGCTCCGGAGAAGATCAACGAGGATGCTTACGGGGCCTGGATCATCAAGGTCGAGATGAGCGATCCTGCGCAGGTTGACGCGCTTATGGACGCCGAGGCTTACAAGGCAAAGACCGAGTAGAAGAGTATGTCCGCATTTCCTTATTTCCCTCACACTGAAGATGATGTCCGCGCGATGCTGGACAGGGTAGGGGTCAAGTCTCTGGACGACCTCTATTCCGATGTCCCGAAGGATGTCATCTTCAAGGGTGAATATGACCTGCCGGAGGCAATGTCCGAGCAGGAAGTCAGGGACTTTTTCGAGTCTCTGGACAGAAAGGACGAGAAACTGAAGGTGTTCGTCGGTCAGGGCGCCTACGACCACTACACTCCGTCCGTCATCCCTTACATCACGTCCCGTTCGGAGTTCCTGACGGCCTACACGCCTTATCAGGCCGAGATTTCGCAGGGAACCCTCAGGTACATATTCGAGTACCAGAGCATGGTCTGCGCGCTGACGGGGCTTGACATCAGCAACGCTTCGATGTACGACGGCCCTACCGCAGCCGCCGAAGCAGTGAAGATGGCTCCGGCCTGCACCAAGCGCAAGTCAAGGGTTCTGGTTTCATCCACCCTGCTTCCGAACGTCATCAAGACCATCCGGACCTACGCCGGCTATCACGGCATCGAACTGACGCAGATTCCTTGCAAGGACGGCCAGACCTGCCTTGACAGCGTGAAAGCCGAGCTGGGCGGGAACGACGTGGCCGGGGTCATCGTCCCTTCCGTCAACCGCTACGGCATCATCGAAGACCTTACCGGCTTCGCGGAGGCCATCCACGGCGAAGGCGGAATATTCATTGAATATTGCGACCCTTCTGCTCTTGCGGTGCTCAAGACACCTGCCGAGTGGGGCGCTGACATCGCTGTGGGCGACGGCCAGAGCCTCGGCATCCCGATGAGCTTCGGCGGACCTTATGTGGGCTTTATGGCGTGCAGGAAGGAATATGTCCGCAAACTTCCGGGAAGGATAGTGGGTGAGACCCGTGACACGGAGGGCCGCCGCTGCTTCTGCCTGACCCTTCAGGCCCGCGAGCAGCACATCCGCCGCGAGAAGGCCACCTCCAACATCTGCTCCAATCAAAGCCTCATGGCTCTCTATGTAACCGTCTATATGTCGCTTATGGGACCGAAAGGGCTCAAGGAGGTCAACGACCGCTCCTACGCCGCCGCGCACTATCTCCACGACGAGCTTCTGAAGACCGGAAAATTCGCCGAGGTATTCACGGGGCCGTTCCTCAAGGAGTTCGTGCTTAAGCCGTTGGTGCCTGTCGAAAATCTGTCCGCCAAGCTGGTAGGCGGTGGATTCTTCGCCGCTCTCCAGACAGAGGAAGGCTATGTAAGTTTCTGTGCGACCGAAAGAAAGACGAAAGCCGAGATTGACGCTCTCGTCGCGTTGGTGAAGGAGGCCTAAGGAGTATGAAGTATTACGATAAGCTTATTTTCGAACTCTCCAAAGCGGGGAGGGTCGGCTATTCCCTCGGCAAGAACGAGTGGACTTCCTCCACAGAAGAGATTCCCGCCGCCCTCAGAAGGACTGAGGCCGCTGGACTTCCGGAGGTCAGCGAGGTAGATGTCGTGCGTCACTACACCAACCTCTCCCAGATGAACTTCGGTGTCGATACCGGATTCTATCCTCTGGGAAGCTGCACGATGAAGTACAACCCGAAGATCAACGAGGAGATCGCCGGAATGAAGGGCTTCCTCGGACTGCATCCGCTGCAGCCGGTGTCCACGGTACAGGGCGCGCTGGAGGTCTATTACAACATGGACAAGGCTTTGGCCGCCATCACGGGGATGGCTCATTTCACGTTCAACCCTTGCGCCGGAGCGCACGGTGAGCTGACCGGTCTGATGATAATGCGTCAGTACCACATCCTGAACGGTGACCTGAAGAGGACCAAGGTGATCGTGCCTGACAGCGCCCACGGAACGAACCCGGCCAGCGCCGCGGTCTGCGGTCTGGAGGTGGTCGTCGTGAAGTCCAAGGCAGACGGCCTTGTCGATGTGAACGATTTGAAGCCGCTTCTGGGCGACGACATCGCCGGCATCATGATGACGAATCCTAACACCCTTGGACTTTTCGAGAAGGACATCGAGGAGATCGCTTCCCTCATCCACGGATGCGGAGGCCTTCTCTACTACGACGGAGCGAACATGAATCCGCTCATCGGCGTGGCACGTCCGGGCGACATGGGATTCGACATCCTGCACCTGAACCTGCACAAGTCGTTCTCCACCCCTCACGGCGGCGGAGGCCCGGGATCGGGTCCTGTCGGTGTCTGTGAGAAACTGGTGCCTTACCTGCCTGTCCCGAAGGTCATCAAAAACGCGAACGGTCAGTTCGAGGTAAAGGGGCGCGCCGGTGTGGGTCCTGCCGATGCCGCAAAGAGCGCCGAAGGCTGTGAAAAGACCGCCGGCGAGGTGTCCGGATTCCTGGGCAACTTCGGCGTGATCCTGAGGGCTTACGCCTACATCCTTTCGCTCGGCCGCGAGAACGTCAAGCTGGTCGGCAAGTACGCCACCCTCGGAGCCAACTACATCAAGGAGAGCCTCAAGGAGTGGTACAAGCTCCCGATCCCTACTGTCTGCAAGCATGAGTTCGTCTATGACGGCCTTGTCAACGACGGCTCGAAGAAGGCTGCGGACGGGACTGTGGAACGCGAGGGCGCCACGACGCTGGATGTCGCCAAGAGGCTTCTTGACTTCGGCTTCCACGCCCCGACGATCTATTTCCCTCTCCTGTTCCATCAGGCCATCATGATCGAGCCGACGGAGACGGAGTCGATAGAGACTCTGGACGCGTTCATCGAGGTGATGAAGAAGATCGCCCTTGAGGCCGCCGAGGATCCCGCTCTGCTTAAGAGCGCTCCTCACAACGCTCCGATCACCCGTCCGGACGAGACCACTGCCGCGCGCCAGCCTATTCTCAAGTTTCAGGACGAGAAGTAGTCCGCCGGTTTTTTGCGCGCATTGACAAGTTTTGCGCACTTCGACAAGCTCAGTGACCATCGTAATGATGCGTCGCTGAGTTTTTCGGTCACTGAGCCTGCCGAAGTGCGCCCTGCCGGTCACTGAGCCTGCCGAAGT
>CAVERO010000149.1:0-6816 GCA_963617915.1 Candidatus Methanomethylophilaceae archaeon | reverse complement strand
CGGAGAGGGAGGCCATGTTCGCCCTTGCGGACAGGTATCCCGAAACGCTTCGTCCGATGATCGGACTCTATCCGGGCTCGGTCGGGAAAGACTGGCGCGATGAACTGGAGTCAATGGTGAGGTTTCTGGACGAATGGGAAACGAGAACCGGACGCAATGTCACGGCAGTGGGAGAGATCGGGCTTGACTACCATGAAAACAAGGATTTCTCCTCCGAACAGAAAGACGCGCTGGAATGGCAGCTGGACTTTGCCGCCGGACGCGGGCTGCCCGTCAACATCCACCTGCGCGACGCGATGGGCGACTTCCTTGAGATAATAAGAAGGCACAAAGGGTTGACGGGAAACATGCACGCCTACAGCGGAAGCCTGGAATCTTTCCGGGAACTTCAGAGACTCGGGGACTGGTACATCGGTGTCGGCGGCGTGGTGACATTCAAGAACGCCGGACTTGCGGAGGTTGTACGGAATGTCCCCCTTGACAGAATCGTGCTGGAGACCGACGCACCTTACCTGACACCGGTCCCTTACAGGGGCAGACGCAACGAAAGCTCATATATTCCACTGATCGCCGCCAAGGTGGCCGAACTGAAAGGGATTACGGTCGAGGAGGTCGCCCTGGCGACCACAGAGAACGCCAAAACACTTTTCGAGATATGAAAAGATCTTCCATTCTGATGATTTACACAGGCGGGACAATCGGGATGAAGCAGGATCCTCAGGACTTGACTCTCAAGCCTTTCGATTTCAGCCAGATTTTGGACGAAGTACCCGAGCTGCAGAAATTCGCACTGCGCATCGACTCGTACACCTTCAACCCTCTGATAGACTCCTCCGACGTGGAGCCTTCATTCTGGCAGTCACTTGCTTCCCTCATTCAGGAACGTTACGACGAATATGACGGATTCGTCATCCTTCACGGAACCGACACAATGGCATATTCGGCGTCCGCCCTCAGCTTCATGCTTGAGAACCCTGCGAAGCCGGTCGTGTTCACCGGGAGCCAGCTCCCTATCGGAGTGCCGCGCACGGACGGCAAAGAGAATCTGATCTCCGCCGTGGAGATTGCCTCGGCCAAGGATTCCGAAGGCCATCCGAGAGTGCCCGAGGTCAGCATATTCTTCAATTCCAAACTGTTGAGGGGCAACCGTTCAGTCAAGGTCAGTTCGGAGGATTTCAGCGCTTTCCGGTCACCGAACTGCCCTCCGCTGGCCGAGGCCGGCATCAGCATCAAGTACAATGACCGTATCATTCGCCGTCCGGCGCGATGGGACGAACCGCTGAGGATCAGCACAGGGCTGGACACAAGGGTGTCGATTCTCAAGGTGCATCCGGGGATCACCCCGCAGGTGATGAGATATTTCCTGTGCGGGCCGGACATCCGCGCGGCGATCATCGAGACTTACGGTTCCGGCAACGCGCCGTCGGGACGATGGTTTCTGGAAACCGTCAAGGAGGCCGCCGGAATGGGGAAGGTCCTGATGAACGTGACGCAATGCCTGTCAGGCACAGTGAATATGGACATCTACGCGACAGGCAAGGCGCTTGAAAAGGCCGGGGTCATCTCCGGAGCGGACATCACCACCGAGAGCGCGCTCGCCAAACTGTTCTACCTTATGGGCAGGAATCAGGACAACGATTGGGTGAAGTCAAGGCTCGGAGAGAATCTGCAAGGAGAAATTTCCCTATAATTATTGTCAATTGGAAATTATTTAGTAAATTGCAACGGTTTTTTGGAAGGTTTTACGGCTTCCGGAGACTGCTTTAAAAGATAACTATTTAATACTTTATCAGTTAAAATTAAACACACAAAAACAGTTATGAAAAAGTTTTTCATGTTTTTGGCAGTAGCCGGTGTTCTCACCTTCACTGCAAACATCGCATCCGCTCAGGATCAGCCAGCCGCTGACAACGAAGCCGCCACCGAGCAAGTCGAGGCCGCGGCAAAGCCGATGACCGCAGAGGATCTTCTCAGCGGAAGCGGCGAGGATGTTCCTATGCACCAGCAGATCAAGACCTACTTCATCCAGGGAGGTCCTGGCTTCATGGCCATGATTCTCCTCTGCCTCATCATCGGTCTTGCCCTTGCCATCGAGAGAATCCTTTATCTCTCATTCTCGAAGACCAACACCAAGAAGCTTCTCAAGAACGTAGAGGAAGCTCTCGCCCAGGGTGGTGTTGAAAAGGCCAAGGACGTTTGCCGCAACACCAAGGGTCCGGTTGCCAGCATCTTCTACGACGGTCTTCTCCACTACGAGGAAGGCATCGACGTGGTTGAAAAGAGAATCTCCTCTTCAGGAAGCGTGCAGATGAGCCTCATGGAAAACAATCTTTCATGGATCGCCCTGTTCATCGCCCTCGCCCCGTCCCTCGGATTCTTGGGAACTGTAGTCGGTATGGTTGTAGCCTTCGACGCCATCGAGGCAGCCGGTGACATCTCCCCTAACATCGTGGCCGGTGGTATGAAGGTCGCCCTTATCACAACCGTCGGCGGTCTTATCGTGGCCATGATTCTCCAGGTGTTCTACAACTATATTCTTTCCAGAATCGACGCCCTCTCAATTGACATGGAGGAGGCTTCCATCAACCTCGTTGATGTTCTCACGAAGAACGAAAAGAAATAGTCACGCATCTTGGAACAATAATTTAGAATCTGTTTATAATGAATAAGTTATTCAAAATAATCGGATGGGTATTAGGACTGGTCGGGACAGTCATCGGCGTATGGGCCCTCTTCACGAACGGAGCCAACGCCGACCTCCTCCTCCGGTACACCTACGTGCTGTTCTTCGCAGCCGTGGTCGTCTGGATAGGTCTGGCCATCTACATGGTCTGCACGAACAACCCTAAGGATCTCATCAAGGTCGGGCTTGTGCTTGTCGGCATCGCCGCTCTGATACTCGTGGCCTACGTGCTGTCATCCGGAGCCCCGGCCCTCAACGTGAGGACACAGCCTTCCGCCTCGATCCTTAAAATGACCGACACAATGCTTCTGCTGACCTACATCCTTGGGGGTGCCGCCATCGTCACCGTCATCTTTGCGGCCATCAGAGACGCCATCAACAACAAATAACATCAAGCTATGGTTAGAAAAACACCGGGGCTGAACACACAATCGACAGCCGATATCGCGTTCCTTCTGCTCTGCTACTTCCTGATGACGTCCACCATGGACCAGCAGTCAGGTCTGCAGCGCCGTCTTCCGCCTATGCCTGCTGAAAACCAGAAGACAGAAGACACGAAGGTCAACAAGCGTAACATCATCATCGTGAAGATCAACTCTTCCGACAGACTGTTTGCCGGTGACCAGCTTATGGATGTTAGCCAGCTCAAGGACAAGATAAAGGAATTCCTTACAAACCCTACCAATGACCCGAATCTTCCAGAAAGGGAGCTCAAAAACATTGAGGGTTTCGGGGAATATCCGGTCACAAAGGGAGTCATCTCGCTTCAGAACGACCGCGGAACAAGCTACAGGGCTTACATTGCCGTCCAGAACGAACTCGTGAAGGCCATCAATGAAGTCCGCAACGATTTCAGCAAACAGAACTACGGAAAGCCATACGTGTCACTTTCCGAGGACCAGCAGAAAATCGTCAGGGAAGCCATTCCTCAGAACATTTCCGAAGCGGAGCCTAAGGACGTGACTAAAAAGTAATTCAGGAGGAATCAGACAATGCCTAGTTTTAAAAGAAGCGGTAAAAAGGAAATGCCGGAGCTTGGAACAAGTTCTGACATCGTGTTCATGTTTCTGTTCTTCTTCATGGTAACCTCTCAGCTCCGCTCGACGGAGGTGAAGGTAAAGGTGAGACTTCCTGAAGCGACTGAAGTAGTCAAACTCGAAAGAAAGGACTTGGCCTCGTACATCTACATCGGCTCGCCTAATGCACAGTATCAGGCGCAGTACGGTACAGAGGCCCGAATCCAGCTGAACGACTCCTTTAAGACTACCAGTGACATCCGTGACTTCATCGCCGCAGAGCGTGACGCCATGAGTGAGGTTGACCGCCAGTTGATGCAGGTCTCGATCAAAGCAGACGAAGATGCGAGAATGGGTATAATCACGGACGTGAAGCAGGAGCTCAGGCGCTGCTCCGCCCTTAAGATTATGTACGCTGCAAGAAAGACAGATAAAAAGTAATCATTCTTGGAATATTTGGAGAGGGGCGGGCCATCGGGTCTGCCCCTTTCTTTTTTTTGTTTTTTATACTACCTTTGTGAGATTGAATCAAATGTATTAAGAAATGATAACGAGGAGCAAAGTGAAAGACCTTCTCAAGGCCACACCGGGACAGGATGTCCTCGCCAAAGGCTGGGTCAGGACCAAAAGAGGCAACAAGCAGATCAAGTTCATCGCCCTCAACGATGGATCTACCGTCAATAACATCCAGGTTGTTGCTGACATGGCAGGTTTCGATGAGGCTCTCATCGCAAGAATAACCACCGGCGCAAGCATCAGCGTCACAGGCAGCCTTGTCGAGTCAGTCGGCAGCGGTCAGGCGGTGGAGATCCAGGCAAAGGAAATCGAGGTGCTGGGCGAATGCGACCCTGTCAGATACCCGCTCCAGAAGAAGAACACCTCACTTGAATATCTTCGCACCGTGGCGCACCTCCGCCCGAGGACGAACACGTTCGGAGCCGTGTTGAGAATCCGTCACGCTATGGCGTTCGCCATCCACAAGTTCTTCAACGACAAGGGATTCGTTTATCTCAATACCCCTCTCATCACAGAATCTGACGCCGAAGGGGCGGGAGACATGTTCCAGGTGACGACCCTCAATCTTGAGAACGTGCCCAAGAAGGAGAACGGCAAGGTGGATTTCAGCAAGGACTTCTTCGGAAAGAAAACCAGCCTCACCGTTAGCGGCCAGCTCGAAGGAGAGCTCGGAGCTACGGCGGTCGGCGAGATTTACACGTTCGGGCCGACGTTCAGGGCAGAGAACTCCAACACACCGAGACATCTTGCGGAGTTCTGGATGATCGAGCCTGAGATGGCCTTCTACGACATCAACGACAACATGGCTCTTGCGGAGGAGTTCGTGAAATACCTCGTGCAGTACGCCCTCGACAATTGCGCCGACGACCTTAGGTTCCTCAACGACAAGTATGACGAAGGTCTGATCGACAGGCTGAAGAGCGTCCTCGGCATCGAGTTCCAGAGAGTGACCTACACCGAGGCCGTGACCATCCTTGAGGAGGCCGTCAAGAACGGGACACAGTTCGAGTACCCTGTCCACTGGGGAACGGATTTCCAGAGCGAGCACGAACGCTTCCTTGTGGAGAAGCATTTCGGCAAACCGGTGATCCTCACCGACTTCCCAAGGGACATCAAGGCTTTCTACATGAAGCAGAACGAGGACGGAAAGACAGTGCGCGGGATGGACGTGCTCTTCCCGAAGATCGGCGAGATCATCGGAGGGTCCGAAAGAGAGGCTTCCCTTGAGAAACTGGAGCGGAGAATCGATGAGCTCGGGATGAGCCGCAGGAACCTTGAATGGTACATCGACACCCGCAGGTACGGAACCGTGCCTCACAGCGGATTCGGACTCGGATTCGAAAGGCTGCTGCTTTTCGTCACCGGTATGGCCAACATCCGTGACGTGATTCCGTTCCCGAGAACCCCGAAAAACGCGGAATTCTAAAAAACGACGAATATGCTTGTGATAGGGATAGCCGGCGGCTCCGGCTCCGGAAAGACCACGGTAGTCAACGCGATAACCGAAAAACTGAAGGAAAAGGTAGTTGTGATTCCACAGGACTCCTACTACAAGGACTCCAGCCATCTTCCTCTGGAGGAAAGGCAGCAGATCAACTTCGACCATCCGGACGCCATCGACTTCAAGCTTCTCTGCGGGCAGCTTTGCCAGCTCAAGAAAGGCAAGACGATAGAGCAGCCTGTGTATTCCTACATCACTTGCTCCAGATCCAGAACGGAGACAGTGACGGTGGAGCCGGCTGACGTCATCATCATCGAGGGGATTCTGGTGTTCACCTGCAAGGAACTGCGGGACCAGATGGACATCAAGATATTCGTTGACGCCGATGATGACGACAGGCTGATGAGAGTGATGGCAAGAGACATTCTGGAAAGAGGAAAGACCGTCGAAACCGTGATCGAGAGGTACACCAAGACGGTGAAGCCGATGTACCTCCAGTTCATCGAGCCGAGCAAACGTTACGCCGACATCATCATCCCGCAGGGCGGACACAACAAGGTGGCCATAGATGTCATCTCCGCCACAATTGAAAAATCACTGAGGGAACGGGAGGCGGCCGAATAGGCGGGGAAACGTCACCGGACACCTGACAGAATATTCATAAAAGGTCATGAGGAGCGACGACAGAGCAGGACTTTACATCACCATCATATTCCATCTGGTGGTGGTCATCGTGTTACTTGTGTGTCAGATTTCTTCTGCCCTTAAAAGAGACAACACCTTCGTGCTGGATTTCTCCAAACAGGAGCGGGTGGAGAAAGAGCATGCGGAACGCAACCTCAAGGAAGAGGTGAGCGAAAGACTTGACCGTATGCTGGCCGACGCGGGGGGAGTCCCGATAAGGAATGTCGCCGTGGACAGGGGATCGCTCAAGGATGACCGCAACACCGATGCGGAGGAACTTTACAGGGAAGCCGAACAACTGGCGAAGGAACTGAAGGACGGCCCGAAACTGAACGAGCCTGACGAGGATTACGCAGAGGTAAGCAAACCGGCCCAGGCAAAGGAAAAACCAAAAGAGTCCTCCTACAAAGGCCCGTCGGTGGTCTCCTATCAGCTTGACGGCAGAAAGGCAAGCAAGCTTTCCATCCCGGCCTACA
>CAVERO010000148.1:0-6862 GCA_963617915.1 Candidatus Methanomethylophilaceae archaeon | reverse complement strand
CGGCCTCCACGAAATCGATAGGATTCTGGTGGTTGGAGTGCATCTGGTACAGACGCGCGATTCTTTCCTTCTTTCCGGTGCGGACGTTATAGACATATGAACCGGCGTCAACCCGTCCCGAGTAAACCCTCATGAAGGCGAGACGGCCGACGAACGGATCCGTGGCAATCTTGAACACGAGAGCGCAGAACGGCTGGGCAGCGTCAGGAAGAAGGTCCTCCTCCTCTCCGGTCTTTGGATCGGTGCCCTTGACGACACCCTTGTCAAGCGGAGAAGGCAGGTAACGCATCACGGCGTCGAGAAGGAACTGGACGCCCTTGTTCTTGAACGAGGAGCCGCAGCAGGCCGGAACGATCTGCATGGAAATCGTACCCTTGCGCAGAGCCGCGATGATCTCATCCTCGGTGAGGGAGTCAGGATTCTCGAAATACTTCTCCATGAGAGTCTCGTCGCATTCGGCCGCGGCCTCGACGAGTTTGTCTCTCCATTTCTCGACTTCTCCGGCCATGTCCTCCGGAACGTCCTTTATTTCATAGTTGACCAGTTCCTCTCCCGAATCGTAATAAATCGCTTTTCTGGAGACAAGGTCTACGATGCCTTTGAACTTGTCCTCCGCCCCGATAGGGAGACAGATCGGAACAGCCTTGGCACCGAGCTTGGTGTAGATTTCCTCGACGCAGGCGAGGAAGTCGGCGCCCACACGGTCCATCTTGTTGACGTATGCGATTTTCGGAACTCCGTACTTGTCCGCCTGACGCCATACAGTCTCTGACTGAGGCTGAACGCGTCCGACGGCGCAGAAAGTAGCGACAGTTCCGTCGAGCACACGGAGCGAACGCTCCACCTCCACGGTGAAGTCGACGTGACCCGGAGTGTCGATCAGGTTTATCTGGTAAACGTGACCGTTGTAATGCCAGAAAGCCGTGGTGGCGGCGGAGGTGATGGTGATACCCCTCTCCTGCTCCTGAACCATCCAGTCCATCGTGGCAGCCCCTTCATGTACCTCACCGATCTTGTGAGTCTTTCCGGTGTAGTACAGAATACGCTCGGATGTAGTCGTCTTTCCGGCATCGATGTGGGCCATGATGCCGATGTTTCTTGTGTAAGTAAGATCTCTTTTAGCAGCCATCTGCGAATAAAATTAGAAACGGAAGTGGGCGAACGCCTTGTTGGCCTCCGCCATCTTGTGCATATCCTCTTTTCTCTTGAATGCACCACCTTCGTTGTTGTAGGCGGCAACGATCTCTGCACAAAGTTTTTCTGCCATCGAGTGGCCGGAACGCTTGCGGGCGAAGCTGATCAGGTTCTTCATTGAGAGCGAGACTTTCCTTTCCGGACGCAACTCGGTAGGCACCTGGAAGTTTGCACCTCCTACACGACGTGACTTGACCTCGATCTGAGGGGTAACGTTTTCGAGTGCCTTCCTCCAGATATCCAGAGGAGCCTTGTCAGAATCCTTCATCTTCTCGCCTACCATGTCAATGGCATCGTAAAAAATAGAATACGCGATACTCTTCTTCCCCTGCAACATAAGATTGTTCACGAAACGGGTCACCTCGACATCGTGAAACTTAGGATCAGGAAGTAGAATCCTCTTTTTAGGCTTCGATTTTCTCATTGTGAGTAAAAATTAAAGGTGATAAAGATAATGAAACGGACTACTTCTTAGATTTCTTCGGCTTCTTCGCTCCGTAGAGAGAACGGGACTGTGTCCTTCCTTCCACGCCAGCGGTGTCCAAAGCTCCTCTAAGGATGTGGTAACGCACACCAGGGAGATCCTTCACACGACCTCCGCGGACCAGCACGATGCTGTGCTCCTGAAGGTTGTGGCCCTCGCCCGGAATGTAGGCATTGACCTCTTTGGAGTTGGTAAGGCGTACCCTGGCAACCTTTCTCATCGCTGAGTTAGGCTTCTTAGGGGTCGTCGTGTAAACACGCAGACATACGCCCCTCTTCTGAGGACAAGCGTCCAACGCACGTGACTTGCTTTGAGAGACAAGGCTCACGCGTCCTTTGCGAACTAATTGTTGAATTGTTGGCATAAATGATTGTAAATCTAATATTTATGTTTCCCCCAAAACAATTTGGGGCTGCAAATTTACGTATAATTCTTCAATTAACAAAGTTTCAGGCTGATAGATTCGTCCGGCAAAACGTTGCAATTGCCAAAAAATGACTATCTTTACACTTATGAAAAAACACATTGTCACTCTTGCCGCCGCATTGACGGCGGTTTCCATGAATATTTCCGCGCAGCCGGGCGGAAGTTCCCTCTGGAACGGGGGCTGGACGTTCACCAAGGACGGCGAAAGCCGGATTCTCGACCTGCCGCATGACTGGGGCGTGGACGGGCCGTTCGTCCAGGAGTACCCGGGAGAGACCGGGAAACTGGCCTGGTGGGGCGAGGCTGAATATTCAAAGACCCTTTCCGTGAAAGCGAAGGACCTCAGGCGGGGAAAGCGGTTCTTCCTTGATTTCGGCGGGGCGATGTCCTACGCCAAGGTTTTCTGCAACGGGGAAGCCGTCACCGAGTGGCCGTACGGGTACGCTTCCTTCAGGGCCGACCTGACTCCGTTCCTCAAAGCCGGGGACAATCTCGTCAAGGTGACGCTGGACAATCCCGGGGAGTCAAGCCGCTGGTACCCGGGAGGAGGAATCTACAGGAATGTCTACCTGACCGTGGCCGAGCCTGTCGGGGTGGCGCAGTGGGGGACTTTCGTCACGACCAAGGGGAACGAGGTCAGCCTTGACGTCACGCTGCGGAATGCCGGGAAGGCGGTCGGAGGAACCGTGCGCACGGAGATATTCAAGGTCGCCGGTCCGTGTTTGATGGTCGCTTCGGCAGGCTCAGCGACCGTAGGCAGAAGATTGGCGAGTGGTAACGTTTCGGTCACTGAGCTTGCCGAAGTGACAGAGCCTGCCGAAGTGACCGATGCGGCGGTTCGACAAAACCGGCCAACCGGGAAGGCGAAGCCTCTGGCGTCAGAGGAGACAAAGGTGGACGCGATTTCCGACGGAAGCAAAGTCTCCCAGAAATTCATTCTGGAGGACGCGGAGTTCTGGAGCCCGGACAGCCCGGCGATGTACGAGGCGTTCACCACCGTCACGACCAAGGACGGCCGCACCGACCTCTACCGCACCACCTTCGGCCTGAGGGATCTTGAATATAAGGCCGACGGCCTGTACGTCAACGGCGAGCGGACCTTCATCAAGGGAGTCTGCCTTCACCACGACGCGGGGGCGCTCGGGGCGGTCTGGAACGAGACGGCGTGGGTCAGAAGACTGAATATGCTCAAGCAGATGGGCTGCAACGCCATCCGTACCTCCCACAACCCTCCGGCGCCGGAGCTGCTCGACCTCTGCGACAGGATGGGATTCCTGGTCATGGACGAGCTGACCGACACCTGGACAATCGCCAAGAAGGAGAACGGCTATGCGAAGCTGTTCGAAGAGTGGGCGGACAAGGACCTCAAGGCTCTGATCCGCAGAGACCGCAACCACCCTTCCGTGATCATGTGGAGCATCGGCAACGAGACCGGCGAGCAGGGCTACCCGGACAAGTACCACATCGCCTACCACCTCACTGAAGTGTGCCACAACGAGGATCCGACAAGGCTCACGACCTACGGCAGCGACAATCCGTGGGCTTCCGAGCAGGATTTCCGCAATGCGATGGACATCTACGGATTCAACTACAAGCCTCACCTCTACGGCAAGTTCAACGCCGCCAACCCTGACAGGCTGTTCCTCGGAAGCGAGACGGCCTCGACCGTCAGTTCAAGAGGGGTGTACGTGTTCCCGATAAGCGACAGGCAGGAAGGCGCGCTGGAGAGTTTCCAGGTCTGCTCTTTCGACAAGTTCACCGTTCCGTGGGGACAGCTTCCGGATCAGGAGTGGGCTGAACAGGACAGGAATCCGTCCTGTCTGGGAGAGTTCGTCTGGACGGGATTCGACTACCTCGGCGAGCCGACGCCTTACAACACCGACCTCACGATCCTGACAAACTTCCACGACGAGGAGGCCAGGGCGAAGGCCGAGAAGGAACTGGCCGAGAAAGGGGCGATAGCCACGCCGTCCAGAAGCTCGTACTTCGGGATCATCGACCTGGCCGGCTTCCCGAAGGACAGGTACTGGCTCTACAAGTCCCGCTGGTCAAAAGAGCCGGTGCTGCACCTGATGCCGCACTGGAACTGGGCGGGGCGCGAAGGTCTCGTCACCCCTGTCCAGGCCTACACGAACTGCGTCAGCGCTGAACTCTTCGTCAACGGAAAATCCTACGGGATAAAAACAAAGGGGGACAAGGAATATCGCTTCCTCTGGGACGATGTGGTCTATGAGCCGGGTACCGTCAAGGTCGTCGGACAGACGGCTGACGGGCGGACGGTTGAAAGCACAGTCTCCACGACCGGAAGCGGCGCCAGGGTTCTGATGGCTCGTGAATATGGCCGCGGACCTTCGGCGGACTTCGGCGGGGACTGCGTTCCGGACGCCGCACGGGCATATTCACGGGAAGACCTTATCTTTGTGAATGCGAAAATAGTCGACAGGGACGGGAATATGGTGCCGACCGCATCTGACAAGATCAAGTTCAGCGTTTCTGGAGCCGGAGAGATAGCGGCGGTGGACGCGGGCGACGCGACCTGCCACACCCCTTTCCATTCGGATGAGATCAAGGCGTTCGGAGGGCTGGCCTCCGTCATCGTAAGGCGCACCGGCCCGGGGGTAATCACGCTGAAGGCTGAAAGCGACGGCCTTGAGGCTTGTGAAATCGAACTGTAACTGAACAAACATATTCAGGTCAAACATATTCAAAGAATATTTATGAAAAGAAAATTCGCACTTTCTTGTGCGGCTCTGCTTCTTTGCGCGACGGGATTCGCGCAGACGCAGAAGGCCAACTACGCTCTCGCCGAGCGGTTTTCGGCGAAAAGGGTCAACCAGATGGTGTTCTCCACGCAGATCACCCCCAACTGGTTCAAGGACAGCGACAGGTTCTGGTACAGCTGGCGGACTCCGCAGGGAACCCACTACTACATTGTTGACCCGGCCAAGGGGACAAAGACCGAAGTGTTCGACATGGACAGGCTCGCCATGCAGATCACCGAGATTGTCCGCTACCCGTTCGACGCCAAGCACATTCCGATCAGGGACCTGGAGTTGAAGGATGACAAGGCGTTCACCTTCAACATCGTCTCCGGACTTAAGAACGACAGCGACACGACATATTTCCGCTACGAGATCGCAACGGCGAAGCTTGACACCGTAGCCAAGAAGAAAGACCTCTATCCTCGCTGGGCCTCCGTCGCTCCCGACGGGACATTCGGGGTCTATGCCAAGGGATCCAATCTCTGGGTGATGGATTCGACAAACCTCCGCAAGGCGGCCAAGGACGAGAAGGACAGCACGATCGTGGAACACCGCCTGACCGAAGACGGAATCCGCCAGTTCGGCTACGGGTACGGCAACTACACCGGCGACACCGAGAAGGACTCCACCAAGAGGCACTACCCCGGAGAACTTGTCTGGTCGCCTGACTCCAGACGTTTCGCGACCACCAAGTGGGACACCCGCAAGCTCGACGAGCTGTGGGTGATCAATTCCGTGAAGGGGAAACGGCCAGAACTGGAGACTTACAAGTACCAGATGCCGGGCGAGCCGGGAGCCGTGGGCTACCTCTACCTGTTCACGATGAACGACGACCGAGCCGGAGCCTCCGCCAAGGAGATCAAATGCAGGGCGTTCAAGGATCAGGAAGTGTCGCTGCAGAGCGCCAGAAGGACAGCCAAGGACAACTATCTGGATTTCTGGAAGAGCGAGTGGCTGGGGGATGACACCGGGTTCTACCTCGTGCGCCAGAGCCGCGACCTCAAGAGATTGGATCTCTGCTGGGTAGGCGTTGACTCAGACTCCACAAAGACCATCATCTCCGAGAGGGAAAGGACCTACGTGGAGTACCGCACCCCGTTCCTCATCGGCGGAGGAAAGCAGATTCTCCACTGGTCGGAGCGCAACGGATGGGCCAACATATATCTTTATAACAGTGACGGCACTCTGGTCAGGAACCTGACAGACGGAGCCTTCCACGTGGAGGACATCCTCGGGGTGAACGAGAAGGAGGGCTACATCCTGCTGAGTGCCTGCGGCGTGAGCAAGGACGAGAATCCTTACCAGATGCACACGTTCAGGGTTCCTCTGTCCGGCGGCGCTCTCCAGCAGCTGGACATGGACGACATGGACGTGCTCTCCACGGCGAGCGATGATGCCAAGTACTTCGTGGCCAACTACTCACGGGTCGATTGGACTCCTGCCGTGGCTCTTTTCTCGGCCGCCGGCAGGAAGGTGGCCGACCTGGAGACCGCCGACCTGAGTCTTCTGTTCGAGGCCGGGTACAAGTTCCCGGAGAGGTTCAAGGTGAAGGCCGCTGACGGCGTGACCGACCTCTACGGAGCGATGTACAAGCCTTACGACTTCGACTCCACGAGGGTCTATCCGATCTGCGACTATGTCTATCCGGGGCCTCAGGTGGAGGCGAACAACATTTCCTGGAGCAGGGGCTTCACACGCACCGACAGGCTTGCGCAGCTGGGGATGATCGTCATCACCGTGGGCAACCGAGGCGGACATCCGAACCGCTCGAAGTGGTACCACAACTACGGCTACGGCAACCTGCGTGACTACGGCCTCGAGGATCAGAAATATGCCATCCAGCAGCTCGGTGCGAGATATTCCTTCATCGACCTTGACAGGGTGGGAATCCACGGACATTCGGGCGGCGGATTCATGAGCACGGCGGCGATTCTGAAATATCCTGACTTCTTCAAGGTGGCGGTCTCCTGCGCCGGCAACCACGACAACAGCATCT
>CAVERO010000147.1:0-6867 GCA_963617915.1 Candidatus Methanomethylophilaceae archaeon | reverse complement strand
TCAGCCAGCCTGATTGTTGGGTTTTTTGACAAGTCCATTCTCCGATTTTACTTCAGTCCTGTGGTCTCGCAGGCGTCCATGTCGCCGTAGTCGAGGTTCTCGCCGCACATCGCCCAGATGAAGGTGTAGTTTCTGGTGGCGCAGGCGGCGTGGATGCTCCATTCCGGAGAAATCACGGCCTGTCCGTTCTTCATCCAGATGTGACGGGTCTCCTGAGGCTCGCCCATAAAGTGGCAGATGGCCTGGTCGTCAGGAATCTCGAAATAGAAATAGACCTCCATCCTGCGGTTGTGGGTGTGGGCCGGCATCGTGTTCCAGGTGCTGCCCGGCTTGAGCTCGGTCATGCCCATCTGCAGCTGGCAGGTAGGCACGACTTCCTTCACGAGCATCCTGTTGATGACCCTTTGGTTACTCTCTTCCAGACTTCCAAGCTCCATGTGGACAGCGCTTTCCTTCGTGGTCTTGTGGTCAGGATAGGTGGCGTGGGCGTTGGCGGAACAGAAATAGAATTTTGCCGGTGACGCCGGGTCTATGCTCTTGAAAGTCACAGTCCTGTTTCCTCGTCCGAGATAGAGGGCTTCCTTGTAGTCGAGTTCGTACTCGCTGTCTCCGGCGGAGACAATCCCCTTGCCTCCGACATTGAATATTCCCATCTCCCTGCGCTCAAGGAAATGCTCGGCGCGGAGGATGTCGATCGGCTTGAGCTCAAGGGTCTCGTTCACCGGCATCGCGCCACCGGCGATCATCCTGTCGTGCATCGTGTAGGTCATATTCACCTCATCCGCCGAGAACACATTCTCGATAAGGTAGCGTCTGCGGAGCTCGGCGGTGTCATAGCGCTTGGCATCCTCCGGAGAAGATGCATAGCGAACTTCGGAATTTATATTCATAAATTATAACTCAACTTTCGCAAGCAGGCAATTGCTTGCTGTAAAATACTTTATCTCACGTTCGAAGGTGATTGCCCACCCTCGTCTATTCACGTTACCCCCACCCTAAATCCCTCCCCCGAGGGGAGGGACTTGCTTTCACTGCAAGCAGTGAAGAAAAGCGGTGTTTCGCATCTGCGAAACAATAATCTATTATTTTAAAAATCAAGCATTTCAGTTGCGGCGAGGAGGAAAGCTCCGACTCCGTAGACCTCGCTCATATCCCTGGTGATCTTGCCCGGGGAACCTGCCACCGGCTGGACATATTCCAGTTTGCCGTCCTCGCGAACGTAGGAGCAGAGGGCTTTCCAGCCTTTTTCCACCGCTTTCCTGTAGGTCTTTCCCTTGAGGAAACCATGGTTCACGCCCCAGGCCAGCCCGTAGGTCATAAAACCGGACGAGCTGTTCTCGGCCGTCGGGTATTGGTCAGGCGCCAGAAGGCTGGCGTGCCAAGAGCCGTTCACGTCCTGACATTTCAGCACTGCTTCAGTCATCTTGAGGTAAAGACTCTTGAAGTAGTCATACATCGGGTCTGACTGCGGAGTGGTCTCAAGCAGGAAAGTCAGCGCTGCGTAGCACCAGCCGTTGCCTCTTCCCCAGAACACCTTGGCCCCGTTGGCCTCGGCCCCGTCAAAGTAGCGGGAATCCCTGTAGTAGAGACCATATTCAGTGTCGAAGAGATGGTTGGTCGAGGCGACGAACTCTTCTTTCATGAAATCGGCATATTTCCTGTCTCCTGTTATCTGGGTGAGCATTGAATATACCGGCGGAGCCATGAACAGGGCGTCGCACCAGCACCATCTTTCCTGGCCTCCTTTGATGCGGATGTCCATCGGGACGTGCGAGCGTATGTCTATCACGGAGTCCGCCCTTTCCTTGACGTGCCGCAGCATGTCCGGATCCTTGTGTTCCTCGTACAGGAGCAGGAAGGCCTGCCCGACGCAGATGTCGTCCGCATGGTATAACCTTTTGGCCATCTGCCAGTTATTGGCCTTGCCTATGTTCACCACGAAGTCCTCGGTTGGCTTGTAGCCGGTCTTCTGCGTCCATTCCACCATTCCGCGGTACAAAGCTCCGTTGGCCCAGTTCAGAGCCGGGCGTTTGTTGCCGGTGTATGTCACGTCTTTGAAATTGGCCATCTGCCAGTCCGCCACGCGGTTGGCGACCGCTTTCACATCGCCCTTGCCCGCGGCTGGGCAAAGAGGGGAGATAGCGGCGATGGCTGCGGCCAGACATCCTATCCTTGCTAAAAGTCTGAAAGTCATGCCGGTGAAAACTAATTGATTGTGATCACTTTGTATTTAGGCACCAAGGCTTTCATAATGCTCCAGCCGATAAGGTAGGCGGTGGCGCACACGCAGAAGATGATGAAATAGCCCGCCGGTTTCCCGGTGAATCCGAGGAAGGACAGATTGACCTGCTCGGAGTACACGAACAATTCTCCGGCGACCTTCTGGAGCAGCATCGAGCCAAGTCCGCCGGCCATTCCGCCGATGCCGGTGACGGTCGCTATGCTGGACTTGGGGAACATGTCCCCGACGGTCGAGAATATGTTCGCGGACCAGGACTGGTGAGCCGCTCCTCCGATGCCGATCAGGATGACCGGGAACCAAGGCGAGATCCTGCCCAGAGGCTGCGCCAGAAGGACAGCCAGAGGAAGGAAAGCGAAGATCAGCATGGCCTTCATTCTGGCCGCGTAAGGGTCGAACGCCTGACCTTTTTTCATCGCCTTGTTGATGAATATCGTAGGCAGCTTTCCGCCGTAAATCGAAAGCATCGTGATGGCGTAGAGTGTGAATATCAGGGCCATGCCCATAGGGTCGCTGGTCTTTATGCCGAACTGCGTGTTGAGGTACGAAGGAGTCCAGAACAGGAAGAACCACCAGACTCCGTCGGTCATGAACTTGCCGACGGCGAACGCCCAGGTCTGCTTGTACTTCAGGCAATCCTTGAATCCGATTTTCTTTGTCTGGACGTCGTCGGTGACTGCTTCGTTGTCAAGTGCCTTGTCCTGCTCGATGTAGGCCAGCTCTTCCTTGCTCACGTGAGAGGAAGCCTCCGGCTTGTCATAGAGGAACACCCAGAATCCCATCCAGATGAAACCAAGCGCTCCGATGATGATGAAGGAGATTTCCCAGCCGAAATTCTTTGCGAGAACCGGGATTGTCAGCGGTGCGAACAACGCTCCGATGGAAGCGCCCGCATTGAATATGGACGTGGCGAAAGCCCTGTCTTTCTTCGGGAAATATTCGGCTGTGGTCTTGATCGCCGCCGGGAAGTTGCCGGCCTCTCCAAGGGCCAGGATGCTCCGGGCCACGAGGAAGCAGTACATGCTGATTGTGGAGATGAGGACAGCCGTGTCTCCCGTGGCCTGAACAAGTTCCGCCGCGGTGTGCAGTCCGACAATGTTCTCGGTCACGACTCCGCAGAGGGCGTGCGCGCAGGCGCCGGCCGACCAGACGCCGATTGACCACAGGTAGCCTTTCTTGGTCCCCATCCAATCGACGAAACGTCCGGCGAACAGCATGCAGATGGCATAGATGATCGAGAACACGGATGTGATTGTGCCGTAATGGGATTCGTTCCAATGGAACTCCGGCTTGATGAATTCATCCCATGTCAGGGACAGCACCTGTCTGTCAAGATAATTCACGGCTGTGGCGACGAAGAGCATCGCGCAGATGACCCATCTGAAATTGGTTTTAGTCTTACCTGTCATTTTAGTTTATTCGCTGATTGTTACGGTGAGCGGCGAGCAGACCGCCCCGGCCTGGCCGCTGACATATTCATTCCATTCTTCAGGAGAGCTTACCCCGCCGCGGCTCCAGCCGGAGGCTGTCCAGTAGTTGACTGTCTCTCCGCATTTTACCTTGAACTTCAGCACGGCGTGTCCGTCTATGGTCCCGGCCGTCGCCTTGAACGGCCTGTCCAGAATCAGTCCGACGCTGATGTTTCCATCCCTTTCCGGGTTCTTGGAGTCGGAAGCCTGTTCGGTGAAGGCAATGAAATTCTCACCGTCTTCCCTTGAGATGACATTGTGCAGGACTGCTCCGAGCACGACATCGATGGAGTCCTTGTCGGAGCGGAACACGGTTGTCCAGCGGACAAGCCGTGTGTTGGCGTCAAGGGTCAGAGTCCTTTCGGCGCTGACTTTCACACCGTCAACATCGAATTCAGGGTAGCTGAACGTTGCCCGGGTGCGCACAGGACCGTCGCAGATGTGCTCCTGCGACGCCCAATTGTCCCCGATGAATATCCTGTCTCCCGAATATGGCGCGCAGGCTCCGCCTCCAAGCGTGTTGGCCACCTTATAGCAGTCCAGTCCTTCCCCGTGGTCGTGATGGTAGTCCCCGGCGGCGAACCAGTCGTCAATCACCAGTCTTTCCGTGCATTTCAGCCAGATGTCAGGCCCGAATGTGCGGGGGTCTTCCAGAGCCGGGCCGTAAATCCTCCCGGCTACGAGATTGTTCTCGTAGGCGTAGTCGTCTTTCCTCTCGGGAACGTAACGGCTGTAGGCCAGCGTGTCGAAGTCCTCTCTGTCACCTTTCGCGCAGATGTATGTCACGCTGCTGTTTCCGCCGACCGTGGCCTGGAAAAGAACCGAACCGCCGTCCGCGCTGATCTGGGAAGGGAGCTGTTTTCCGTCGAGGCCCTTGATGACGATGTTGCTTCCGTCAAGCCCCTTTATGCCGATGTCGGCGAGCCTGACTTCCACGGTCTCGTTCCTGCGCTCGGTGTCGGAACTGTTGCTGACCGTAAGACTCTTTTCGACGGCGCCGCAGGAAAGCAGCGCCATCGAAAGGCATAATAATGGTAAAACTGTGATTCTCATTACTGAGGCTGTTTTCCGATGTAGGCGAGGATTCCTCCGTCCACATAAAGGACGTGGCCGTTGACGAAATCGGAGGCTTCCGACGCCAGGAACACGGCCGGGCCCTTCAGGTCGTCAGTCGTGCCCCAGCGGGCGGCAGGGGTCTTCGCCACGATGAACGCATCGAACGGATGCCTTGACCCGTCCGGCTGACGCTCACGCAGAGGAGCTGTCTGGGGAGTGGCGATGTAGCCGGGTCCGATTCCGTTGCATTGGATGTTGTACTCGCCGTACTCGGAGGCGATGTTCCTTGTGAGCATCTTCAGGCCGCCCTTGGCCGCCGCATAGGCGGACACGGTCTCGCGTCCGAGCTCCGACATCATCGAGCAGATGTTGATGATCTTGCCGCCGCCGTTGGCTATCATTGAAGGAATCACCGCCTTGGAGACGATGAACGGGGCGTTCAGGTCCACGTCGATCACCTGACGGAATTCCTCTGCCTTCATTTCGCACATCGGGATGCGCTTGATGATGCCGGCGTTGTTCACGAGGATGTTGATGGCTCCGAGGTCATTCTCCACTTTCTTCACAAGCTCCGTCACCTGATCCTCCTTGGTGACATCGCAGACATAACCTTTAGCCTCAATACCTTTTTCTTTATAGGAAGCGAGACCCTTGTCCACGAGTTCCTGCTTTATGTCATTGAAAGCTATCTTGGCTCCCGCCTCGGCGAAGGCGGTGGCGATGGCGAAGCCGATTCCATAGGAAGCGCCCGTCACAAGGGCGACCTTTCCTTCAAGTGAAAAATTTACCATGATGAATATATATATGTTTAGCAATTTCTGAACATATTTACAAATATAGGCTTTTTTTTCATAATCGTGCACGTGCACGAAAAAATCTTGCATATTTGTCCGTTTTTCCTTATAATTGTCCTCTTGTGAGACTATCGGCGATTGAACGCTATGCAGAATACGAAAATTACCATCAAGGACGTGGCCAAGGCCGCGGGCGTGACCAACGGGACGGTTGACCGGGTGATCCACAACAGGGGAGAGGTCGCACCCGAGACCAAGGCAAAGGTGCTGGAAGTGGTCGAAAGGCTCGGCTACAAACCGAATGTCTATGCCTCGATGCTGGCCAGAAACAAGGCGCACAGCATCGCCGTGCTGATGCCGAGTTTCAACAAAGGCGACTTCTGGGAACTGGTTCACAACGGATTGTCCCAGTCGGAGGAGTATGCCGGAAGGTTCTCCGTCAAGGTCGTGGTTTACTATTACGACCAGTATGACGTGGAGTCTTTCAGGAGCCAGTGCCGGAAGGTTCTGAAGGACGGTCACTCTGGAGTGATCCTGGCTCCGATGTTCCTGGACGACACGCAAAGTTTCTCGGCATTGCTTACCGAGAACCGCATCCCTTATGTGATGGTGAACAACAGGGGAGGGACGGACGGACATCTGGCTTACTACGGCCTTGCGATGTACGAAAGCGGTCGCTGCTGTGCGGACATCCTGATGTCGATGTCGGACGAGGATCAGAAGGGCAGGGTGTTCATGGTGCAGATCGAGCGTGACAGCAGGGGGCTTTCGGATCCGTCGGCGGAAAGGCGAAAGGGTTTCAGGGACTATATGTCGTACTACTATCCTGACACGAAAGTCGTCAATGTGATGATCAATCCTAACAGCGCCAAACAGATTCATGAAGTCCTCTCAGGGGCCTTTGAAGGGGCGTCGGGGAGACTGAATATCGTGACGATGAATTCGAGAATATTCCTTGTCGCCGATTATCTGCGTTCGAACAATATGCCCGGGATGAATGCCGTGGGGTGCGATGTGCTTGAAAGGAACATCGAGGCCATGCGCGGCGGTTATGTGCGGGCGCTCCTCGGCCAGCATTCGGACAGGCAGGCGGCCCGCGCCGTGATGGCCCTCACCGACTATCTGGCTCTTGGCAACAAGCCGAAGGTCCGGGACAACTATATGTCCATTGATATTCTTACAAAGTACAACTGCCAGTTCTACGACTGCATATAGTTACGTAGTCCCTCCCCCGCTGTCCAATGTCCTGTTTCTGCCGGCGGCGCCCTTACAGCAGCGGAGCGAAGAGGCGCATGAAGCTTTCGAGGAG
>CAVERO010000146.1:0-7061 GCA_963617915.1 Candidatus Methanomethylophilaceae archaeon | reverse complement strand
GGCGGCCTCCTTAGGGTCAACGGGTGCGCCGGTCTTGGCGGTCTCCTCCTCGGCCAAAGTGGCGGCGGCCTGCTTCAAAGCCAATTCGGCGGAACCCACACGGTTCATCTGGCCGGCACCAACACCGTAGATCATCCCGGCCTTGCCGACGGTGATGGCGTTGGACTTGACGTGCTTGACTATCCTCCAGGTGAAATTCAGGTCAGCGATCTGCTCCTCGGTCGGTCTGGTCTCGGTAACGGTCTGGGAGGCAGTCACAGGGACGATTGAAAGGTCCTGGTTCTGAACCAGAAGACCTCCGTTGACGCTGACGCACTGCGTCTGCTCCTTGACAGAACCTTCCATATTCACTTTCAGCACACGAAGGTTCTTTTTGGTACGGAGCAGCTCAAGAGCGTCAGTAGCGAACGACGGAGCCATCACAATCTCAAGGAAAATCGGCTTCAGCAGCTTGGCGACCTCAAGGTTCACCTCACGGTTGAACGCCACGATTCCACCGAAGATGGATGTCTTGTCGCCCTCGTAAACCTTCTTCCAGGCGTCAACCACATCGGTTCCGAGCCCTGCTCCGCACGGATTCATGTGCTTGAGTCCCACAGCGAAAGGCTCGCTGAACTCGCGGACGATGTTCAGGGCGGCGTTGGCGTCCTGAATATTATTGTAGGACAGTTCCTTGCCATTCAACTGCTCGGCTGTGGCCAATGAATATGAAACCGGCTTCAAGGTCTTGTAGAACTTGGCCTTCTGATGAGGGTTCTCGCCGTAACGAAGATTCTGGCAGATGTCATATTCAAGGAAAAGCTTCTCCGGAAGGCCGGCCTGGGCGCGCATATAGGTCGCGATCGCGCTGTCGTACTCGGCTGTGTGGGTGTAGGCCTTGGCCGAGAGTTTCAGACGGGTCTCCGGGGTCGTGTCGCCTGTCGCCTTGATCTCGGCAATCACCGTGGCGTAATCCTCAGGGTTCACGACGACAGTGACCGAGGCCCAGTTCTTTGCTGCGCTGCGCAGCATCGAAGGTCCGCCGATGTCGATGTGCTCGACAGCATCCTCCATCGTGACATCAGGCTTGGCGATTGTCTCGCGGAACGGATAGAGGTTTACGCAAACGAGGTCGATCTTCTCTATTCCGTTGTCGCTCAACTGCTTCATGTGATCGGGTATGTCCCTGCGGGCCAGAAGCGCTCCGTGAATCTTCGGATGAAGGGTCTTAACCCGGCCGTCGCAGATCTCGGGGAATCCGGTGACATCGCTTACGCTGGTCACCGGGAGACCTGCCTCCCTCAACATCTTCATCGTGCCGCTGGTGGAAAGGATTTCCCATCCGAGCGACACAAGTTCCCGGGCAAAATCCACAACGCCCGTCTTGTCGCTAACACTGATTAAAGCTCGCATAATATACGTCTCTCGCAGGCAGACAATTGCCTGACAAAAAAATATCACTCGTTCAAGCGGCGATTGCCCACCGCACTTTTTCACGTCACCCCTACCCTAAATCCTTCCCCTCGAGGGAGGGAATTACCTCGCCTACGGCGAGAATTACAGGGGCTATTTTTCCAATATTCTTTTCAGATGGCAGAGCATCAGCTTACCGTCCGAGTCACGGAGGTGCATGCCGTTGCCCTCGCACCATTTCCAGTACCTGCATTCGGCGCAGTCATCCTTCCGCATCCACTCCCGGTCACGGTAAGGTCCGAAGCGATTCTCCCAGACATCCATGAAATCATCCCGGTAGATGTTGCCCTGATGGTAGTCGGAACGGATGCTCGTGCAGGCCGAAATCGAACCGTCAACCAGAACGGAACCGACCGTCACTCCGGCCTGACATGAATAGAAACGGTCTCTGACATCTCCCTCATAAGGTCCGAGAAAGCCTTCGCAGCCATAACTCGCCTTTATCCGTCCCTCCTTTCTCGTCGCCCTGATGAAATCCAGCATCCCGCGGAACATTTCCGGCGGCAGCTGGAGATCCGGATCCAGGGCGGCGCGGCCTTGCGGGAATATCGAGAAAAGCCTCCACCCCTTCAATCCGAGACCTGTCAGGAACTCCTTCAGCTGAGGAAGCTGCGGGTAGTTCCGCCTGTTCACGCACGTCACGACATCGAAAACGATTCCTGACTGAACAGCCATCCTGATCGCTTCAGCGGCACGGGCAAAACTCCCCTCGCGCCCCCGGAGCCAGTCGTGATTCTCCTCCAGACCGTCCAGGCTGACCGTCATCGAATGAAGACCGGCTCCGAGGAGACGTGAGAATCTTTCCTTCGTCACCCCGAAGCCGTTTGTCACCATTCCCCACGGGAAGCCGCGGGAATATATTCCTTTACCGCATTCCTCCAAGTCCGCCCTCATCGTCGGCTCTCCGCCGGAGACGATGACGAAAACCTTGTGAGGGTCGGTCTTCGCGGCGATGGAGTCAAGCACCCTGAAGAAGTCCTCCTTCGGCATGTCCGGCGTGGAGGCAACCTGTCTGCAGTCGCTTCCGCAATGCCGGCAATGGAGGTTGCAACGGAGCGTGCATTCCCAGAAGAGCTGCCTGAGAGGATGCGCCTCCTCCACAGACTTGCGAAGCGACCTTGCGATGTCAAGCGCGATTCTTCTTCTGACCGAAAGCCCGTCCATCCGTCACTCGCTCTTCTTCAACGTCTTCGTGCCTTTAAGAGAGTACTCCCCCTCATACCACTTGCCGTCCCCGTCTCTTACTTGCTCCGCCTTGACGGTCAGGCTGTCTCTCTTGAACAGGCCCCCGTTGTCCTCCCCGTCAACATCATCAAAGTAGAACTTTACCTCATTCCCGTTCGGGAAGGCATTCTTGTAAGACTTCACGGCCTTGCCGTTCTCATCGGTGACAATCGCGTCGTCAAGACCGTTCAGACAGGAGGTGACACGGATGCCCTTGACAGGTTTCTCGTTTTCGTCCACTACGGTCAGGTCAACTTCGTAGTCAGTGGTAGGCACGCCATACTCACACGCACCGGGCCAAAAGCCGTTCCCGCAACCGGAAAAGCCAAGCATCGTAAGCAGCGACTGGCCGATGGCCGAAGTCAGTCTGAAAAAAGTTTTTTTCATAATTCCGAAGTTTTATTCATCATCTAAACCAAATCCCGGGATTTAAAATCCTTGCGTCAAAGGCTCGCCGCCCCCCCCTCAAAGCAAATGAATATCCACGCCCGGCCTGTCGGTCACGCGGCCGATGACGGTCGCCTTGTCCCCGTGGGCGGCAAGAATGCCGATGGCCTTCCGCGCCTCGGACTCGTCCAAAGCCAGAACCATTCCGACACCCATGTTGAATATGTTGAACATCTCCCTGTGAGGGATGGCGCCGTACTTCTCCAGAAAGCGGAAAATCGGAAGAATCGTCCAGGAACCTTCCTGAACCTCGATTCCCTGGCCCTCGCGGAGGATTCTCGGGATGTTCTCGTCGAAGCCGCCGCCGGTGATGTGGGCGACTCCGTGCACGTCACAGCCACGGATCACGTCAAGAACCTGCTTCACGTAAATCCTGGTCGGGGTCAGGGCGACCAGTCCGAGCGGCTGGTCGGACTCCAGCTCAGGATAGACCTTGTGCAGGTCCAGATTGTTGTCGGAGAAGATCTTGCGCACAAGGCTGAAACCGTTGCTGTGGACTCCGGTGGAGGCTATTCCCACCAGCACGTCCCCGGCCTTGACTTTCGTGCCGTCAATGAGCTTGGATTTCTCAACGACACCCGTGGTGTAGCCCGCGATGTCATATTCCCCGTCGGCGTACATTCCCGGCATTTCGGCGGTCTCGCCGCCCACAAGGGCACATCCTGCCTGTCGGCAGCCTTCCGCGACTCCGGCCACGATTGCCTCCACGACTTCCGGGCGGGTTTTCCCCTGGGCCACATAGTCAAGGAACACAAGCGGTTCCGCGCCCTGTGCAAGGACATCGTTCACGCACATCGCCACCGCGTCGATGCCGATGGTGTCGTGCTTGTCCATAGCGAACGCCAGCTTGAGTTTCGTGCCGACGCCGTCCGTTCCGCTGACCAGAACAGGTTCCTTGATGTTCAGTTTTGAAAGGTCGAACATCCCTCCGAACGAGCCGATGTTCCCCATCACGCCGAGCCTGTCGGTTGAAGCGACGTGCTTCTTGATCCTGCGGACAACGTCGTACCCCGCCTCAAGGCTCACGCCGGCCTTCTCGTAATCAACTGCCATAATAGTATCATTATAATTTATTATCCACCAATATATTCAAAAGTCCAAAAGACAAACTCTCCGACTAAAATTTGTGTTCCCCGTTGACCTCCTCGATGCTTGAGTAGAGGGCGGTCGGGTAGTCGCCGCTGAAGCAGGCAAGGCAGAGGTCGCTGCGGTGGCCGGCCTCGAAAAGACCCTCCTCCGAAAGGAAGGCCAGCGAGTCGGCCTCTATCGCCTGACGGGCCTGCTCCAGATTCCTTGAATAGCAGAGCAGCTCCTTGTGCGTGGACATATCGACCCCGTAGAAGCACGGATTCTTGATCATCGGGCTGGCGATCCTCATGTGGACTTCCTTGGCTCCGGCCTCGCGCAGCATCCGCACGATCCTCAGCGACGTGGTTCCGCGCACGATGGAGTCGTCCACCAGGATTATCCTCTTGTCTTTCACGATGCTCCGCACAGGAGACAGCTTCATCTTCACGCCCTTGTCCCTCATCTCCTGCGACGGCTGGATGAAGGTCCTGCCGATGTAGCGGTTCTTGATGAGTCCCATCTCGTTTGGAAGCCCGCTGGCCTCTGAATATCCCGACGCGGCGCTGAGGCTGGAGTCCGGAACACCCACCACGATGTCGGCGTCCACGTGAGACTCCCGGAAGAGGATTCTTCCGCTTTCCTTCCTGAAAGAATGCACGTTGCACCCTTCGATGTCGCTGTCCGGACGGGAGAAGTAGATATATTCCATGGCGCACATGGCGTGACGCTGGTAGTCTGAATATTTCCGGCTACGGATGCCGTGATGGTCAATCGTCACGACCTCGCCCGGCTCGATGTCGCGGATGAACTCCGCTCCCACGACGCTGAACGCGCAGGTCTCGCTGCTGAGGACATAGCCGTCCCCGAGCCGCCCGATGGACAGAGGCCGCAGACCGTACTTGTCCCTCATGGCGTAGATCCTGCGGTTGGTCATCACAAGAAAAGCGAATGCCCCTTCAATCATGTTCAGGGCCTCCATTATCGGGTATATTCTCGGGCTGTTCCTTTCGACCGGCTCCTTCTTGATGAGGTGTGCCAGAATCTCGCTGTCGGATGTGGACTGGAAAAGGCTGCCGCGGTCTTCAAGGTATTTCCTCAACTGTGCGGAGTTGACGACATTGCCGTTGTGGACAAGGGCGAAGTCCCCGCTGTTGTGTCTGAAAAGGAACGGCTGGACGTTCTCGATGCCGCCTCCGCCGTGGGTGGAGTAGCGCACGTGGCCTATCGCCATGTCACCGTGAAGAGAACCGAGGTTCTCGCTATTGAAGACTTCGGTCACGAGCCCGAGTCCCTTGACCCGGTGAAGTTCTCCATTATCGTTGACCGAGACTATTCCGCAGCCTTCCTGGCCGCGGTGCTGAAGCGAGTGGAGACCGTAGTAGGTCACCTCGGCGGCGTGAGGGACACCCCAGACACCGAACACCCCGCATTCTTCTTTAAGTTCCTTTGAAAACATATTCCTTTCGCGGACTAATGCACAAAGATAGCGAAATATTCGCCTTGGGGCAAAAGAAAAAAGGACTGACTGCCAAAAATAGTCGGGTGCTAATTCCGCATTTCCGCACCTGAATCGCTTTGGACTCTCATCCGTAGATGTCCCTGAGGACAGCCAGCGAGCGGACGTTGACGGCCGACTCGGTGTGGTGCTCGATGTAACGGAGGATGCACTCGGCGATCTCGTTGCGGTCCGCGCCTCTCAAAGGCAGCAGCATCGCCTCGCCGAACGGTCTGGTCAGCAAGGAGTTGATGTGGCCGAGATGATTGCCGGCGAACGGGGCGAGACCCGCAGTGTCGGGATTGAAGCCGAGGACGGCGCAGAGCTCAAGAAGGAACCAGAGGTGGAAATTGGCGAAGTCGCTCTGAAGCGCGTCCAGCGTCAGGACGCTCTTCTTCAGCCAGTCCGTAAGCCCCTCCTCGTTCGTCTGGTCCTTTACCACCCGGAAGAGCACCTCACTCATGAAGAGGGTCATGGTGTTCTTGTGAATATTCCCGCGGATCCCGGCGAGCGGGCTGACGCTGACGAAGTTGCGGGCGAACCAGAGATCCGACTTCGGGTTCTCGGCCACCTCCGCCTCAAGAATATTCAAGGGCAGGAACAGCGCCATCGCCGTCTTGGGACTCACCTTCACGAGAAAGCCCCGCCTTCCATATTCCCGGCTGATGGTGTGCAGGACAATGGAATTCTCGCCGACTTTGGTGTGGCAGATGATGATGAGTTCGGCCTTCGCTCGCATCGGCGGTCATTAAAGAATCTGTCGCTGACTCCTGAGCCACTGCGCCATAGCCCTCAGGGCCTTGCCGCGGTGCGATATTTCGTTCTTCTGCTCTTCGGTGATGTCGGCTGCGGTGAGGCCGGGATATTCATCGGTCAGGAAGACAGGGTCGTAGCCGAAGCCGCCCCGTCCGGACTTCTCCCGGGCGATCGTGCCTTCCATCGTGCCCACGAACCGGTGCACCTCTCCGTTCAGGATGAGGGTCACGACGCTGCGGAAGCGGGCTCTGCGGCTGACCTTCTGACCGGTCGCCTCCAGCCTGGCGAGTTCGGAAAGAACCTTGTCCATGTTCTGGTCGAAGTCCTTGGAAGGCCCCGCGTAACGCGCGGTATAGACCCCGGGCGCTCCGCCCAGCGCGTCCACCTCCAGCCCTGTGTCGTCCGCAAAGCAGTCGCATCCCTTTCTGTCATAGATGTACCGCGCCTTCTGGAGCGAGTTCTCCTCCAGCGTCTCCCCCGTCTCCGGGATGTCCTCCGTGATCCCGAAGTCCGCCGGGGTCAGCAGTTCAAACCCCTCCCCCAAAATCTCGGAAGCCTCCCTCAGCTTCCCCCGGTTCCCCGTCGCAAAAACTATTTTTGTCATGTTGCCTGAAATTCT
>CAVERO010000145.1:0-7107 GCA_963617915.1 Candidatus Methanomethylophilaceae archaeon | reverse complement strand
AATATTCATAAGTCACCTTGTCGCCGACCGCCACGGGATTGGTAGCCTCGCTGCCCTTCAAACGCACCTTGCCTTTTAGCACCGCAGGAAAAGGCCGCCACTCCGGCAACCTCGAAAGCAGGAAATGACTTCCCGCGTTTTTGACCACTGTCGCTTGTCCTTTCATATTCAGCGGCAAAGATAGTCATTCCTTTGAACATTCACACTATTCGTGGGTTGCGAAGCGCTGCTGGGCGAGGGCTTCGTACTTGGTGCCGGGACGGCCGTAGTTCGCATAAGGGTAGATGGAGATGCCACCGCGCGGGGTGAAAAGTCCGGTCACCTCTATGTACTTGGGATCCATCAGCCTGATGAGATCCTTCATAATCTTGTTGACGCAATCCTCGTGGAAATCCCCGTGATTCCTGAAACTGAACAGATACAGTTTCAGGCTCTTGCTCTCCACCATCCGCACGTCAGGAATGTAGCTGATCCGGATCTCCGCGAAGTCCGGCTGCCCCGTGATCGGACACAGGCTGGTGAACTCCGGGCAGTTGAACCTCACCCAGTAATCATTCTCCTGATGCTTGTTGACGAACGTCTCCAGAACCTCCGGAGCGTAGTCACTTTTATATTCAGTCTTCTTGCCGAGGGACTGAAGGCCCTCCAATTCTCTTCCTTCCGCCATAATATTCAAATTTATTCTTGCCGAATCACCTGCCGAAAAATCTTATCGCGCTGAAAGCGACCATATTGGCATATTCAATACCCCACTGACGATTCAGGAATATGCCCATGAATATTCCCGAACCAGCAACAAGGCTATATCTCATTAACTTTAAATGGATTATACGAAATGTTATTGTCGTAGGTGTCAATACCTTCGTACGCCTTGACCTTACGCACCACCCAGGAGGTGACAGGCAGGATGACAATCTCGTAAAGAGTCTTCGCCACAACCTGAGTGAACATCAGACTGATGACCGCTCCGAAAGGCAGCATTCCGCCGAACGCAATCGGAAAGAAGATCAGGGAATCGGTCGCCTCACCCCCGATGGTGGAGATGATGGCTCTCCAGCCGAAGCCCTTGCCTTTGGTCGCAACCTTCATCTTTGACATGATCCAAGCGTTGACGGTCGAGCCTGCGATGAACGCCAGAAGCGAGCCGACCATCGATCTCGGAACCAGACCGAACAGGGAGTTGAAGCTCTCGGCGGCGGCATAACTGCCCTCATACATAGGCTTAGGCAACTTGGTCACGATGAACGACGCGATTGAGACAAAAAGACACATCGCAAAGCCTATCCAGATTGTCAGACGGGCTTTCCTGTACCCATAAACCTCTGTAAGGCAATCGTTAAGGATGTACGAAATCGGAAACAGAAGAACCGCTCCGGTGAGTTGGACAGGAAGCGGGCCTACCTGCCACAGACGAGGGATGAAGATGTTGGAAACAACCAGACACACGCAGAATGTCACTGACATCCAGACGTAGGTAACAGACAGCGCCTCACGCTGTTGATTAACTGAATTTGACATTTTCCTCTTGTTTTTAACGTGGTTTCAAGAACACAGGGCCGTTCCTTTGTCAGAGGTCCGGACCCTTTTTGCGGCTGCAAAGATACAAATATTCCATTATTAATTCCTATCTTTACGTTCCTAAAAACGACAAACGATGCTGACACAGGAAACCATTGACGCAGCCGTCAAGAATCTTTTCACGGAAATCAAGTTCTCGCCCGAGCCTTCGGGGCTTTACGATCCGCTAAGGTATATGATCGCCATCGGGGGGAAACGGATCCGCCCTACGCTCTGTCTGACAGCATATTCATTGTACAAGGATGAATTGACTCCGGAGATTCTGGAGCCGGCGGCGGGAATCGAGGTTTTCCACAGCTTCACGCTTATCCACGACGACATCATGGACCGCTCGCCACTGCGCAGAGGAGTGGACACCGTCTGGAAGAAGTGGAACTCGGACACGGCAATCCTTTCAGGAGACGTGATGTGCATTGACAGCTATGCCCGCATCGCAAAAGCCCCCCACGGGGTTGTGGGAGACATCTTGAGCCTGTTCTCAAAAACTGCGGCCCAGGTGTGCGAGGGGCAGCAGTACGACATGGATTTCGAGCGTCTGCAAACAATTCAGATACAAGACTATATGAATATGATCGGCCTGAAGACGAGCGTACTCATAGCCTGCGCCGCAAAGATGGGAGCCATCATCGCCGGAGCGCCACAGAAGGACTGCGAAGGCCTTTATGAATATGGGTACAACCTTGGTTTGGCCTTTCAGGTGGCCGATGACTACCTTGACGCTTATGGCGACACTAAAGTCTTCGGGAAGCCGATCGGGGGGGACATCCTCAACGGGAAGAAAAGCTGGCTTACCGTGAGGGCTTTCGAAAAAGCGGACGAGACCGTCCGCAAAGACCTTCTGGCAGCGATGTCGGTGAAAGCCGTCAGCGATGAGGAGAAAGCCGCCAAAATCGAGAGGGTCAAGGGCATCTACAACGCCCTCAACGTCGGCGATGATGCCAGAAAGGCCATCGTCGAGCTGACAGAAAAGGCTCTAGGATGTCTTTCCGGCATCTGCGAAGGGGAAAGATTGGAAAAGTTGCGTGATTTCGCCGACCGCCTTGTCGGACGCACGAAATAGTTTTCGAAACAGCTTCTCAGAAGCTGTTTTGGAATGATTCCCGAATTTTATTATGCGGATTATCCGAGACAGTTTCGGCTTCGGAAGAGGGAGCGTAGCAGTAGCTACGTGACCGATGACGAAGATGAAAATGGCCGGAAAGGCCGTGTAAGAAAAGAGAGGAATCATTCCAAAACAGCTTATCAATCAATATTCCACGACAAGGGCGGTGGAAGGAGGGACGACGGTGGAGTCGGAAATCCGGACGGTCTCGCCGGTGAGGACGTCGCGGCCGTCTTTCAGGTCAGCGGCGATCTCGGAGTAATGAGACCACGGAATATTCCTCGGCTCCGGGGAGTTGTTCACAAAGACGAAAACCTTGTCGGTGTCGTTGTAGCGGAAGAAGGCATAGGTGTTGTCACGGCCGAGGAAATGCATCGTGCGGCCGCCGTGGATCACCTCCTTGCCTTTTCTCCACCGGAACAGGGTCTTGGCATAGTCGTGAAGCTCGGCCAGTTGTCCCTGCGGGATTGTCTTTCCTCCTACCGAAACAGTGGCAGAAGCTCTGCCTTCTTCCGTGAACAAGTCAACCTTGTCGCCTTCCCAGCCGCCAGGAAAATCCATTCTCAATTCGCCGTCGCTCTTGTAGGTCTTGCCGGTGGCGAATCCCATCTCGTCACCGTAGAAGATCTGCGGGATTCCGCGGACAGTGGCCAGAAGGGCGCAGGCAATCTTCAACTTGTCCGGATTCTGCCTCCAAGCGTCGGCCACACGGTAATGGTCGTGGTTGGACAGGAATGTCAGCATCCTGGACACATCGTGATAGGTCGCGTCGTGAGAAAGGGCTGAATATACCCGTACCATTCCCTGCCCCCACTGCGGATCATCCTCGCAAAGAGCGGCGTTAATGGCCTCCTGAAGAGGGAAATCCATAATGGACGGAAGATGGGAGTCGAAACCGTCACGGTTGGCGTTGCCCCCCTGCCAGTAGGCAAGCTGGTCGATGTTGGTGTCCCAGCACTCCCCCACAATGTTGAGGTTGGGATATTCATTCAACACCGCCTCGCACCACCGGCTCATCGGGACTTTCTCGTTGTAAGGGTAGGTGTCCACGCGCAGACCGTCCTGCCCTGAATATTCCGTCCACCAAACGGCCCATTGCTGGAAGTATTTCAGCAGGAACGGGTTGTCAAGATTCATGTCCGGCATCGAAGGCACGAACCAGCCGCTGACCTGAAGGTTGGCGTCGTACCGTGAGGCGTTCGGGTCCATCGCCGAAGAGAATGCGATGTTCGAGCCTGTATATTCAGGAAACTGGTGGATCCAGTCGTTGAACGGCAGGTCCTTCATCCACCAATGGCCTGTGCCGCAGTGGTTTGTGACTATGTCCATTATCACCTTGAGACCCTTCCCGTGAGCCTTGGCGACATATTCCCTGTACTGGGAATTGCTGCCGAAACGAGGGTCGATGCGGTAGTAGTCGCCGCAGGCATAGCCGTGGTAGGACTCCCGAGGCTGGTCATCCAACAGAAGCGGGGTGCACCAGATGGCCGTCGCACCAAGATCCGCCACATAGTCCAGATGGTCGATAATACCTTGAAGATCACCTCCGTGGCGGCCGAACGGCTCGCTGCGGTCAGCCTTCTCGGCGGTGTCATCGGTGTTGTCATTCCCTTTGTCGGCATTCGCAAAACGGTCAGGGCAGATCAGATAGACAAGATCCGCAGTCGTGAAACTTCCCCTCTCGGCGGAGCCTTCCTCCCTCGCTGCAATCTGATAAGGACAGCGGAAGGATTCCCCATCCTTTGTGAATATGATTCCGTACTCTCCGGGCTTGGCCGAAGGGCTGACGGCCACGTCAACAAAAAGATAATCAGGACTTTCGGCCTTATGAATCTCCTTGACGCTTACTCCATCGCCCTCGATTCTGACATCGTAGTCAGCGATGGCATCGCCGTGGACCATCAGCTGGAGCGGAGTCTTCATCCCCACCCACCAGCTCGGCGGCTCAAGGTGCGAGACCCTTGCTTCGGGAACGTCTATCCGCCAGTTCCACGGAGACTTAAGCTGAACGCTGACAAGAACGCTGTCTCTGTCAAGACTACGTTTGAAGACCAATTCGGAATCCGTGCAGGAAATCACTTCAAAGTCAGGATTGTCAGAGTTGAGAGCCGGGTGCGCGTGCTTGACCTTGTTAAGGTAAGCATAGAAATCCGTGGTGGCGTTGTGGCGCCAGTCCGGCATCGGATCTTTCTCGAAGAACTCGAAACGATGGTTGTAGCCGACCTCCTGGCCGGTGTAAATCAGCGGCTGGGCGTTCGGGAGAGTCCAGCAGAGGACGGCCATGGCCTTCCATGCGTCCCCCATCCTTTCATATTCAGTACCGCTCCAGGAGTTCTCGTCGTGGTTGGAAGTGAACGAGAGCCTGCAGCCATTTGACGGATAGGCCGCGGCGTTCCACTCCACATAGCGTACAAGGCTGTCGGCGTCAGCCTTTCCCTGCGCTATGTCGTTCAGCAGATGGTGAAGTTTCCAGGCGTAGGTGGCGTCGAAACCGGCCTCGTGCAGCCACGCCTCCTCTCCTTCGGCGAGGAAGTAGAGCCTTCGGGAATATTCAGACCTGAACTTCGAGAAAGCATCCGCCCAGAAGTCCTGCGGCACCTGATAGGCCACGTCGCAGCGGAATCCGTCGATCCCCCTGTCCAGCCAGAAACGCATGCACTTTTCCATCTCTGCGCGCATTTCCTTCGAGCCGTAGTTGAGCTTGGCGATGTCCGTCCAGTCGTATTCGACAATCGTGTTGCCCTCCGCGTCGCGGACGTACCAGTCCGCAGGCTTCTCCGTGACCCACGGATGATCCGGGGAGGTGTGGTTGGCCACCCAGTCGATTATGACCTTGAGTCCGAGGTCGTGAGCCGTCCCGACGAAGCGGTCGAAATCCTGAAGGGTTCCGAACTCGGGGTTGATGTCGCAGTAGTCCTTGATGGCGTAGTACGAGCCAAGGGTCCCCTTGCGGCCTTTCTCGCCGATCGGATAGACGGGCATCAGCCAGACCACATCCACTCCCAGTTCCTTGAGATCCGGAAGTTTCTTCTCGGCGGCGGCGAATGTGCCCTCCGCGGTCGCCTGACGGGTGTTCAACTCATAGACCACGGCGTTCCGGGTCCAGTCGGGTTCTTCCACGGCCACCTTCGCCTTCGGGGCGCAGGAGAATGCCACAAGAGCGGTCAGCAAGAATGATAGCGTGCGTCTCATATTTTGACAGATAACTTATTGCAGAAAAACGACTGATGAATATGCTCCCAAAGTTACCTTGGAGCCGTTCACTTTGACCGTTCCGTTGGTGGCTATGGCATTGTCAAGGCTGTCGGAGGCGAGGCTCACCGTGGCGTTGCCGCCGGAGAAATTGTGGATGACCAGAACTTTCTGATCATCATACGACCGGTACCAGGCAGAGACCGCGCTTGCGGAGGCCGCGGCCGGACAGTAATCGAACGAGCCTTTCGCCAAGGCCTTGTACTCATCCCTCAGCACTCCGAACTTCCGGTAGAGATTCAGGATGGAATCGTCGTCCTTCGCCTGGCTCTCGACCGAGATCGAGGCCGTGAGCATTGACCTGTCCACCTTGCCCCCCAGTTTGCCGTCGGCGAGGGAAGACCCGTCCGCATTCCACATCATCGGGGTGCGGACATATTCATCGCCCCCTGATTTGGTTCCCTTGTAGCCGAGTTCCTCGCCCTGGTAGATGTACGGCTGGCCGCCGGCGGTGAGGAGCACGGCCCCGGCGAGTTTCATCTTTGCGACACTCCCGCCAAGGTCGCTGCCGGCCCTGTCCTCATCGTGGTTGGACAGCTTGGTGGCCTCGATGTAGTCGGAACGGTAGCCGGAGTAAAGCTTCTGATAGCTCTGGATAGTCCCGACAAACGAACTACCGCTGCCGTTGTTGATGCTTTCCTTGAGTCTCCACCAGAAACTGAACTCGAAGAATGCCGGCAGACCTTTGTAATATGGAGCGACCTCGGAGGCGTCGCTGAACTGCTCGCCCACCATATAGAACTCTCCCTTCCCGCCGGCTGACTTGTAAGTGGCGTTGCAATGGTCATAGAACTTCTTCAAGAAAGTCGGATTCTCCTCCGAACCGGCGTTGTGGTAGATGTGCTTGACGGCGTCCAGGCGGAAGCCGTCAACCCCCATCCTGATCCATTTGTCAGCCGACTCGCAGACAGCCTTGAAAGCGCCGGACTGCTCGCATGAAGCCGCCGGACCGTAATTCAGGTCGGCGAACCACGCTGTCCAGAAATGCGAGTGGTACATTGTGGTGGTCATCCCGGGCAGAAGGATGTCCTGGGCGTCGGAGTTCGAAAGCGTCAGCGGAACGCCGTAGGAAAGCCGGTTCTTCCCGGTCGGAGCGCCGTACTTGTAGGAGTCCCACTGGGTCCGGCTGGTTCTGACAAGAACTCCCCATGAAGACTCGAACTCCAGTGACAGAG
>CAVERO010000144.1:0-7111 GCA_963617915.1 Candidatus Methanomethylophilaceae archaeon | reverse complement strand
GAAAAGATGCTTGCTTTTACTTTCCTTTTTCCAAATAACGTTAGTCAATACAAATGTAAGGAAATTATTTAGATTGACAAGGAACTCTTCAATATTTTATTAGGGTGTTAAGTTAAACATTATTTCATGGTCACGCTTTCAAACTGCATTTCCGAGTACACGTACTCGTTTGGCCGCAAGGTTTTCGGGAAGATTCTGTTTCTTCCATGCCTTGAGGTCGGAGCAGCGTGTCCGCTCAAGGCAGCCCTTGAAGTCGAAGTTACGCGCCGCTTCAAGCGTGCAGAGTTTGGTGTGCAGCGGAACTCTAAACTATAGCAAAAAAAACGAAGAAGGCGACTCACATCCAGCCCAAAGACTTCTTGAAAACTAGTCATCAGTCTCGGGGTCGGCGATGATGGCGGTGCCGGAGTCCAGGGCAGAGGCGGAGGTGATGACTACTCTGGAAACTCCGGAGTTGATGGCCTCGAAGGCGTTCTGAAGTTTCGGAATCATGCCTTCGGAGATGGTGCCGTCAGCGACCATCGGGGCGAAATCGGAGCCGGTGATGGTCGGGATCACGCTCTGTGGGTCGTTCAGGTCTTTCATCACGCCAGGGGTGGACGAGCAATATGTCAGGGTCACGTCATAGACCGGGGCCAGAGCACGCGCCACGGACGAGGCGATGGTGTCGGCGTTGGTGTTCAGCATCGTGCCTTCCTTGTCGTGGGTCAGCGGAGCGAGAACCGGAGCGGCTCCGGACTCCAGAAGGGTCTCCAAGGCCTTGGCATTGACGTACTTGACATCGCCCACATAGCCGAAATTGATTGGCTGGACAGGCCTTTTAACGCTCATTATCAGGTTCAGGTCAGCTCCGGTGAGGCCGATGGCATTCACTCCGAGGGCTTGCAGACGGGCGACAAGATTCTTGTTGACAAGTCCGCCATAGACCATCGTGACGACTTTCAGCATCTCTGCGCTGGTAATCCTGCGGCCATCGATCATCTGGGTCTCTACACCTAACTTGGCGGCCACCTCAGTGGCGATCTTGCCGCCGCCGTGCACGAGGATCTTCCTGCCTTTAAGACTTGAAAACGACATCAGAAGAGCCTGCAGAGACTCCTCATTCTCCACAATCGCGCCCCCTACCTTGATTATATTCAATGATTCTTTTATCATATTCAAAAATTTACTGAAGCTCCTCAAGCATCCGTTTCATCACGACCTGTGCGGAGACAACACGGTTGGCGGCCTCCGGGATGACGATGCTGCGAGGGGAATCTATCACCTCGTCGGTCACGATCATATTCCTTCTCACCGGGAGGCAGTGCATGAAGTAGGCGTTGTTGGTGACGGCCATCTGACGTGAGCCGACTGTCCAGGAACGGTCTTGGCTGAGAATCTGGCCATAGTGCGAGACGGAGGACCAGTTCTTGGCGTAGATGAAATCAGCCCCCTCGAAAGCCTTCAGCTGGTCGTACTCCACGCGTGCCTTGCCGACGAAACGCGGATCAAGCTCATAGCCTTCCGGCTGCGTGATGACGAAATCCACGTCGGCGGCGTTCATCCACTCGGCGAAAGAGTTAGGCACGGCCTGAGGCAGAGCCCTCGGATGAGGCGCCCAGGTCAGAACCACCTTCGGACGGGTGACGCTTTTATATTCATCGATTGTTATGAGGTCCGCGAAAGCCTGGCACGGATGGACCGTGGCCGACTCAAGGCTTATGACGGGTTTGCCGGAATATTCAATGAACTGACGGAGAATGGTTTCGTTGTAGTCGAAGGCTTTGTCCTTCAGGCCGGCGAACGAGCGCACTCCGATGATGTCGCAGTAGCTGCCGATGACGGGAATCGCCTCGCGCAGATGCTCCGGCTTGTCGCCGTCCATCACCACGCCCATCTCGGTCTCAAGCTTCCAGCTGTCGCCGTTGACATTGAGGACTATCGAGTTCATTCCCAGATTCATGGCCGCCTTCTGGCTGCTCAGGCGGGTGCGGAGGCTGCTGTTGAAGAATATCAGGATGATCGTCTTGTTCTTACCCAAATTCTGCCATGCGAACGGAGTCGCCTTGACCTGCTTCGCCTCCTCAAGGGCCTTGCCGAGGTCGCCTATGTCATCAACGTGAAAAAAACTTCTCATAATACTTCCTTCAATGCTTTGATGAATATGTCCACGTCCGCCTTGGTGAGGGTCAGCGGGGCAAGAAGGCGGATCATGTTCTTGCCGGAAACGCCTGTGAATATGTGCTTTTCGTAAAGGAGCCTCCCCCGGATCTCCGCGATCGGCTCGTTGAATTCGATGCCGACCATCAGGCCGCGGCCGCGAACCTCCTTAATCCTTGGAGAAGCAGGAATGGAGTTCTTGAGATACTCCCCGACCTCCAGGGCATTCGCCACGAGGTTCTCTTCTTTGAATATTTCAGCGACGGCGTTAGCGGCGGCCATCGCAAGGTAGTTGCCGCCGAAAGTCGTGCCGAGCATTCCCTTGGTGGCCTCGAACTCTGGCGAGATGAGGACTCCGCCGATCGGGAAGCCGTTCGCCATGCCCTTGGCCATCGTGACGATGTCCGGCTTGATTCCGGCCCACTGGTGGGCGAAGAATCTGCCGCTGCGGCCGTAGCCGCTCTGGATTTCGTCCAGAATGAGAACCACGCCGGCCTCCTTGGTGGCCTGACGCAGGTCCCTCATGAACCGGTCGTCAGGAATGACGATTCCGCCCACGCCCTGTATCCCCTCGATGATCACAGCCGCCACATCGCCCTTGGCGAGTTCGGCCTTCACGGCCTCAATGTCGTTCAGAGGCAGGAATGTGACGTTGTGATGCGAGTTGAACGGGGCTGAATATTTCGGATTGTCGGTGACGGCGACGGCTCCGGAGGTTCTTCCGTGGAAGGCTCCCTTGAAGGCTATTATCCTGTCCTTCCCGGTGTGGAAAGAGGCCAGTTTGAGGGCGTTCTCGTTGGCTTCCGCTCCCGAGTTGATCAGGAAGAGGGAATAGTCCTCGAGGCCGGAGAGTTCGCCGATCTTGCGGGCGAGTTCGACCTGAAGAGGGTTCTTCACGCTGTTGGAGTAGAAACCGATTCTGTTCAACTGCTCGGTTATCGCGGCCACGTATTTAGGGTGGCAGTGGCCGACCGAGATGACGGCGTGGCCTCCGTAGAGGTCAAGGTACTCCTGTCCTTTGCCATCCCAGATTCTGGTGCCTTTGGCTTTGACCGGAGTCACGTCAAAGAGGCTGTAAACGTCGAATAAGTTCATTGTCTTTATTTTTTGTTCGTTCGGGTGCTTCGGTGCTTCGACAAGCTCAATGCTTCGACAAGCTCAGCAACCGTAGCAAAGTGGTTTCAAACATTGTCAGTGCTTCGACAAGCTCGGCAACCGTAGCAAAGTGGTTTCAAACACTGTCAGTGCTTCGACAAGCTCGGCAACCGTAGCAAAGTGGTTTCAAACATTGTCAGTGCTTCGACAAGCTCGGCAACCGTAGCAAAGTGGTTTCAAACACTGTCAGTGCTTCGACAAGCTCGGCAACCGTAGCAAAGTGGTTTCAAACATTGTCAGTGCTTCGACAAGCTCGGCAACCGGACAACATGGTCACTGAGCCTGTCGAAGTGAACATTAAAACCGTGTGCCTTTCAGGTGAAGGCCGGTGTCCTCGGGAAGGCCGAAGATGAGGTTCATGTTCTCGACCGCCTGCCCGGAGGCACCTTTAACCAGATTGTCTATGATGCTGACCACGTGGAGCTTGCGACCATACTTGCGGACATTCAGCACGCATTTGTTAGTGTTCACCACCATCTTGAGGTCAGGATTGGTGTCTATCATGTGGACGAAAGGCTCGTCCTTATAGTAATCCTTGTACAGAGCCACGGCTTCTTCCTCGGAAAGGTCGCAGTCAAAATAGACCGAAGCCAGGATTCCTCTTGTGAAGTCACCCCGGACCGGGACGAAGTTCAGTTCGCCTCCGTAACTCGGCGCAAGGGTGTGCAGGGTCTCCCCTATCTCGCCCAAGTGCTGGTGGGTGAAGGGCTTGTAAACGGAGAGATTGTTCGCCCTCCAGCTGAAATGAGTGGTTTCTGACGGGGCCTGGCCGGCACCCGTGGAGCCGGTGATTCCGGTCACATGGATTTCCGGCAGCCTGTCGGCCTTTGCCATCGGCAGAAGCGCCAGCTGGATGGACGTGGCGAAACATCCCGGATTAGCAATATGCCTTGCTTTCAAAATCCTGCCCCTGAACGCCTCAGGAAGGCCATAGACAAAATCCTCCGCGTCGGCCGCAAGACGGAAGTCGTTGCTCAGGTCGATGATCGCCCCCTTGTAACTTTCCGGCAGGGAATGCACGAATCCCTTTGACTTTCCGTGACCCGAGCAAAGGAATATCACGTCAGCCAGTTCCACCGGAGCGTCGGCACAGAATTTCAGGTCTGTCTCCCCCAGCAGGTCCTGATGCGCCGACCAGACCGGCTCGCCGGCGTGGCTTCCGCTCTGCGCGAAGACCACCTTGGCGTTCGGATGATTCGCCAGAATGCGCAGAAGCTCACCCGCCGTGTAGCCGGCGGCACCCACGATTCCGACTTTGATATGCTCTTTTGAATTCATCAATATAATTCTTATCTTTCAATTCAAAAGCCGACGGCTACAGTTCCTTTTCGAGCCTCTCGCCCTCGTCTTTGTGGGCGGTGTAGTAAACGCGGAGCGGAGTGGAAGTGACCTTGATGAAGCCCTTGGCATCCTCGCTGGTCCAGCCTTTCTGCATCTCGCCGTACTCACCGAACTTGGTCTTCACAAGGTCGCACGGAGAATCCACGCCTACAGTAGAGAACGACCAAGGACGAAGTTCCATCGTCACCTTGCCCGTCACGTTCCTCTGGCTGCTCTGCAGCATCGCCTCGATGTCCCTCATCACAGGCTCAAGGTACTGGCTCTCGTGCAGGAACATCCCGTACCAGTTGGAGACCTGGTCCTTCCAGTACTGCTGCCACTTGCTCAGGGTGAACTTTTCCAGGAACTTGTGGGCGGCGATGATCAGCATCGGAGCGGCGGCCTCGAAGCCGACACGTCCCTTGATGCCGATGATGGTGTCCCCCACGTGCATGTCGCGTCCGATGCCGTAAGGAGCGGCGATGGACTCGATCTTCTGGATGGCGGCCACCTTGTCGGCGAATGCCTCTCCGTTCACGGAAGCGATCTCACCTTTCTCGAACTCAATCTCGATGGTCTCTGAACCTTCCTTGTCGATCTGCTTCAAATAGGCCTCCTCCGGAAGTCCCTGCGTGGAGTCCAGAATCTCGCCTCCGCAGATGGAAGTACCCCAGAGACCGACGTTGTAGGAGTATTTAAGTTTCTTGAAATCAGCCTTGAATCCGTGCTCATTGAGGTAATCGACCTCAAACTGGCGGGTCAGAGCCATATCTCTCGTCAGGGTGATGATTTCGATTCCCGGAGCCATCACAAGAAAGGTCATGTCGAAACGTACCTGGTCGTTGCCGGCTCCCGTCGAGCCGTGAGCGATGGCGTCGGCTCCTATGGACTTGGCATAGCGGGCGATGGCCATGGCCTGGAATATCCTCTCGGAGGAAACCGAAATCGGGTACGTCCCGTTCCTCAGCACGTTGCCGTAGATCATGTAACGGAGGCTCTTGTCGTAATATTCCCGGGTCACGTCGAGGGTGACATATTCCTTCGCCCCGAGTTCGTAGGCGCGCTTCTCGTTGTCCTTCAGCTGCTCCGCGCTGAAGCCGCCCGTGTCGGCGCACGCGGCATAGACCTCGTAGCCTTTTTCCTTGGCGAGGTACATCACAGTGAACGATGTGTCAAGGCCGCCGCTGTAAGCGACCACTACTTTCTTCTTTCCCATATCAATAATCCTTTTTGTTGTCATTCTCGGCCGCGTCGATTCTGCGGATCCTTTCGAGGACATCCTGAGGAATCTTCGCCGGAAGGTGCTCCTCGGGGTCGAAGAGCATACCGGTGCAGATGCAGTACTTCCTGTCGGTGCGCTTGAGCACATCCACATTGATGCAGCCCTCGCAGCCCTTCCAGAAAGCCTCGTCGTTGGTCAGTTCGGCGAAGGTCACCGGCTTGTAGCCAAGCTGGGTGTTCATCGTCATCACAGCGGCTCCGCTTGTGAGACTGAATATCTTCGCATGAGGCCAGCGGGTGCGCGCCAGCGAGAAGGTCAGGTCCTTGATCCTCTTGGCCAGCCCCAGGCCACGGAAATCCGGGTGCACAATCAGTCCGGAGGTCGTCACGTACTGCCTGTGCTCCCAAGTCTCTATGTAGCTGAATCCGGCGAATCTTTCACCTTGAAGAGCGATCACGGCCTTGGCCTCCTTGATTTTCTGGGCAACATATTCCGGCTTCCTTTTCGCGATGCCGGTGCCTCTCACCTTGGCCGCATCCTCTATTGTCTTTAGAATCTCATCGACATAAATGAGGTGCTTGTCAGAAGCGACCTCAACAGTCAATTCGTCCTGCGTCATCTTTTGTAATGTTCGTTAAGTCTTTTTAATTAACCCTTTTGCCTTCAATGCCTTTGAATATCGCGGAGAGGGACACTGTCACATCATCGTGCGTGAATCCTTCCCTCAGAACAAGCAGGATCGTGTCATCCCCCGCCAAAGTCCCCATGACCGCCGGAAGATGTCCCTCGTCAATGACAGAGGCGATCATCCCTGCATGACCCGGGCGTGTCTTGATCACGGCCATCGAACCTGAATACTCAAGGCTGTCGATGCTGTCGGATGTCATGGAAGAATCGCGAAGGCTGTTGCGCAACATTCCAGGCTGGGGAAGAGTGTAACTATAGCCGTTCCCGTCATGCAACTTTGTTATTCTCATCTCCCGGATATCCCTTGACAATGTCGCCTGAGCCACACTTAGGCCGCGCTGCTCCAGCAACGTGGACAGTTCTTCCTGATTGGAGACCTTATTGTCCTTGATGATCTCTCTTATCACCCTTTGCCGTTCAAGTTTCCCTTTCATGGTAAAGCATATTTATTCAAAACTTGTTGCAAATATATGTATATTTTTCGATAATTGGGCAAAAATATTGCATAATTTCTAAAATATTAAGAAGCTGTTCTGATTTGTTTGTTTGAAGGTTTGAGAGTGAAAAACTTCAGGTTCGACCGCTTCT
>CAVERO010000143.1:0-7115 GCA_963617915.1 Candidatus Methanomethylophilaceae archaeon | reverse complement strand
GCAATGACGACAATCGTCATGCCCGACCTGATCGGGCATCTGGCCGCTACTGCTATTGCCCGGTTACGCACAAGGCTACTCTCGGGGAGATAGTGGATCTCCTGCATCAGTTCGCCCGCTCGATACATACGGCTCCTGAACCCGCCGAAACGGTCATTGAGCCTGTCGAAATGACCTGTACCGCCGGGCCGTACGAAGCTCCGGCCCTACCAAAGGACAGCTTCGGCCACCGCCTGATGACCACCTTCCTGAGCTACCTTCCGAAAGAGAAGGCCATCTTCGACCTGAAGATGCACACTGATGCCCGTGGCTCATTTACTGAGCTGGTTCACACTCTGAATTGCGGACAGGTCAGCATCAACATCTCCAAGCCCGGCATCACCAAAGGCGAACACTGGCACAACAGTAAATGGGAGCAGTTCATAGTTGTTAAGGGCCACGGCCTCATCCAGATGCGCAAGGAAGGAACTGACGAAGTCCTGAACTACGAAGTCAGTGGGGATAAGATCCAGTCCGTCATTATGCTCCCGGGCTACACCCATAACATTATCAATCTCTCCGACACCGAAGACCTCGTCACGGTAATGTACTGCAACGAAATCTTCGACCCCGACCGTCCGGACACCTACTTCGATAAAGTCGATAATGGTCATTGAGCTTGTCGAAATGACCTTGCGCAACAAAACAAAAGAAATTATGACTCCGAAATTCGACTATAGCGACATCCATTTCCAGGATAACGGAAAGCTGAAACTCCTCATCATCGTCGGCACACGCCCCGAGATCATCCGCCTCGCAGCAGTCATCGACAAATGCCGCACCTACTTCGACACCATCCTTGCCCACACCGGCCAGAACTACGATTACAATCTCAACGGAATCTTCTTCCGCGACCTAAAACTCGCAGAGCCGGAAGTCTATATGGATGCGGTTGGAGATGATCTTGGCGCAACCTGCGGCAACATCATCAACTGCTCGTACAAACTGATGGTAGCCACCAAGCCTGACGCAGTCCTTGTTCTCGGCGACACCAACTCCTGCCTCAGCGTCATCGGAGCCAAACGCCTCCATATCCCCATTTTCCACATGGAAGCCGGCAACCGCTGCAAGGACGAGTGTCTCCCGGAGGAGACCAACCGCCGCATCGTGGACATCATCTCCGATGTGAATATGGCATACAGCGAGCACGCCCGCCGCTACCTCGCCGATTGTGGGCTACCTAAAGAGAGGACTTATGTCACGGGAAGCCCGATGGCCGAGGTTCTGCACAACAACCTCGCCGAGATCAAGGCCAGCGACATCCATAAGAGGCTCGGCCTCGAGAAAGGAAAGTACATTCTTCTCAGCGCCCACCGCGAGGAAAACATCGACACAGAGAAGAACTTTTTCAGCCTTTTCACAGCCATCAACAAGATGGCCGAGAAATACGATATGCCTATCCTCTACAGCTGCCACCCTCGCAGCCGTAACCGTTTGGCATCCTCGGGCTTTCAATTGGATCGCAGAGTAATCCAGCACGAGCCCCTCGGCTTCCACGACTACAATTGCCTTCAGATGAACGCCTTCGCAGTGGTAAGCGATAGCGGCACCCTCCCTGAAGAATCCTCATTCTTCACCTCTGTAGGACACCCGTTCCCAGCCGTCTGTATCCGCACCAGCACTGAACGCCCCGAGGCCCTGGACAAAGGTTGCTTCGTCCTTAGCGGCATCGACACCACCGGCCTCCTCCAGTCCGTCGACACCGCCGTCGCCCTAATCCACGACGAACATCCGGGACTCCCTGTTCCTGACTACACCGACGAGAATGTCTCCACGAAGGTCGTCCGCATCATCCAGTCTTACGTCGGCGTAGTGAACAAGATGGTGTGGAGGAAAGAGGTTTAGTTTGCTCTGTTTGCGTTATCAATGCAACGCTAATCTTATTGTTTGGTTGTGCAACTGTCCATCCATTTACAATCTGTATGGGATGTATCAGTGTTTTTAACTAAATTGACAGACTAAATTATATGACACATTTTAATCAAATCTTCTTTGGGTGGACTGCAGCAGTTCTGGACAGGTCGACAGAGATGATGAGATTAGCGTTTTGTTGATAATTTCAATATAGTGAGTTTCTGCTGCCACTTGAATAAGTGTTGAGGTTCGAATCCTCACTGTCCACAAATAAACGAAGTCATATTGCCGTCCCATAAAGGGTTGCAATAGAGTAAGCGTCCACTTCTCCGCCTTGGCTATTGAAGGTTAGCCACCATCTTTGCCGAAAAAACGAAAGGCAAAATGGAAACGACAAATCAAACGACAGTTGCGCCGAAGACAGACTCGGTAGACTACGCTGCAGCGCTGCGGCATTATTCCCGGTACGGCAGAGGACGCTCGATGCGGAAGTTCTGTGAAGACGAGGGCTATGATTATTGGAAGTTCTACAGATATGCCCGGTCGGAATGGGCGGCGATGAAGCGCGTGCTGGAGAGCGGCGATGTGGAGATATCGAACAACATCTCTGAACAGACGGTGCGCAAGCTCAAGATGAACCTGCGCAACGCGGGCAACATCGGGAGCGAGAGCTCGGCCGCTGACAACGCCTTCATGTACTCGGTGATCGAGAGCTGCCGTCTGAACGACATCGACCCGGGCAAATACCTGAGGCATCTGCTGAACAGTCTGAAATCGCACAGAGATGGCGACGACCTTACCGGCCTCCTGCCGTGCTACTGCACCCTGTAAATACCATTAATCAGAGAAAATCATAAAACTTCACCAAATCGCCCATTGAGAATCAATGGGTTGGAGAAGTGGACGCTTACATTTCACCCTCCAGAGGGAGATGGGCAAACGCCCCGCCAAGCCGCACGGCCTCTCGCAGAAAGAGTCGGACGCCCGTTACAGCAAGGAGCGCGATGCGGAGAACCGCGCCGCGAAGAGGGCGGACGAGTACTTCGTCAGCAAACTTGAGAATACCATCCGGATGATCAAGAGGGCCCTCCTTGAGGGCCTCCGTTTTGACTACCTGCTCGTGGACAGCTGGTTCACCTGCAAGGAGCTGGTCAGGTTCGTGATGTCCAGAAGGATAGGCTGCCACCTTATCGGTATGGTCAAGATGTCGAAAACCAAGTACGACACGGAGGAAGGGGCCATGACGGCGAATGCCATCATAGCCAGGGAATCCAAACGGAAAGACCATATCAAGTACTCCAGGCATTACAAATTCTACTGCTGCGAGGTCACCGCCACACTGGATGGCATCCCGGTCAAGCTCTTCTTCTTCCGAAACGACCGCAAGGGCGCATGGAACGCGCTGCTTTCCACGGACACAGCCCTCTGCGCCGTAGTTTCTCTATCACTGGTGTAGAAGAAATATCACAATCTGGCTACAGGCTGGATTATCTTACAGGAGCCAAATTCCTGACATGAGCGCGAAAGCGCAAAAGCGCAAAAGACGAGAACCAATATGACAGAACGTGAGCAAATAGAAGACCTTCATCAGAAGTATCTCTCCCTTAGAGAGAATACGCCAGAGATGAAGCGAAATGGAGCAGAATGCAAGGCATACCATAACTGGTATGACAGTGCATACGTCTATTTCAAATCATTTGCCTCTTTGAAGAATGACCCTGACTTTCAGATATTCGTGAATGCAGAGAAGGAAGGCAACTGTTTTGTCCTTGCTCATATTTATGATTCTATTAGTCCTTCATATCTAGTTCTTATGCAGTACACAGGGAATATTCAGAACACCAATACAAATGTTACACCCGTTGTGAAGACACCAATGGTGTTTATAAGCCATTCCTCTAAGGATATTGAATTTGTGGAGGCTTTAGTTACACTATTGGAGAGCTTAGGTTTTGATAATAAAACACTGTTTTGCAGTTCAATTCCTGATTATTGGATAGGTCTGAGTAAAGACATCTTTGCGAGTCTAAGACAATTATTCACGGATCATGAGCTGTTCGTGATTTTCATCCAGTCACCACGTTATTACGAGAGTGCCGTATCGCTGAATGAGATGGGGGCTGCGTGGGTGCTCCAAACCGATTATTGCTCAATTCTCACAAAAGATATGAAGAAAGAGGAAATGTGTGGTGTCTTAGATGATCATACCATTTTCTTAAAAGTTGATGCTCCACAGGTGGAAGCCAGAATGAATGAGTTAAAGAATACACTCACTAATATCTTTGTTTTACCCGCAATGTCAGATACGACATGGGAGCGTAAACGCAACACTTTTTTGAAAGCTGTCAATGCTATCGAATACCCCTCAAAAGCAGCAGAAGAAGAAATAAATGGAACAAGCCCTGTAAGCGAAGAGTATATGACTCTTCAAGTTGAGAAATTGAAGCAGGAAGCCATAGAGAGAAAGCGAGCTAAGATCCGGGGCAATATCATACCGTCACGAACCCGTGGCAACCGCATCCTTAAGATTTTCAACGCAGGACAAGCCGTAGCTAAGAATGTAAACGTGGAATGGCTGAATCCAGACAATTTGGTGATGGTTCAATGGGAGTTTGGACTTATAGGTGAAATATCACCCCAGAATAGGAGAGAATACAATATAGCCCTTTGTGAAGGACACCCAGACACTATGCGTTTGCGCTATACGTGGTCTGATTATTATAAAGACGATAATATATTTGAGGAGGACGTGCAGTTATGAAGAAGTCTTATGACCGGTCTATCCAGTTAAGGTGTGTTGTTTGCGGAAGTGCGGACGACTTCGAATATAACGAGGATAAGACTTATATCAAATGTAAGAAATGTAACAAGGAGTATCCTGGAGGTTATGACGAACTTGTAGAACTGAATCAGGCACATATTCAAGAAGAGGTTGATAAGATTCAGCAAGAGGTTAAGAACGACCTTGAGAAGGATATAAAAGACATGTTCAAGAAGGCCTTTAAGGGAAACAAATATGTGAAGATAAAGTAGTAAGTAAGAACAGGTATATTCCGCTTCAGGCACAAATGTCTGCAAGCAGTCATTAGAGATTTCCGCTGGAAAGTGGTACAGCCCAGTGCCCGTGAGGGACATCTGGCTGTAAGTAAATAGAGTGGCAAAGCCGCAAAGAGCGAAAAGATAGCAATGTCAGAACCAATTAAGTTCATATTTAAACCCACAATTTCTGCCATGTACGATGTTCTCCATATGGAGAATTGTACAGTAGAGGGTATCAAGGGCATACCAGCCATAAACAGGCTGAGTGTATCCCCGGGGCACATGGACTTAGAGTTTGATGCCAACTGCCGTGATGTCTGTCACAGAATCATCCCAGCGAACTTGCCGGAACTGACGATTAAAACGCAAATAGCTGAATATTCCATTCCTCAGTACAATGCTCATTTTGAGGGCACCATCCAAATGGATGTTACATTAGACCAGCATTATGACTTGCGGTTCAGCAAACTCACAGAGAAAACTATACAGCTTGAGAAGGAATACTACTGGCGTGTTATATACCCAATAGATAGCAATGAGTGGTTCCTGAAAATAGATGCCTTCCCCTATACTGATGACTTTGGTGCGATTCATTTTCGTAACCTGATAATCAGCAATCTGGACGGCCACAAGATGCACCTCTTTTCTGTCAATGTGGATAGCAAGAACTGGATGATTATTGAGTCTACAGAGCCAGTTACATTTGATGAGATGGATTATCGCGTACTGTCACTCACTATAGCTTTGGGTTTTGTGTTGGGCAAGCGGTATGGAGATTACTGTTTCCACGTAGCCAGTGAAACGCAGGATTTCACACAGATTACAGGCACTGAACTTCTCGCATTACAGAAGACCAAGTATTGTCCGTTCAAAATTCTGAGCACAGACAACCATATGGTGGAAATCTGGCTCCAGCAGTATCCTTACCAGCAGTACGCCCTGGATGAGGTAAAGAGTCAGCAGACTGGCAATGTGCGGTGGTTTTATAACGATGACGCTTCCGTAACGATGGATGCTTTTAATAGGTTATCACAGTTATGCTATACTACTAATGACATGATGCTTGCCACCAGTATGCTTGTGGACGGAAGCTTGATGAACATAGAGTATCAGAAGCCATTCTTCCATGTGGCGCTTGAAACAATCACAACTACTCTCCTGAAGGATGAGGAAGACTTGCCGCCTACCGTTCCTCAGGAGCAGTATAGCAATGAGGTGGCTCCCGTTCTGTTGGACACCCTTAATGCTATTGAGTGGCTCTCAGAAGATGCCAAGCGTATTTTGGGCAATCGTATTACGCATAACATCAATATTGCGCCTAATGCTAGAAAACTGGAATTCTGTTTTCCAAAATACGGCTATACACTCTCAAAGGCTGACTCTACGGCTATTGACAAACGAAACTCCACTTTCCACGGCCATCTGAGCAGTGAGAAAAAGCCTTTGAGGGCACAGATGGGGGATATGCTTGCCATGAACCTACGACTCCATAAGCTATGCTCTATCCTTTTGCTGAAAGCCGCAGGGTTCAAGGGTAAGGTGCTTAACAATGAGGTGCTATTTGGAATGAAAGAAGCCTGTGATAGAAAAGAACAAGTTTATATTGATATTTGATTATGGGATTGAGTTCTAACATACTTTGGCATCAAACCGACAAAAAAGGTTTCTTCTCTATTCTAAAGGAGAAGAGGTTGCGCTATGGTTATAGCCGTGAATATGTCTTTGGTAAGGGAAAGGACTCTGAATTGGCTATTCCTATGGTAAGCGTATGTGGTTTGCCTTTTTCAGAAATGGACTCATATCTTGGCAAATATGGGAATTATGCGATTGGCTTGTCCTCAGACTGGGGAAGACGTAACGGCTTGAATCCTGTTTGGTATTGCCACCTTACATCCTCAATCTATAAACTGCTTGTATCTCATTTTGCAGAAACACAATCTCAAGAAGAGCGTCAGACAGTATTTGATGTTTTTTCATACGTTAAGTTTGTTGAGGGCGTGTTGCCCAAAAAGAATTATCGCAAATATCGGTTTTATGATGAACGCGAATACCGTAAGTGTCCGCCTTTAGATGCATTAGAAGAAGGAGGCTACAAGCCGTTTCTTACAATTACTGAATACGAACAATATAAAGAGGAGTGCTACAGGTGGTACATATAATACTGATGCAAAAGGTACATTTAC
>CAVERO010000142.1:0-7121 GCA_963617915.1 Candidatus Methanomethylophilaceae archaeon | reverse complement strand
ATTTAGGCCAAAAAGACGAACAAAAGCACCAAGTTATTTTTTAGGAATCACTTAAACGTTTAATAATTACAGCAATGGCTATAGGCGACGACTTCAAAATACTGTCTGACAAAACGGCGGACGGCGTCAGACACATAACAGCGGTTCCGAGCGCGATTGTGTGCTCGGCGCAGATTGACTTTGACCTCATTGACGGCAAGATACACAACCTTCATTACATCAAAGGCTGTGACGGTAACCTTCAGGCAATCGGGAGGCTTCTGGAAGGAATGGAGGCCGGCAAGGCCGTCGAGATCCTGTCCGGGGTCAACTGCCACGGCCGGGGCACTTCATGCTCGGATCAGCTGACACGAGTGCTGAAGGAAGTAATCGGGTAGATTTTTGGTCGGGGCGTCAAAGTTCCGGAGGGGGATGATGGACTTACGCTTCGCGCCCTGTCCGGGTAAATGTCCATCATCCCCCTCCGGAACTTTGACGCGGAGTGCAATAACATACGAGCAAATTGTTATAACAAGAATATAACAATCCAATAATTTAGAGAAGTAAGAAGCTGTTTTATCAGCTTTTGCGGCGGTGAGGAATGTGGAAAGGGTGCATTCATCCGGATAGGGCGCGAAGCGTAAGCACCCTTTCCCCATTCCTCATCGTTGCAAACTTTTCGACAAGAAGATGTCGCTTCGGCAGGGTTAGCGGCCGGGGAGGAACGAGATGTAGCGGCGGCGGATGACGCCGTGGCGGTCAACCTTCAGGATGAACGGCATTGAGGAGAGGTCGAAGGTGTCAAGGAGGGTCTTGGCGAGATCCGGAGCCGGGAGCATTATCTCATCAACATTCACTTCCAAGGTTCGCAAGCCAAGAGAGTCGGCGGCGGCAAGTTCGGCCTTGCAGACCGGGCAGCCGTCGGTGTGGAACACTATGTAGCCGCCTTTTCTGCGCAAGCGGTCCCAATTTTTCGTCCATCCGCGAAGGGAAAAAGAGCTCGCCCCGACCGAAACAATCCCTGAAATGGACTCGGCGGCATCCGTCGGTTTTTGGGAACGGCTTTCTTGAGCCGGGCCGGAAGAACGGCGGCCGTCACGCCGGGACTCCGCCACAAGGTTCCTGGCTCTCGGCAATTGCGAGCCGGCCGGAGTACGGGACAGCAGGTCTTTCATCATACGGGCAAGGCCCACGACCTTGAGGGTGTCGTCAGATGTGTTCCAGATCCCGGGACGGGAAAGGACATATTCATTGATGAAAGGGAGAGTGCCCTCTTTGCTGATTTCGTCGCGGCGGGAGGTGAGCCAGTAGAGAAGGTCGCCTTCGAGGTGCTTGAAGAAAGCGGTGTCGCCCTTGGCCAGAGTGCGCTCCTCAAGGGCTTTGGCCATCGACAGGATCCGGGTGCAGTCCGGGCGCTTCGACAGGCTCGGCGACCGGTCCGTCTCGTCATACGAGGCGAACAGATTGTCCATCAAGGCTGCGGAGGAGGCGCTGCCATATTCATAGGAAACGTCGGAAAGGACAAGCCCGAGGAGCTGTTCCAAAGCGCGGGTGTCCATTCCCCTGCCGATGATGAACCCGGAACGGTCCAGCAGGAACATTCTCGGGGTCTGGATCACACCGTACTTCATCTGGTAGTCTGACTCGACTTCCGGATCCCATAGATGGATGACCGATGTCTCAGGGGCGCGGACAGCGAACTTCGTCTCCCTCCACTCCTTCCAGCTTAAGGCATCGTCACCCGTGTAGATTGCGTAAACGTCTATCGGCCAGTTTTTCGAGTTCAGCTTGGCGCGCAGAAGGACTGCCTCCAACTTGCACTTTGAACATTCGGTGTCATAGAAGAACAGCACCCGGTAGCGACCAGCGGGGCCGCCGACCTCAACCTTGTTTCCCTCCGGAGTCTCCATAACAACGGACGGTGCCTTCATCCCTAACAGCGACTGCCGGTTGAAGTCGGCATAGACTCTGGCATTCAGCAGCACCTCATCCCCGCCCATGTCGATCAGACCGGGAGAGAACCATCTGTCCGTCAAATGGATAGCCACCGCCTCATCCCCCATAACAGGGGACTCAAGATAGTGGTCGTAAATCTTAAGGGCGATGTGGCGGCGCAGGAGCGAATCCTTGGCCGATTCGATAAGCAGGTCACATTCCCGGTTCTTCACCTCGATCCTCTCGGGCTCAAGCGTGCGGAAATATTTCTCCAGCCGCCCGTCCAAAGCCGCAAGACGGGTCGAGTCAATCTGCCCGACGCAAAGGAACGCCGGCGACAGCCAAAGGAAAAGGCCGATGAATATGACGGCGGGTCCTCTCATCTCACTTCCGGCAACACAACCCCTTCCGGAATGAACTGCGACAGGTCGCCTCGGTGGCGCACCACATCCCTCACGGCCGATGAGGAGATGTGGGAATATTCCTGGGCGGTAGGAATGATTATGGTATCGACCTCGGGAGCCAGATGGCGGTTCGCGTCGGCGATCGCCTGTTCGTTGTCGAAGTCAGTCATATTCCTCACTCCCCTGACAATGTGGCGGACTCCGAGCTCACGGCATATGTCGATGGTAAGTCCCTCGTAATGAACGATTCTCACCCCTCTCATCCCCCGTGTGGCCTGACGGATGATGTCCTCGCGCTGCTCCATCGTGAAGAAGCCGCGCTTGTCCTGATTGATTCCCACTGCCACCACGACCTCGTCGAAGATGGCCAAGGCTCTGGTCAGGATGTTCAGATGCCCTGAGGTGAACGGGTCAAACGAACCCGGGAACAACGCTGTACGATTCATTATGATTCTTTGGATATGGGTCTATTAATGTGAATTACAGTTGCCAGTCAACCGGAGCCTTGCCCTCGCCGGAAAGTATCTCGTTCGCCTTGGAGAAATGACGGCAGCCGAAGAACGCCCCTCTGGCCAGCGGAGACGGATGTGCCGCCTCCAGCACATGGTGCCGCGAGGTGTCGATGAGTTCCTTCTTGCTCCTTGCGTAATTGCCCCACAACAGGAAGACAACCCCGCTGCAATTATCTGAGATGTAACGGATGACGGCGTCGGTAAACTGCTGCCAGCCGATTCCGCTGTGCGAGGCCGCCTCTCCGGAGCGGACCGTCAGGATGGAGTTCAGAAGCAGCACGCCCTGACGCGCCCACTTCTCCAGATTCGGGCGGCCGCTCATCTTCACCCCAAGGTCATTTTCAATCTCCTTGAATATGTTCTTGAGGGATGGCGGCGCGGGCACATTGTCAGGAACCGAGAAGCTCAGGCCCATCGCCTGACCGAAGCCATGGTAGGGGTCCTGTCCCAGAATCACGACCTTGACCTGACCGACAGGGGTCAGCTCGAAGGCTTTGAATATCTCCGGGCCCGGCGGGAAGATGACCTTCCCCTGTGCCTTCTCGGAGTGCAGATAACGGGCAAGCGCGGCAAAGTAGGGTTTGTCGAACTCACCTTGCAGCGCTTCCTTCCAGCTTTCTTCTATCCTTACGTCCATAACAGATTGTCTTACAATCCCCGGAAGCGCCTGTCACACTTTGGGAGCCAAAGGCGTTTTTCCAAGGATTCCTTAACGACCGCTAAGATAGAAATTAATCTTTGAATATGTACGAAATCACGTCGCCGATGTTCTTGACATAGTGGAACGAGAGCCCCTCGACGTAGATCGGCTTGATGTCCTCGACATCCTTGCGGTTGTCCTCACTGATGACTATCTCGCCGACACCGGCGCGTTTGGCGGCGAGAATCTTCTCCTTGATGCCGCCGACCGGAAGCACGCGGCCCCGCAGCGTCATCTCGCCGGTCATCGCGATTCCAGGCTTCACGGCCTCGCCTCGGAGGGCGGAAACCATAGAGCTGACCATCGTTATGCCGGCCGACGGCCCGTCCTTTGGCACGGCCCCTTCCGGAACATGGACGTGGATGTCCTTGGCGGCGAACTCCTCGGATGTCATTTTGGCAAGCTGCGGATGAGCCTTGATGTACTGGTAGGCTATCGTGGCGGACTCCTTCATCACGTCGCCCAGATTGCCGGTCATCGTCATCGTCCCCTTGCCGCCACTCACGGAACTCTCCACGAACAGAATCTCGCCTCCCATCTGCGTCCAGGCAAGGCCGGTCACCACGCCCGGAGCCTCGTTGCCCTTCTGAAGGTCGTGGAAATTGGTAGGCAGTCCGAGATATTCCTTAAGGTGTTCCTTCTTGATGACGGTCGGATAACTCTCGCCGAGGGCGATCTTCTTCGCCGTCACGCGGGCGACCTTGGCTATCTGCTTCTCAAGTCCGCGGACACCGGACTCGTGGGTATATTCATCGATTATCCGCTCAAGGGCGGCCTTGTCGATGCGGAGCTCACGCTTGCCTATTCCGTGTTCCTCCAGCTGTTTAGGCACAAGATAACGCTTCGCGATCTCCATCTTTTCCTCGGCGAGATAGCCTGTGACATTGATCAGCTCCATCCTGTCGAGCAGGGCGGACTGAATCGTGGAGATGTTGTTCGCCGTGGTGATGAACAGGACGTTCGAGAGGTCGTAGTCGATGTCCAGATAGTTGTCGTGGAAGGCCACGTTCTGTTCAGGGTCAAGAACCTCCAGCAGAGCCGAGGACGGGTCGCCCTTGTAGTCGTTGCCCACCTTGTCAATCTCGTCCAGGACGATGACAGGGTTGGATGTGCCGGCCTTGTCGATTCCGTTGAGAATCCGGCCAGGGAGGGCTCCGACGTAGGTCTTCCTGTGGCCGCGGAGCTCGGCCTCGTCGTGCATTCCGCCGAGGGCGATCCTGACATATTTCCTGCCCAGAGCCTTCGCTATAGACTTGCCGAGGCTGGTCTTGCCGACTCCCGGAGGCCCGTAGAGGCAGAGGATCGGGGACTTCATGTTCCCTTTGAGCTTGAGGACGGCAAGGTATTCGATGATTCTTTCCTTCACCGTCTCAAGTCCGTAGTGGTCGCTGTCCAGAACCTTCTGGGCGTGCTTGAGGTCGAGATTGTCCTTTGACATCTCGCCCCAAGGCAGGTCAAGCAGGAACTCTATATAGTTATACTGTATGCTGTAGTCCGGCGAGGAAGGATTGTACTTCTCCAGCTTGGACAGTTCCTTCTCGAACTGCCTGCCCACAGCCTCGGGCCATTTCTTCGTCTTGGCCTTGGCGCGGAACTTCTCGAACTCTTCCTCCTCGTCCATCCCAAGCTCCTCCTGGATGGTACGGAGCTGGTTGTTGAGGTAATATTCCCTCTGCTGCTGGTCGATGTCGCTCTTGACCTTCTGGTTGATCTCCTGCTTGATCTTCAGCAGCTGGATCTGGGTGTCAAGAGCCTGCAGGAGTTTCATGGCCCTGACGGTCATGTCGTCTATTCCGAGCAGCTGTACCTTTTCCATGAAGTTCTCGATCTCCACGGTGGTGGCGACGAAGTTCACAAGGAAGGCGTAGTTGTCGATGGACTTGAGCGCGCCGACGGCCTCTTTCGGGGCGAAAGACGAGGACTTTATGATGACCGCCGCCTTCTCCTTGAGGGATTCGGCGATCATCTTGGTGCTGTTGTCGTTCTCGGGAATGATGTCCTCGACATACTTGACGGTCGCTGTGATGTATGGCTCCAAAGAGACGACGCCGGTCACCTTGATCCTCTTCACGCCCTGAAGAATCGCCGTGATCGTGCCGTCCGGCATCTCAAGGACTTTCATGATGCGGCTCGCCGTACCATATTCATAAAGATCCTTTTCGGCCGGGTCTTCGACGGTGACATCCACCTGAGGGACAGCCCCGATGAAGGAATCACGCCTCTCGGCCTCCTTTATCAAAGTAATTGATTTCTGACGTCCTATCGTGACAGGATAAACCATCCCGGGGAACAGCACGGCATTCCTCAGCGCAAGGACAGGCAAGGTCTCCGGAAGGTCTCCAGCCTCCACTTTAATCTGCTCATCTCCTTGAACCACAGGGATTATGCTCACCTCGGCGGTCGCCGGGAAGAATAAATTTTTATTGTTGTTCGTGTTCATAATGCCTAAATATAAACTCCGGCACTCCTCTGCCATTTTGACAGAAAACAGGAATTTCCGGACGCGGCAATAAATATGGTCAATCACCGTGCCAGAAAAACTATTGAATTATTTATGTATCTGATTTTGAATATTAAAAAAATAAGTCTATTTTTGCATTCCCAAACGGGATTTGGGGTTTATATGGTATATCCTAATAAATATTAATAAATTATGACAAAGGCAGAAATCGTGAATGAGGTTGCAAAGTCAACCGGAATCGAGAAAATCGCAGTTCAGTCCGTTATCGAGGCTTTCATGGACACCGTAAAGGGCTCCATCATCAGGAAAGAGCCTGTTTACCTTCGCGGATTCGGCAGCTTCATCGTTAAGCACAGAGCCAAGAAGGCGGCCAGGAACATCACCAAGAAGACAACTATGACCATCCCGGCACATGATATCCCGGCATTCAAGCCTGCCAAGATCTTCGTGAACGCCGTAAAGGAGGAAAAATAATTTTAAAGCTTTTTTACTATGCCAAGCGGAAAGAAAAGAAAGAGACATAAGATGTCGACGCACAAGCGTAAAAAACGCTTGCGCAAGAACAGACACAAGAAGAAGTAATACGCTTCTGTGCCTGCCATTTTAGCAGTCTGCTAAGAGAAAAAGGCTGACCGGAAGTGCCGGACAGCCTTTTTTATGTTGGCAGCTCGCCATACCATATTATCACCATTGTAATTTCCTTATGGAGTCAGAAAAATCAGAAAAAAATCTGATCGTCGATGTCACATCGACCGAGGTTCACATCGCGCTGATGGAAAACCATCGGCTGATTGAACTCAACAAGGAGTCCAGCAAGGGGCACAGTTTTTCCGTCGGGGATGTCTACCTGGGGAAAGTGAAGAAGATCCTTCCTGCGCTCAACGCTGCCTTTGTGGACATCGGAGACAAGAAGGAAGCATTCGTCCATTATCTGGATCTGGGACTCTACTTCTCCCCGTTTGATGAGTTTGTGCGCAAGAGCAATCCTAACACGGACCTCCCCGCGCTCTACTCGAACATCAAGATCGGCCCGGTCCTCGAAAAGGAAGGCCGTATCGAGAACGTGCTGAAGCCCGGCCAGATGATGATAGTGCAGATCGTCAAGGAACCGATCTCCACGAAAGGGTCAC
>CAVERO010000141.1:0-7147 GCA_963617915.1 Candidatus Methanomethylophilaceae archaeon | reverse complement strand
TTATCGAATATGAGTTGCCGGCGTTCAGAAATATCGAAGTGGGGAACACACGCAAACTCAAAGCTCTGCTTCACATTCTGGCCCAGATGGTTCCGTATGAGATAGATATATCTAAACTCTCCAGGGCGACTTCAATGGAACGTCCTACGATTATGAAGTATCTGAAGAATATGGAAGAAGCTAAATTGATATGCCGGCTGTTTCAGAATCTGGACACGATTTCGGACTTGCAGAAACCGGACAAGATTCTTCTGGATAACCCGAATCTGCTCTATGTCCTGTCGGATGACGGACCTGAAATAGGGACGGTACGCGAGTCGTTCTTCTGTAATCAATTGATTTCTGCCGGACACCGGATTGAGTATGGAGGCTTGAAGACTGGAGATTTCAAGGTGGATGGGGATATTATTGTTGAAGTTGGTGGTGCGGATAAAGGATATGACCAAATAAGGAACGAGAATAACGCCTACATAGCCGCGGATGACATTGACTCGTCATTTTTCCGCAAAATCCCGCTTTGGGCTTTCGGCTGCCTTTATTAGAGAAGAATAGGGACAGGGGAATATTTGCGCTCGACCGGTGCGGTGGGCATCGGTCGAGCGGCCAATGTGCCTTCGGGCGGCGGCCCGGACTCAGAACGAGAACTTGTAGCCGATGCTGAGGGTGGCGGAGGTGGGATTCTGCCAGGCGTAGGACTTCAGCTTTGTGCCGGCCTTGTCGGTGTCGATCTCCAGTTCGTTGTGGTAGTTGAACATCGCCGTGAAGTCCAGGCTGTGGCGCTTGGTGAGGCTCCATTCCAGACCCAGGGCTCCGCGGACACGGTTGACGTAGGCGTGGGAGTAGCCGAGGAACTCGTAGTCGCTCCACTTGCCGGTGGCGGAGTTGTAGGTGGCGCTGCACTTGGGGTCGTTGAAGACGTTGCGCAGCTCGACGTAGGCGTAAGGCTCGACGGTCTTGAATCCGCGGTACTTGACCATCAGCCGTGACTTAAGGGTCAGCGGGTTGAGGACTTCCTGATATGGATTGACGTCATAGGACTTGTGCGTGAACTGGAGCCGCTCGCGGAGTGAGAATCGCCAGTCGCCCGCATCCACGCTGCCGGTCACGTTGGCCGAAAGCCTGTGCCGAGGCCGGAACTCCCCGGAGGAGTTGCCGTAGTGGCCGATGAAGGTGTACTCAAGTCCGGTCTTCAGATGTTTGTTCAGCTTGTAGGACGCACCGAGCGAGAACTGGTTTCGCTCGATTCCGGAGAAGGAGTCTTTCGCGCGGACCTCGTACTCGGCCTCCAGATGGAATCCTTTTGCGGCCTTCCAGTCCAGAGCGGCGGAGGCGCGCCCGTTGATGTCCTGGGCGGAAGCTTCTGAACATGCCGGTGTCAGCAGCAGCGCCGCAGCGACCGTGGCGGCGGCACAAGGGAATATCTTCATGATGCTCATAAATCCTGATTTTCAATAAATTGCTTCTTTCTTACGATGCCGTCCAGCGACGTGTCGGAGGACAATTCGGCGTTGTAGTAAACCTTGATGTAGGCAGAGTCCTTGAGGAAATCGATGTTGCCGACGGTGATGTCAACCGGTTTGACGCCGCAGCGCTCCTCGATGTCCTTGAAAAGCTCGCCGCGACGCTCCGGCACAATCAGGTCAATCCTGTCGTACAGGATGATCTTCGAGGCGGATTTCCTGAGGCTCCGGCTGCTTTCCAGCACACAGACCAGGATGATTGACAGGACGTTCGCCGCCACGACCACAAGCAGGTCTCCGGTTCCGAGGACGTAGTGCGCTGTGTTCTCCACGATGCCTGTGACTCTGAAAAGAGGGGTCAGGCCGTTGACCGCCGCGATGGCTATGATCACGAACAGGTAGGTCATCTCGCGGATCGGAACGGTCTCGGTCCTGTAGCGGATCACGCCGAAGATGGCGAAAAGCCCGAGAGTGAGTCCCACGCCGACATCCACCCTGCCCATGGCGTAGAGCAGAAGAAGCATCGCCGAGGAGAATGCCGTGAAGGTGAACACATACTCCTTCCTGCGGCTTTTCGGATAGTACAGCAGCCTGACTATCACCCAGCAGGACAGCAGGTTGAGGAAGAATCGCAGAGCAAGTTCCGTAAGGCTCTGCGCCGTGCTCATCACCGGATCGGCGAGAGACTGGATTCCAAGAAGCTCGCTTTCGTCTAAAGCGGGCGGAGTAATACCGGATTGTAGCATTTTATGTAAAAGTTTTTGTTCAATCTGTCGATGTATCTGATTTTCTGTTTGAATCTGCCGGCGGTCACGGTCGAGTCCGTCAGGACAGTGCCGATGCAGTACTTGCTTATCCTGAACGGCTTTACCCGATGCTTCAGAAGAATGTCCTTCATTTCGCTCCGGAGTCTGCCGTCCTGCTTGAGCTCGATGATCACTGCCGCGTCTAGGCCGGCGGTGGCCTCTGTCCTTATGTTCCTGAATGACACGGAGGTGTCGATTGTCAGGCGCTCCGTCAGGTCTTTGTTGACCAGGGTTATCCTGTTGAACGATGTCTCAACGGAAGGGGAAATCCGGTCCGCCCGGAAATCGGAATGGGAAGCCAGCCAGAGAGCCGCGTCGGGATTGTCTCTGAAATCCGGGAAGTCTCCGGGAGGCAGAGCCATGCGCTTCTTGCGTGTCCTCGAATGGTTGTTCTTTTTCTTGACCTCAAGGAAGCACAGACCCGATCCGCAATATTCGCGTGTCCGGACCTTCTGCCTGGCCAGTTTGCCTCTGCGGTGGTCTGTGAACATCCTCAGGTCGGGGGTGTCGAAGTAGATGCTGTCGTAGGACTGCACCCGCTGTCCGCCGGTCTGGAACGCAAGGTAGCCGCGGCGGAGCGCGTCCCCGAGAATCTCCTTGAGCGTCAGGGTGTCGGTGACGAACTTGGTGTCTATCCGGTTCATCAGCCTTATGGAGTCCATCCGCTCAAGAGTGATCGGCTCGAACCGCTCCAGAAGGCCGTCATCAATCACCGGAGGCTGCGAAGGAATATTCATAGACCTTGCACCGTTTGAGTTTTCCCTTTGAGTCATAGATATATTCAGTCTTCTTGCGGCCAAGCTCGTTGAACTCGAACTTGCGGATGTTGTCAAGCCGGTTCGATGAGTCGTAGGTCAGCACCCGCAGGAGGCTGCCGTCGGGGGAATATTCATACTTCTTGCGCCATTTCTGGCCTTTGCGGTCGTATTCCGCCTCCTCGACCTTTTTGCCCTTTTCGTTGTAGATTGTCTGATGGTCAAGCACTTTCTGGTTTGTGCCGGTGTCGATGTTCCACTCCTTGACCGTCATGTTGCGCTTGCTTGCCTTCTCCTGCGCCGGCAGCGACAGGCCGCATAGCGCCATCAGTATGATTATGAATATCTTCGTTCTCATATTCATTGAATATCAAGATTTACCATCTGCCTCCCGGGCCGCCTCCGCCGGGATTGCCGCCGGGGTTGCCACCACCGCCACCGCCGCCGCTTTGCGCGTTCATCGAGGCTGTCAGCGTCGCGCTTCCGGAAGAGGTCTTCAATGTGTAGGAACTGCCGCTGGCAAGGCTCGGATGTGAGATGACGATTCCGCTGCCGCCTTTTGCCGGGGCTGTGAACTCCAACAGGAGGGTGTCTCCGTCGTAGAGGGAATAGGAGGCGTTCGCCGTCCAGCTTGTCACGTTGATGACCGGCTGGGTGATGCTGGCTCCGGACTCCACTCCGCCGAAGGCGAGCAACGTGCCTCCGCTGATGTAGAGCTGGTGTCTCTCCTCTGTGTTCGCGTCCAGGGCGACCTCCGGTGAGCCGCAGCCGACGGCATAGATGTAGCCTCCCTTTACGTACAGGTCTCCATTGGCGTCGAGGCCGTCGTTGCCGCTGGAGAACGCATAGACCTTTCCTCCGGTGATTGTCATGTCGCCTCCGGAGTTGATGGCGTCGTCGCTTGCAGTGCCGCTGACACTCCCCGCGGTGACCGTGATTTTCCCTTTCGCCTCGATGCCTTCGTGGGAGGCGCTGCTTGCGTCAACGTCCGCCCCGTCGAAATAGAGGTCTCCTTCGAATCTGATTCCCTTGGAAGATTTTGACTCCGAGGAACCCCAACCCCAAGGGTTTGGGGATGAAGAGTCGCCGTAGTTCGCCCCGCTGGCGATGACTTTGACGGTCCCGCCGTTGAAATGTCCATCCCCGTCGCAGGCTATTCCCTTGCTGCCCTTTCCGCTGACAGTCACGCTCAAGCTTCCGCCGTCGATGACGAAGGACTCGTCCGCCTTGATTCCAGCCGCTCCGGTCAGTTCTCCGTCAACCGTTCCCGCCGAGCCGGTCGAGACTACCGTGACCTCGCCGCCGCCGAGGTAGAACTCCCCGTCAGTGGAGATGCCTTTCTTTCCGGTGGCCGAGGTGTTCACATTGACGGTTCCTCCGTTGACCGTCACCCTCTCGCTGCCTCTGATTCCGTGGCCGCCCTTTGAGGTGACGTCGATTGTCGCCCCGTCCTGAATCACCACATAATCATCGCTGGTGATTCCGGCCTTGCCGTTCGCCGTGACTGTGAGGCTTCCGTTTCCGCTGAAAATCAGCTGTCCCTCGCTGAAGAAAGCCGCTTTCATGTCCTCGTCGGAGGTCTGGTCGGGATAGTCTCCGGAGGAGTTCACCGCCCCGTCCGCAAGGTGGTTCTCGCCGGTCAGGATGACCGAAGTGCTTTTGTGGCTCTGGTTGTTGATGGCCGCCCCGTCCGGATTCTTGAGGTTGAGGCCTTTGAGTTCAATCACCTGCTTTACTGAGCTGTACAGCTTGAAAAAGCCGTCGGAGGAGGTTCCGCTGAGCTCGTAGGTGATGAGGGCCTCGGATGTGTTGTTGACCGTCACGTCGCATCCGCTGACAGTCACGATGCCGGAAGGGTCTCCGCTGACGGCCGCGCCGTCCTCGGAGAACACGATGCTGATGGTGCCGTCGGTCGTGATGACCTCGTTGTCTGAAGAGGAGTCACCATCTGTCGGATCGTCGATGGTGTCGATAAGATTCCCTCCGCAGGAACCCATAATCAGTAGAATGGCCAGATAAGAGCGTTTCATATCTTCGTGTGTTTATAAGAAGTTGCCTGGAAACGCGGCTGCGTGCCATGGCCTCCCGCCGGTTTCCGGCCGCAAGGTAAGGCAGTAATTGTGCCTGAAAGAAAATATTTCAGCGAACGGGCTGATTTCTTCAACGAACCGGTGGACGGGATTCGGAACAATGTTGTAATTTTGCATCGGGATGAGAATAGTCAAAGAATATAAATCCATTGCCGCCGGAGCGGCGGCCTGGGCCGGAATATTCCTGATTGAGGCTTTGCTGGCCCGGTGGGAGACCGCTGGGGAAGAGTTCCTTGTCTTCCGGTCGCATTACATGACGAAATTCCTGCTGCCGACGCTTCCGTTTCTTGCGGTGTTCTGCATCCACGACCTATTCCTGGCTCCGATGCTGATCCGCCGGAAACGGCTTGTCACGTATCTGCTGTGTACGGTGGCGCTGATGGGGACGTTTTCGTTCTATATACTTGATTCTGAACGGTCGCCTGGCCGGAAACCTGAACCGATGGAAAGGCCGGGACAGCATCCGCATCAGCCGCATGGATTCCCTGACGGGCGAGGGCCGTCGGCGGAAAAAGGGGAGCCGAGGTTCGGCCCCGGGGAAAACGCCCCTGACATTGAAGGCGTTGAAGTCCCTCCTGAAATTAAGGACAGGGGAGGGCTTCAAGAGCGCGGTCATGCCGAACCTCCGCGTGCCGAACCGGTCAAGAAACCTTTCGGCGCCGGGGTCAGCAAGATTGTCATCGCACTGATGATGCTGGGAGTCAATCTGGGAGCGAAATACTACTCGAACCACTCCTTTGAGAAGAAACGCCTTGAGGAGCTTGAAAAGGAGAACCTTCGCTACAGGCTTGAATACCTCCGCAGCCAGATCAATCCGCATTTCTTCATGAACACGCTCAACAACATTCACGCTCTGGTGGACGACTCTCCGGAGAAGGCCAAAGAGAGTATCGTGGAGCTGTCGCGCCTGATGCGCCACGTCCTGTACGACAGCAACGGCCCGACTGTCCGGCTGTCAAAGGAGATTGACTTTCTGCGGCACTACCTTTATCTGATGCGGCTGAGGTACACCGACAACGTGAGGGTGGAATATTCATTCCCCGACGACGACGGCGGAATCGAGGTGCCGCCTCTTCTCATGGCCACCATCGCTGAAAATGCTTTCAAACACGGAGTAAGTTATAAGTCTGAAAGTTACGTCCGTCTGTCGGTCGCGCTGGACTCCGGCAGGGTGATTTTCCGCTGCGCCAACAGCCTGAATCCGGCGGAGGATGTCAAGACTTCCGGCGGAGTCGGCCTGGACAACATCCAGAAAAGGCTTTCTCTGCTCTACGGCAATGATTTTGTCCTCCACATCGACAAGTCCGCCGCCGGGTACGAGGTGCTTATGGTCTTGCCTTCAAAACCTGTCACGCTATGTTGAGTGTTATCGCCGTGGATGACGAGCCTTTGGCTCTCGGGCAGCTTGAGAAATACATCTCCAAGGTTCCGTTCCTGTCGCTGGCCGCGGCCTGCCACAGCGCTTTCGAGGCGCGTGAGTTCTTGGAGTCCGGAACAGCGGACGCGATGTTTCTGGACATCAACATGCCGGATCTCTCCGGATTGGACTTTGTCAGGGCCTTGAAGTGTCCGCCGCTTGTGGTTTTCACGACCGCTTATTCCGAATATGCCGTCGAAGGTTTCAAGGTCGATGCCGTGGATTATCTTCTGAAACCCTTCACATTGAGTGAGTTCGTCGCATCGGCAGAGAAACTGCGCTCCCGTTTTGACTTGATTCAGGCAGCGAGAGCCGCCGCATCCGGGCAAGAGGATTTCGTCTTCTTCAAGGCCGACTACAAGGTCATCAAGGTGGAGGTCTCCGACATTGTTTACATCGAAGGCATGAGCGAGTACCTGAAGATTCACCTTGCAGACGAACCGATGCCGAAGGTTGTCCTGATGAGTTTCTCAAAACTCCTTGAAAAGCTCCCTTCAAACCGTTTCGTCCGGGTCCACCGCTCTTACGTCGTCAACCTCGCCAAGGTCTCGGAGGTCCGCTCCGGAACAATCCTCATGGCCGGAGGCAAAACCATCCCCATCGGCGACAGCTACCGCCC
>CAVERO010000140.1:0-7170 GCA_963617915.1 Candidatus Methanomethylophilaceae archaeon | reverse complement strand
AATGAAGTTTTTTTCACCTCAAAGAACATTTCAAACAAATCAAAACAGCTTCTTGGTTCACGGACAATTGTAATCAGTTTTTTTTCCTATCTTTGAGCCACAAACACTAACAACCTTTCATGTCATGGACATATTTTCAAGAAAAAACATCGCTTGCGTGGCAGTCTGCGCCATTCTGGTCTCTTGTTCGAACTCCGGACGCGACGAGTTCCCGACCATCTCCTGGAATGACCGGGAAGCGGCGGCCGTCGCCTTTCTGGGTCTGCATCAAAAAGAAGACGAGTTGAGAAATTCCAGATTGTTCGAAAAGTACTCCCTGTCCTACGGACTTTCGGACATCCCGACAGTGAGTGCAAGCGGTGACGAGTGGTATCTTGTCATCCCCCGCTGGCCGGACTCAAAGGTCGAGGTCGATGGACTGGAGCTTGACGAGGACTGTCAGATGAAAGAAACCTCCCGGCTATATGAATCGGACGGGAAGCCGTTCCTTCTGAGGTGCAACATTTCCGACATCTACGGCAACACCGTCATCCACATCACCGGCAGCGACGGCGAGACCCGGGACTACACTCCGACAATGAGTCTGGAGAACGGCCTGCTCACACGTTCCGACTATGTGCGGGACATCACCGACAGGTTCAAGCCGGTGAAGCCTCAGGCCAGCGTACACTACGATGTGCACGAATTTCTGGCGGAGGAAGTCGGTTTTTCACAGATCAAGGCTTTTGTGCGCGACGGGAAGGCGTTCGTCAGCCTGCCGCAAAGAGTCGATGAGTGTCCTGCCGGGGAATATGAAATCGAAGGCCTTTCCGGGAAATGCCGCGGCCTGTTCATCGGGGACATCGGTCAGGACATCAACCCGATCGTCTGTCTGGCGATGGAAAACGGAGGTGTGGAGATTTTCAGCGTGTTCAGCGCAACGCAGAACGGTGACTTCAGGAGCAGCGGTCTTCTGGACGGGTTCGAGAACATCGAGGCGTTCCAGGACAGCACCATGGTGGAGATGTTCGACGGAGAGATTGTGGGGGGAGGCTACGTCACGGTTTTCGCCTTCGACAAGAACGGCGAGGCCAAGGAGATAGAGCTGTGCCCATCCGGAGGAGCCGAAATCTCATCCCTTTCCACGGGCGAAGACGGCCGGGCCACCGAGCACAAACTGCTTCTTGAGCCGGACTGGAAGATCCGGTACTCCACGAACCTGTACGAGGGCGACCCTATCGAAGAATACCGCGGCCGGATCCGCCAGCTGAAGGCCGACTACGACAACTATGTCTTTGAATATTCCTACGAGTTCTCCGAGCGCCTGACCATCGGCGGCGACGGCATCGCGAACGAGGAGAAAACCGGCCTGAAAGGCTCGTTCAGGATGGTCACCGGCAACAACGGCTATGTTGTCACCCCTCTTTCGGGCACTCTTACATTCGGTTCCAAGGACGGGGACGGCATCTTCTACGAGTACTCCTTCATGCGCGACACTCCGCGCTCCGAAGACGGAGAGGACTGGTAATTACCCTACGCTCCGAAGGATCCAGCGACCGGATATGCGTCGCCCCTCGCTTCGGAGGGTTCAGTGACAGGGCATTGCGGCAGACCTGATGACCGGTACTTCGGCACGCACCGCGACCGGTCGGAGACGTAACAAGCCCCCCCCACACACGGCTAAAGGCCAAGAACCGGAGCGGAAATATTCAAAAACCTACTTGCGGCAGACAGCGTCCGCAATGACCTTCTCGCTGCGCGCGATGAAGTCGGAAAGCGCCTTGCCTTTGAGCAGACCGTTGGAAAGAAGAGCCAGGTCAACCACCTGCTTGAGAACGTCGTTGCCGACGGCATATTCACCGACCACAGCCTCGTGGGCATCCTTGATGGCCTGACGCTCCTCACGTACCCGCTTCTTCTCGTCCTCCGAGGCATCTTTGCCCGGCTCTGCCGGAAGCTCCTGCATCGGGCTGATCTTCGACTTGGCCTCGGTGACGATTCCGGCCATGACAGGGTTCTCAAGGTTGACGGTGATATTGAACGACTCCGGCATGCTGCCGTAGAAATTCATTCCGCCGCCCATCGCGCTCATCTCACGGTAACGCCTCATGAACTCGTTGCGGGTTATTACCACCGGCGCGGCGTTCTCGCCAAGGTTGTCGGCCTCCACGAAGTAGTCGCCGCCTTTAGGCAGAACGGCCTTGAACATCGCGCTGAGGTCATCCTTGTCTGCCTGATCCATTTCCGGCTTGATCTTCTCGCTTTTCGGGATGAGGTTGTCAATCGTGTCCGAGTCCACGCGCGCGAACCTCGTGTCGGAGATCTTCCGCTCCAGCAGGTTGACATAGTGGGCGTCCAGCTCGCAGTCCATCAGAAGCACATCGTAGCCCTTGTTCTTCGCCGACTCGATGAAAGCGTACTGCTCGTCAGTGTCGGTGGCGTAGAGATAGACAACCTTCTTGTCCTTGTCGGTCTGGTTGTCGGAGATGGCCTTGCGGTAGTCCTCAAGGGAGAAATACTTGCCGTCCGTGTTCTTCAGTAGGGCGAACTTCATAGCCCTCTCGCAGAACTTCTCGTCGGAGAGCATTCCATATTCAATGAACAACTTGAGATTGTCCCACTTCTTCTCCCACGCGTCGCGCTCGTTCTTGAAGATCTCCTCCAGCCTGTCGGCAACCTTCTTGGTGATGTAGGTCGAAATCTTCTTGACGTTCTCGTCGGCCTGGAGATAGCTTCTGGAGACGTTCAGAGGAATGTCCGGAGAGTCGATCACTCCATGGAGAAGCGTCAGGAAGTCAGGCACGATGTTCTCCACGCGGTCCGTGACGAACATCTGGTTGCAGTAGAGCTGGATGTTGTTCTTCTCAATAGCCATCCTGTCCTTGATCTTCGGGAAATAGAGGATCCCGGTAAGGTTGAACGGATAGTCCACGTTCAAGTGGATGTAGAACAGAGGATCCTCCTTCATAGGGTAGAGATCCCTGTAGAACTTCATGTAGTCCTCCTCTTTCAATTCAGATGGCTTGCGGCTCCAGAGCGGTTCAATCTTGTTGATGACGTTGTCCTTGTCCGTATCGACATATTTCCCGTCCTTCCACTCCTGCTCCTTTCCGAAGACCACAGGGACAGGCATGAACTTGCAGTACTTGTCCAGAAGCTGCTGAATCTTACCTTTCGTGCCGTAGTCCTTGGCCGCCTCGTCATCAAGGTAAAGGGTGATGACGGTGCCTCTGTCGGCCTTGTCGCAAGGCCCCATCTCGAACTCCGGGTCACCCTCGCAGCTCCAGACCACAGCCCGCGCCCCTTCTTTCCACGACAGGGACTCGATCGTCACCTTCTTCGCGACCATGAACGCGGAATAGAATCCCAGTCCGAAGTGGCCGATAATGTTCTGGTCCTTATACTTCTGGAGGAACTCTCCGGCGGAGGAGAACGCAATCTGGTTGATGTACCTTTCAATCTCATCCTCGGTCATACCGATACCGTTGTCAATGATTTTCAGCGTTTTAGCCTTCTCATCAAGTTCGACACGAACCTTAAGCTCACCCAACTCACCCTTGAAGTCACCGTTGGAGGCGATGGCCTTCATCTTCTGCGAAGCGTCCACCGCGTTCGCCACCAGCTCCCTGAGGAATATCTCGTGATCCGAATAAAGAAACTGCTTGATGACCGGGAATATGTTCTCGGTCGTCACTCCAATCTGTCCTTTGTTTGCCATAGTATCTTTTTTAAAATTTTACGAATATAAAGCCGGCCTTGCTGTCCGCAAGACCGGCTTACCGATAGTCAAAATATGTTCCAATGCGGAATGGACTGACAATTTGTCACTACCTCTTGGCTGTCTGGCTGTCCTTGCCGCCGGAATGCTCCCGCACCAAGAGCCACGGCATAGCCAACGGTTTCAGAAGGCTCGGGGTTGAACAGGGTCTATGGCCTGAGACCGCTGCCGCCCTGGAGGGTGATGGTCTCACCGGTCACGTAATGCGCGTCTTCGGAAGCAAGGAAAACGCAGACCCTTCCGATGTCGTCCGCAGGGTCGCCGAACCGCCCGAGAGGAATCCCCTGGATTGTCTTCTCGAACAGTTCCGGATAATGCTCCCTCCACTCCTGAAGGCTTTCGGTCATGGCAAGCGGGCAGACAACGTTCACCCTTACCCCGTCGGGACCCCACTCGGCGGCCGCCACTCTTGAAAGCCCGCGTATGCCCTCCTTCGCCGCGGCATACGAGGCCTGCCCGAGTTTTCCGAACAGTCCCGCGCCGGAAGCGAAGTTGATGACGGAACCCTTCACCTCTTTCAGGGCCGGAAAGCATTCGCGCATATAGAAAAACGTGGCATACAGCCCGGAATATATCGCAAGGTCAAAGTTCTCCCTGGTATGCTCCACAAGAGACAGTCCGGACTTGGACGTCTGGGCGTTGTTGATGAGGGTGTTGATCTTCCCGAACCTTTCAAGGGAGCTCCTGACCACCTCCTTCACGGAATCCTCGTCGGCTCCGTTGGCCACTATGGGCAGCACGCTCACCCCGTACTCTTTCTCAAGCCTCTCCTTCGCATTCAGAAGTCTGGACTCAGTCCTTCCGGTTATCACCAGGTCAGAGCCTTCTTTTGCGAAAGCCGTGGCAAGTCCGAAGCCGATGCCCTTGCCGCCACCCGTGATAAGGGTAACATTCCCTTCCAATCTTTTCATCTTTGTCTATTAGGTTTTTAGTGTTATTGTTCCAAGTTCAACCACATACAAACACCTGCCGTAAAACACGCTATCGTCTGGCCTAAAATCATCGCCTCCCATCCGGTCAACTCATGCTAATCTGCCTCCTCTTTCCTTTCGCCTCCCCGCATCGGAACCCTATACCCGGGGAAAGACAACCAGAGCCACACGGCGCACGGATTCAAAGATAGTCAATGGCATCCACAATTCCAAACCCAATGCCCAAACATCTCCAGTAAATCACGCTGCGATCCCTGGCGACATTCTTTAACGATTCCGTTGCCGAAAAGTGGCAAAGGGCACTTTTTTCAAGTAGACTCAAGAATCGAGTTCCCAGCATACGGCGATGACCGCAAGCGACAATCTGCTGGGTGTAATTATACTTTCCTGCCACGGCTGGTCGCAGCCGCTTTTTCCCACTACAACAAGCACATAGCTGATGAATGCCGCTCCAATCACAACAAAAGCCAGACCGGCGATCTCCGGCAATCGCAAATCGCTCCAACGCGCATTTCACAGAATAAGCAATAAGACTCCTCCGCTGTCATAAGAATATCTCCTCATATATTCGGTGCGCAAAGCGAATCTTCTCACGCACGATAGCCGCTTCAGTCTGCGGCCGTGAGCGGAAAGCCATAGTTCACGCACATAGGCGCTTCATCATGCAACGTCATTAACCATAAGCCGGAATGACCGATCAGCTCTGCCTCAAGGCTTCTATACGCTCCGAAGACAGACCAGTGGGAATCCCAATCTGCTCAACCGTGATGCCTATGGAGAGCAAAGATCTGGCGACTTTCTCCATCCCTTTCTCCATTCCCTGCTCCATCCCCTGCTCCATCCCCTGCTCGACCCCGGCCACGGAGCCCTTGCGGTAGCCCTGCTGCTCGGCTCCCTCAATGTACGGACGCATTTCTTTCTCTGTCATCATGTTGCTGAAATAGTTGTCAATCTCCCTGTCGTCAAGGCCGCTGACGCGCATCGCCCTCTCCAGAGTGGCGAACCCCGCGTCCCTCTCCGACCCCGACTTCGCAAAGATAGCGAAATTTCTGAATATCCGGCACCACGCCGCGACAGGGCTGTCCAGGACGGAGGGGTGAGAGAGGTGGTCTCCTGGTTAATGGTCTTTTGGTCAATGGCAGTCCGGTCATCGGCATTCAGGCTGACGGCCCTGTTCGTCTTTGAAGTCTCCATAGTTGAAGTGAATGTGTCTGCTTGTCAAAATGCCCGTGAATCCCTCACCAGGCACGGCCGCAAGTTAGGCATTCCTGACGGAAGAGAACGAAAAGAAACACACGCAAATCATAAAAAACAGAAATTGTTTCGGTTTTACCCCGAGTTTATTTCGGTGACCCGATGCCCCTTGTTTCCAAAACCATTGTGGCCGACAATCTGTCATTTTACGTCCTTAAGGAACCTCCATAATGTGTTCCTGTCCACCTTGCAGATCTTGGCGATCCTGCGCTGGGACATCCCCACCGCCATCAGTTCCGCTATCAAATTTCTCTTGCTGTACAATTTACGTTTCTCGGGCGCCGTCTTCCTGCCTTTCGGTCTTCCAAGCACAACACCCTCAGCCTTCTTCCTAGCCAACGCCTCCTTGGTCCTTTGGCTGATAAGGTTGCGCTCAATCTCAGCCGACAACCCGAAAGCGAACGCCAGCACCTTGCTTTGAATATCCTCACCCAGGCGATAGTTGTCCTTGATCGTCCACACCTTGCACTCCTTTGTCATGCAGATGTTGAGAATCTCCATAATCATAAACAGATTACGTCCCAGCCTCGAAAGCTCCGCGCAGATGATCAGATCATCTTTCCGCACACGCCGAAGCAACGTCCCCAACTCCCTTTTGCTGTAGGATTTGGTTCCGCTGATGGTCTCCTCGATCCACCCATCTATGGACAGGTGCTCCCTCTTGCAGAAGTTATTGATTTCAAACCTTTGATTCTCAACAGTTTGTTTGTCGCTGCTGACCCGAATGTAACCGTAATTCATAGTTCTCTACCCCCTCTTTCCTTTCGCCTCATCCGCACCGGAATCCCACGCCCCAGGGAAAGAAAACCGAAGCCGTTCCGATGCCCGATCCAAAGTTAGTCAATGTCCTCCACAATTCCAAGCCCTATGATTCATAAATATTTACCTGAATACTCTCCCACCGGGGTCCTGTGTCCCTTCACCATCGATTTTCCGTCCTCAACGGTAACATTTCGACCATATTCGTTGCCGACTCCTCCCCACACCATTTTTAGGCAGCACTTTCTCGTAAGAATGTCGCCGTAAGATTCCTCATGCCAATCTTCGGTGACGAAATCACAACAAAATGTCGCCCGGGATCGCAGCGTGATTCCAACGGGCGCTTTTTCCCAGTTTTTGTACTATCATGTAGGTGACGTCATACGGGATGGCAAAATGGTTTCTTTTTTGGGGGCGTTTACGTTCAGCAAGAGGGTGCGGTCTGCTCCTTCGCCGGCTCCGATGCCT
>CAVERO010000139.1:0-7235 GCA_963617915.1 Candidatus Methanomethylophilaceae archaeon | reverse complement strand
TCTTCCAAGGAGGATAGCGGTGCTATCTGACTGAAGAAGCGGGAAGAAGATGAAGTTTTTTCACCTCAAAGAACATTTCAAACAAATCAAAACAGCTTCTTATTATTATTATACGAACATATTCGCTATTTTGTTTTGGCCGATATAGGATGTGTGACCCCGTAGCCGAAGAGGGAGAAGTCTCCTTTGCAGGGATCGCCCGGGAATATGTCAGCGAAGCATCCGGTGATTTCTTTCACCGTGGTGATGTCCTTTTGCTTTCTGGACGTAAGTCCAAGCGCAGCCGCCACGTCATGGACGTGCACGTCCAAAGGAATGAGAAGGTCGCCGGGATCGGTGTCCTTCCATATTCCCAAATCCACTTTGCCGTCGTCCCTGACCATCCACCGCCGCATCATGTTGATCTTCTTGTTCGGAGCCTTGAGGTCTGTCTTCTGGCCGTAGATTTCCGTCCGGAACTCTTCCTGCGTCAAGGACTCGAGGGAAGCCATCGACTCATAGGACTTTTTCAGGCGTGAGCATATTCCCGCCACCTCGCTCCATCTGACGGTGCGGTGGATGCTGGCCTCATCGTCCCGCCACTTGCCGCCCATCACATAGTCGTAGGGACGCCAGTCCATTTCGTCGAACAGTCTGCCGCAGTCCCGGACGATCATAGCCCTGCGTCCCCAGGCAAAATGCGCCGCGAAGACAGCCGCGATCTCGACATCGGCCAAGGAGCGTTTCCCGGCCTTGAAACGCTGCGCGAACAAGGTCGGGAAAGCTATCGGATCTTCCTGAAAGTACCGAGGGTCATTGTAGGCCTCGGCCCACAGGATCAGGTTCTGTCTTGTCTGTTCTGTCATTCGGAAGTTGTTCTTGAATCTCTTCCCGGATCGGGTTTACCTGTCAAAAGTACCTAGTCCTTCGTGGCCGCCTCAAGTTTCTTCAGAAGGGCGAACATCACGACACCGGCCGCGACGCACAGCCCTGTCAGAATGCCCCAGTTGGCTGTCAGGGAAACCTTCTTCCAAAGCAGACCCGGTATGGAGCTGAGGTAGTTGCCGACAGCGGTGGCAGCGAACCACAGACCCATCATCAGACCTTTGTATTTAGGAGGCGCGACCTTCGAGACGAACGAGATTCCCATCGGGCTGAGCAGCAGCTCGGCGAACGTCAGGATAAGGTAGGTTCCGATCAGGTAGGTCGGTACTACAGGGTCAGGAGCGACGGTTCCGTTCAGGGCGGCAGGTGAAGGCTGTCCGACGGAAGCGAGTATCATCACCAGATAGCCGCAGGCGGCGACGAGCATTCCGATTCCGATTTTCTTCGGTGCGGAAGGCTCCATTCCCTCCGGATGTGAGGCGGTCTTCTTCGCGGCAAGGGCGCTGAATATCGCCATTGACACCGGCGTGAGGGCTACCACGAAGAATGGGTTGAACTGCTGGAAGAGCTGCGGCTGGATGTCCATAGGGTTCGGAAGACCTCTGAAAATCGCATAGGTCCCGCACCAGAGCGCCGCAGTCACGATGGCGCAGCAGACCTTGCCGGAAGTCTTTTCAGACTGGAATATTCCGAAAAGTGTATAGACAGAGGTCGCTATGAGCGCCAGAGCCCAGATGTTGAATCCGATTCTGCTCCAACCTTCCGCGGTGCTCCGGGTGTAGTCACGCGCGAACCACGTCAGAGACTGGCCGTTCTGGTGGAAGGCCATCCAGAAGAAGATCACGACGGCGAACACCAGGCATAGGGCCACGATGCGCTCCTTGGTCTGCTTCGGGGTGAGTTCCACATAGTTGCCGCCGGTGGCCTTCGCCTGCCTGGCGTTGACGTCGGCGTGTTTGAACCACGACTTGGTCGAGAAGTAGATGGCGATTGAGACAATCAGCGAGATGCAGGCGACGGCGAAGCCCATGTTGTAGGAAGCCGAAAGCTTGTCGATGTAGTACGGGCAGAACTGGTCGAGTCCCATTCCGGCCACCCCGGCGTCAGGCATCATCGCCATAAGTCCGCTGAGCTGTTCCGCTCCTTCCGGAGTGATTGTCCCGGCCATCTGCTGGTGAGCAAGCGCCGGAATCGCCGCCTTATAGACCAGACCCGCTTTCGCGAGGAATCTGTTCGTGATTGCGGTTGCCGCCGCCGGAGCGAACATCGAGCCGATGTTGATGGCCATGTAGAACAGGCTGAACGCGCTGTCTCGTCTGGAGGAGTAGCGCGGCTCGTCGTAGAGATTGCCGACCAGAACCTGGAGGTTGCCTTTGAACAGTCCGGTCCCGACGGCGATGACCAGAAGCGCCCCGAGCATCACGGCGACTCCGAAGCCGTTCGCTGCTGTCGGGACAGCAAGCACAAGATAGCCCAGGAACATGACGCAGATTCCGGTGACGACGCATTTCCCGAATCCGATCTTGTCGGCGAGCCATCCTCCTACGACAGGCATGAAATAGACCGCCGCGAGAAATATTGAATAGACCTGGCTGGCCGCCGCCTGCTCCCATCCGAACTTGGCCTGAAGGAACAGCATGAAGATGGCCAGCATCGTGTAGTAGCCGAAGCGCTCGCCCGTGTTGGCAAGGGCGAGCGCGAATAAACCTTTCGGTTGGTTTTTGAACATAAATACTCCTACTTGGTTACTTTCTCAAGCCATTTGACCATCCCGAGCATCACGCCCATGGCCGCAAGGCACATGCAGAGGAACACGCTCCAGCAGGCCCACAGAGGCATCTTGTTGTACATCAGAGGGCCGATCCACAGGAAGAGGTTGCCCACGGCGGTCGCGCCGAGCCAAAGTCCCTGGCAAAGTCCGAGCAGATGCTTCGGGGCTACCTTGGACACGAACGAGAGACCCAGAGGGGAGATGAAGAGTTCGGCCACGGTGAGGAAGAAATATGTCGCTATGAGCACCCAAGGGCCGGCCTTCATCGTGGCTTGCTGCGCCACGTCCATGCCTCTGAAATCAGTGGCTGACGGATAACCCATGGAACCGGAGAATATCGCGAGGAACAGGTAGGCCGTCGCGGCGATTCCCATTCCGTAGGCGATTTTGCGCGGGGTGGAAATCTGTCTGCCTCTCTTTCCGAGCGCCCCGAAGATCCACATGATGACCGGGGTCAGCACAATCACGAAGAACGGATTCACCGCCTGCCAGATTTCCGGAGCGATTTTGTCGGTGTTGACGAAGTCGCGGGCGAAGAGCGAGAGCGACTGCCCGTTCTGGTGGAACGCGAGCCAGAAGAAGATCACCACGCCGAGAACTGCGAACAGGGCATACATTCTCTGCTTTATTTCCTTTGCCATTGTCGCCTTCTCCTCGGCGGTGTAGCCGGTGTTGGCGGAGGCCACCTTCTTGGCTGGAGTAGGGAACTTTTTCTTGTTGACAAGGAAGATTGTCAGGGAGATCAGCATTGCCACCACGGATGCGATGAACGAGTAGTGGATTCCGGCGTTGAAGACGTCCAGATAGCTCGTGCAGAACGCTCCGACGGCCTCCCCGCCCTGGGACAGGCTTTGAAGAACGGCTGGATCCGTGATGGACTTTGTCGCCTCGGCCATGAAGTTGTCCGACTGTGTGCCTGAATTGATGAACTCGTGGCAGAGTCTCGGAAGCTGTGAGTTATAGATGAATCCGTGGGCCTTGAGCCACCAGCTCCGAAGAAGCGGGGCCACGAACGGAGCCACGAGACCGCCGATGTTGATGAACACATAGAAGATCTGGAATCCTGAATCGCGCTTTCCCTGCGCCTCTTTCAGTGCCTCGGGTCCTTGCTTGGCGGCCTCGGCCTCGAAGTTGTCATACATCTGTCCGACGATGGCCTGGAGATTGCCTTTGAACAGACCGTTGCCGAACGCGATGAGGAAGAGGGCGAAGCAGGTCAGAGGCAGAAGCCACGCCTTGTTCTCCGGAGTCGCAAGAATCGGAACGGAGAGAACCACATAGCCCAGTGCCATGATGATGAGACCTTTCTGGATGGTCCCCTTGTAGTTCTGCGTGCGGTCGGCGATGATGCCTCCCACAAGGCTGAGGATGTATATTCCCGCATAGAAGAAAGAGTAGATGAGTCCTCCCGTCTCATCGCTCAGCCCGAACTTCGAGCAAAGGAAGAGTGTGAGAACCGCATTCATGATGTAGTACCCGAAGCGCTCGCCCATGTTGCTCAGCGCGGCGGAAATCAGACCTTTAGGATGTCCTTTCATACAGATGTGTTTACTTTGTTAATTATTTGTGTTTTTGTGTTATCTATGCCCCGTTCTTCCTCCGCTCATCCATCTTTGACGCACCTTTTACCCCCTCTTTCCGCACACGTTTTTTCGGAAAGGGACGAGTAAGAATTCACTAATATACGAAAAACTCCCCAACCGTCCAAATTTATGTGGCCGCTTCATATTTTCCGGTGTTGCCTTGCGGCACTTTGGCAAGCGTGCAGATAACGCTGAAAAAAGAACAAAAAACCGAAAAGACGATCAATGATTACCACGTTATTTTTTAGGAATCACTAAATTTGCGTCCAAAATAAATGACAGATGGAAATTGACGGACTGGAACGTGAACGTTTGAGGGAGAAGACCCTGAACTTTTTGAGGGACAACGGCATCGGGTACAAGTTGTACGAGCACCCGGCGTTGTACACGGTGGAGGAGTGTCTGAAGTTTTGGGGGAACATTCCCGAAGCGACGCATTGCAAGAACCTTTTCTTTCGGAATCATAAGGGGAACCGACACTACCTTGTCAGTATGGAATGCCATAAGACACTGGATATTCATGGATTGGAGCGCGCGTTGGGACAGGGGAAACTGTCTTTCGCATCGGAGGAAAGGATGGTACGCTGCCTTGACCTGCATCCCGGGTCTGTGTCGGCATTCGGGCTCATCAATGACATCGAACCGAAGGATGCGGCCCCGAAGGAACTCTTCCCGAACGGACACAGAGTCAAATATTACATTGACAACACATTGAGAACGGCGGACAAGATAAGTTTCCATCCTTGCGAGAACACCGCCAGCGTCGTGGTCTCGGGGGAGGACTTTCGACGCTTCCTGTCGATGTGGGGCGGCGAGGTTGAGTGGATTGAAATATGATGGGTGCGGAATCATAATTAAATTTCATATTCATCGTGTCTTTCATTATATTTGTCAAGATATGCGACTGATTGAAGAGAGATGAAGATTTTGACGAAACTGATGCAGGGGCTTCTGCGGGTGATCTCGGCGCTTCCGCTGAGGTTCCATTACGCATGGGCGGGGTTCTTCGCCTGGCTGCTTCGGGATCTGCTGCACTACAGGCGCGATGTCGTGATGGTCAACCTTTCGCGGGCTTTCCCTGATAAGAAATACAATGAACTCAGGCGGATTTCGGACGCATTCTACAGACACTTCGGGGAAATACTGGCGGAGACGATCTGGTTCGGAGGCTGCCGCAATCCGGAAAGGCTGCATAGGAAACATCTGGTTGAATATACCAACATCGAGGTCGTTGAGGCTGCTCTGGCCGGGAGTCCGGGAGTGGTCGTGCTGAACAGCCATTTCGGCAACTGGGAACTTACCGGCGGATGCATGACTTACGATTATCGCCCGGAATCCGAGCGGAGAACAATAGATGTCAACGATGTCATAGCGGTCTATAAACCGCTCAGCAGTAAGATGTGGGACGAAATAATGCGTGTCAACAGATGCGCGCCTGTGTTGCGTAACGGCTACACCGGCTACGTCAGTTCGGTGAACCTCCTGCGCTTTGCCCTGTCCCATAAGGAAGACAAGAAGCTCTACATAATCCCGACCGACCAGTGCCCTTACAGGAACTCGACCGTGAACGATGTCGTGGACTTCATGCACCAGCCGACGCGGACGATGCTAGGCGGTGCGTCAATAGCCCACAAGCTGCACTACAGCGTGTTCTACATGAGCCTGATCCCTGTCTCACGAGGCCACTACGAATGGACCTTCAAGGAAATCTGCCGCGACGCCTCGACCATGGAGCCCCATTCTATAATGCAGGAATATTACAACCTGCTTCAGGCCGATCTGGAAAGGCACCCTGAGAACTATCTCTGGACGCACAAAAGATGGAAATGACAATAAATATTATGAATATGAAGACTTATCGCACAGCATTCTCACTCTTTCTGGCCGCCGCTTTGCTCCCGGCCGGACGAGTCTCGGCGCAGGATCCGGTAGGGACTGTCTCCTACGCCCTTCCTCAGACAACCATCACAATCGAGGTGGAGGCTGTCCGTGAATATTTCTATGCTGGCCCTTACGCCAAGTATGCCCAGAAATATCTTGGCGTGGACGCCCGTCAGGCCGACCAGACAACCTGTACCCTCAGTGCGGTACGGATGACCCCTTACATCGAGGCCGACCAGAATTTCCGTTACTATGTCAACCCGGACAAGGCTACCCAGTCTTTCCTTTCGCTTACATCGCAAGGACTTATCGCAGTCAATGACGGAAGTTTCGGCGAGAGCGCCGAGTGGAGGTTCACCACCCAGGCGGGGGCTGACTTCAATGCGAAGGGCGTAAGTTCCAACCTCACGTCCGAGGCCGCCACGCTTTACCGCGGGGTCAAGGAGGACGCGTCGTACAACCGCATCGCCGTTCAGCAGAACATGGTCGTTCAGAAATCCCTTGAGCAGAGAGCCAAGGAGGCAGCCGACATGATATTCAACCTCCGTCAGAAGAGGGTGCAGATCGTCACCGGTGACACCGACGCCACTTACAGCGGGGAGGCGATGGGAGCGGCTCTGAAGGAAATCTCGGCGCTGGAGAAGGAATACATGTCCATGTTCATCGGCTACAGCGACTGCCAGACCCAGAAGCTCAAATGCGATGTCGTTCCGGTAAAGGACAAAAAGTCACAGACATACGTCGCTTTCAGAATTTCTGACACGGACGGAATCGTCTCCGCCGACGACATGTCCGGGAAGCCTTACCTTCTTGAGATTGTCCCTCAGCCGATCGGCGAGGCTTCCGGCAAGGGAGTGCAGTCCAAGACAAATGTCGCAATCTACAGGATTCCGGCCATCTGCACGGTGCGCCTTTCCGATGGCGTGACTTCCTTCCTTCAGGATAGGATGGCCATCTACCAGCTTGGCGTCGAAGGCTATTTCCCTCTTTCGAAATGATTTGTTCACATACTAATAACTCAAGTTTCGCATCTGCGAAACACAGCTCTTCTTCACTGCTTGCAGTGAAAGCAAGTCCCTCCCCCGAGGGGAGGGATTTAGGGAGGGGGTAACGTGAAAGGCCCTTAGGGATGTGCG
>CAVERO010000138.1:0-7329 GCA_963617915.1 Candidatus Methanomethylophilaceae archaeon | reverse complement strand
TGTACAACATTCAATCTTTTTTCACCTCTCCGTGTCTACTTTAACGAGAGCAGCAGATTGTAGATTCAGCACCTCGGACATTGCGCGTGCGAGAAGTAGTGCAGCATTGAGTCCGGGGTGACGATGGATATCTCGCACAGGCCGGCCACCTTACCGTCCAGAGTCCAGGCGCTCTGGAAAATCAGCTTATAGTTGATAAAGATACCCATCAATCAACGCCTTAGAAGCCGCCTCCAGACAGGCGGCTTTTTTGATGCCCATATGTTACACAATTTATCTTATGTTAAGTTGTGGATTTGACATCGTTCCCCTATTCATGACTTTTATATACCAAGCCGTCAATGTCAAGCTCTATGCGAAAGGAGACTTTTGCAGCAGAATTCAGCTGATATTCTTGCCGTGACAGTTCTTGAATTTCAAGCCGCTGCCGCATGGGCACGAATCATTCCTGCCGACTCCTCTGGAGCAACGCATCGTTGCCATTTTTCCCATTGCCGAAGCCATTGAAGCCATCTGAATCTTCGCCTCCGGATTCACAGGCATCTCTTTCGGAATCCTTCCGCCGAGAATCCATCTCGGGATGCTGTTCATGTACTCTGTCAAAGGCCGGATGATTGAGTTGAGTTCATCTACGGAATCCAGATGAGGCTCCCCGATGGCGCTCTGAATAATTTGAGTCGGCCGGTGCGGACCGTCTGCATCCTGGACATCAAACCACACACGGCTGAGCCTCGACACGGCTTCTCTCTCACTGAAACCACACTTCTTGAGCGCGGCCACCGCGTCCCTGCACACCTTTGTATCCTTTCCGTAATGAAAGTACGGGCCGGTCGAGCCGACTTCGATTATCTCCTTCATGGAATACTCCTTGTAGTGCCCCTCCCCCATTCCGCGGCTGAGTTGCTCCCGGAAGACATACTCGGGGTCACTGATCGCAGGATTGATGATGACCCCATCAATATTCATGTCCGCAAATGGGAAATACCTGCACAGCTCCATGTACATCGGCCACCAGTCCTTTTCCTCCGGGCCGAATGTCTGCTTGATGACCCGGAGGTAATCCTTCGCCGTAGGGACTCCGTACAGCCACAGCATCCCCCAGAAGAAATAATCAATCATATACCTGCCGGTCTTCTTCACATCCTCGATGACCTGGTCGATGAAAGGAGAGATGAGCATCTGCATGTCATCCGTGAGCCAGAGATCTATCTTCGTCTCGTCATCATCAGCGAAATCCCATTCGATGATGTTGTATGTCATCGAATAGAGCATATCCGGGAAATTGTCGTATCGCAGGCAACCGTCCCTGTCAGCCTCACAGAGGTTTGACAATATCAGGAGATCATATATCGGAAGAGTCTTGAGGAGACTCACGGGATTCTTTCTGAAATTATCCTCAAGAGCATCGGCCAGGTCCGCCTTGTTCAGATTGGTTTTTATGGGATAGCCCCCCATCTTCCGTAGTGTGTTCAGTTCCTCTTTCCGCAGGTCTTCGAAGGCCTGACGGATTTCACTGGATTGCTTGTTCATATGGCTTCATCATTATTTATCCGAGAAGAAACTCCGCCGCATTTTTCGGTGACACGATCCCGAAAGACGCCTCCGGATAGGTACTCCTAAACAGGGTCGGAGTCTTCACCTTCTTTTCGGAGTCCCACTTGAACTCGAACGCGGACATCGCCCCGTCAACAAGCTCGATAAGATCAAGCTCCTTCTGCTGTTCCGTTCTCCAGAAATAGCTTGATACATATCTGCCCGAGTATTCATTGCGCTTCCTCCGCTCCGCCATCAAAAAATTCTCCCACATATGCCCCACCTCCTCCTTCGGCCTCAAATCCAGAGGAGTGAAGTTGCCGAGGACGGCATTCCTTATCCCGAGATCGTAGAAATACACCTTACGGCTGAATTTCAACTCGTTGCGAAGATTCTTCGCATAGGACGGCAGCCTGAAGACTATATTGCATTTCTCAAGGATGTCAATGTACTTCTCGACGGTCTTGTCGTCAATTCCGACGGTCTGTGCGAGTTCGTGATATGATACCTGAGATCCTATCTGAAGGGCGAGGGCCTGCACCAGCTTGACCAGTTTCTCTCCTTTCGCTATCTTTTCCAGAGTAAGAATATCCTTATACAGATAGCTGTCGGACAATTCCTTGAGGATTTCACGCTCCTTTCCCGGATTCATGACCACCTCCGGGTAGTACCCGTAAACCATCCTGTCAGAAATCGATCGCTCCTCCTCTATCAAACCGGAATGCGACACCATCTCCGAGAAGGATATGGGAAACAACCGGAACTCTCGTTTTCTGCCTGCGAGCGAGTCACCCAGCGAAGAGGCAAGTTGGAAAGAAGAACTTCCCGTGGCTATTAGTTGGATTTCCGGGAGATGGTCTGTGATAAGTTTCATGGTGTCCCCTATCCCGCTTATCTTCTGTGCCTCGTCAATGACCACGACCTTGGCATTCCCGAGAATAAGCTTCAGTCTGATAAGCGAGATGTCGGTTAAGGCCTCCCTGTCGGCGGGGTCATCCCCGGTAAACCATTTCACGGAGGCGTCTCCGGAAAATATGAGATTCATAAGAGTTGACTTGCCCACCTGTCTCGGACCAAGGAGGACAACGGCCTTTCCGTCTGAAAGCGTCGCCCTGATGCTGTCTTCTATTTGCCTTTTTATCATACTGCAAATATAAAATATTCCTAATATCTTACAAACTATTAGGAATGCAATCCAAATATCTTGTAAGATTTTAGGATTTACGACACAAGGGCGGGAATTCCCCTGATCATTAGGCTGGGGATGAAGGCCCTGCTTGTGGGAAAGAGTTACCGGTTCCGACGGCCGCCGGCAGGGTCGCAGTCGAATGTGAGTTCACTGTCTTTCGTCCTGTTGGAAATCCTTTAAGGTAGGCTGATTCTTGTGCTTCCTGTCGTTTATATATTTATATAAGGTGCGGCGGCTGATTCCGGCGGTCTTCGTTATCTCCGCCACCGAATACGCCTTGGAGTCATAGAGGGTCAGCGCCTGGTCGATGACCTTGCGGTCGGTCGCCGGTCGGCCGCCCATACGTCCCCTCGCCCTCGCGGACGCGATGCCCTCCATCGTGCGCTCTCGTATGAGGTCGCGCTCGAACTGGCTCACTCCGCTGAATATCGTGAAAAGCAGCCTCCCCTGCGGGCTTGTCGTGTCGAGCCACGGCTCCTTCAGGGAGCGGATGTTCGCCCCGGCCTTCTCTATCTGCTCCATCAGCTCGAAGAGGTCCTTCACCGAGCGGCCCAGCCGGGTCAGCTCGCAGATGACGATGGTGTCCCCTTCCCTGAGCATGTCCATCATCCTCGTCAACTCTGGGCGGTCTTTCCTCGTCCCGGTGAATTTCTCACGGAAGACACGCTCGCATCCCTGTTTCTCCAGGGCGTCAAGCTGCCAGTCGAGGTTCTGGTCCTCGGTCGAGCAGCGGGCATATCCGAATATCATCTCGCGGTCAGTTTACAAACCTAAAATCAGGCATATTTCTAAAATATGATTTTCGCACATATTTGTATACAAAGGAAAGCATTTCCCGGGACTGTTCCAAGCGTTTCCGGAAGATTGTGCGAAAAACCATCGTTTTGTATACTGATGCCGCAGACCGTCAGGACAATTTATTCCGAAGATCTCCGGGGATGACATCGCCTTCGGGTCTGCGATGCCCGAACAATCTATCGCGCCAGCATTATGGTGTTGATGTTTCGGCCGCACTCACGGCCTTCCCTTCGGGCGGAATAGAGGCTTTCGGTTTCGTATGTGCAGCTGCCGGAGACCTGGATATTCTCCGGTCTCACTCCTTCCTCAATGAGAATCCTTCGGTTGCCTTCAGGGAGATTTATGTGGTGGCCGGTCTTCATATCGCCTTCGACCCTGGCCCCGTTCCAGCAGTAGATGTCGTCCATAGGGAAACCGGCGTCCTTGAATGATGTCGCGACCTCCTCCCCTACCTGAAAGCACCCCTGGCAGATGCACGGACCGATTACCGCCTTCAGGTCAGCAGCCTCGGTGCCGTATTCCTGACTCATTCTGAATATAACCTTCCTCAAGATTCTTGAGAGAGTCCCCCGCCATCCCGCGTGAACGGCTGCCACAGCCCTGCGCACCGGATCATAAAGAAGTACTGGAACGCAGTCCGCCGTCCTCACCCCTATCGCAACGCCGGGGACATTAGTCAAAAGCGCGTCATAGCCATCAAGAGCCTCGCGCGTGATGCCGGGACGGTCGATGACGGCGACTTCGCACCCGTGTACCTGATGCGCCTGCACGACAGGGCAGGGCAACGCCTCTCCCCTGCCGGCGGTGAAGGCATCAACGGTGTCTCCTAGCTCGTATCTTATCATATTCTCGGAATGACTTTCCACCTCACTCTCCATACTCCGTCCGTGAAGTCGTGGCTGATGATCCTGAACTCCCCTATCTCCGAGGTGTTCTCCACGTGCGCGCCGATGCAGGCGCAGTCGTCGTAGTCCCCGACGCTCACTATCCGGAGAGTCTCCGAAGCATCGGTCGGAAGCTTGCTCAGGTCGACTATCCCTGCGGCCTCCTCCCTTGAGACGAAGCGCACGGTGACAGGCAGCGCGGCTGCGATGACCTCGTTGACCTTAGCTTCTATCGCCTTAACCTGTTCGTCTGAAGGGCAATCAGCGAGCAGATAGTCGCACTTGCTCTTCTTACGCTCGATGTGCGCATTGCGGGAGCGCGGGCATCCGAACATCGTTACCATCGTCCTGTTCAGGATATGCTCGCAGGTGTGAGCCGGAGGATACTCCTCCTTGTTGTGTGGGTTGAGAATGGATTCTGGCATATCTATTTAAACAATTCGTCTGCAGTAATCTGCCTTCCGCATCTACGGGCGTACATATTGTCCTTCAATCCCAACGGGGTCACCAAGGTGGCCGTTATTGTCTTTGTCGTCCCCGTGACTTTCCTGAAAGTTCTAATCCTGGTCTGTATCCGCTCAAAATACGCCTTGTCAATCTCATAGTTTCGCCGTGGTCGTCTTGCCGCACCATTTCGGCCCCTCAATCAGAACGGCGCCTTTCCCGAGGACTTTTTTTTGTAGAGTCCTGTCAGCAATTCTCCTTTTATATTCAGCCATATTCTCAATAAATATTTCATGCAATTATAGCGAAAAAATATCTGTGAGCCAAACATTTATCTGAATTTTCGGCGATTTGGAGTAAATTTATTCGGTGATTTGTCGGTGTTTTGTTCGGTAATTTAGCGAAAGTCAATTTTGAAAGTTACCCAAGTCAGCAAGCCACTCCCCTACCATGACTGAACGAAGATCTCAGCATATCTGGACCTTTATCTATAATTCAACAGGGAGGACACAGCCCGGGCTATGTTCCCCCGCGCCACCTCCGGCCGGAGCGCCTCTTCGGGCGGCATCCCTTCGGGTGTTACCTGGACGACGGCATCGAACCCGGCGGCGAGAAGTGCGTCGCGGTCTCGCACCTGTCCGGCCAGCAGCACGACCTTGGCGTCCGAGCGGCTCTTCACGTATTCGAGGACACCGAGCGGGACTTTCCCGCCGAGCGTCTGGGAGTCGGCTCTTCCCTCCCCCGTCACCACGAGACCGCAGCCGCTGAGTTTCTCCTCCAGCGAGAAGATGTCTAGCACGGCGGAAATGCCCCGGCGCATCTCTGCGCCGAGAAAACTGTATAGCGCTCCACCGATCCCTCCGGCGGCGCCGGCGCCCGGACAGTCAAGGATGTCTCCGCCGGAAAGGGAGGCGAACCTCGCCATACCTCTGTCAAGCTCCTCCACCAGCTCAGGCGATGCCCCCTTCTGCGGGGCGAACACCCTCGCGGCTCCGCTCTCGCCGCAGAACGGGACGGACACATCATAGAATCCGATGACCCGGCACCCGTCGAGAAGAGGATTCCTGCGCGAAGAGTCTATTTCGCTGATATCACAGAGAATAGGATTAGCGTCCTTTATTTCATGGGCACCGGAGAAGAACCTGTAGCCGAGGGCATGTAGCAGTCCCGTCCCTCCGTCACAGGTTGCGCTGCCTCCGAGTCCGAGCCAGATCTCCCGCGCTCCCCTTTCGAGCGCGTCGGCGATGAGTTCGCCAGTTCCGTATGACGACGCTGCGCTCGGGTCCAGCGCGTCACTTCGAAGAAGACCAAGTCCGCTCGCGGCCGCGGTCTCGATGACTGCGACACTCCACTCCCCTACCAGTCCATAGTCCGCCTTTATGGCCCGGCCGAGCGAATCGTGGCAGGAGGCGGACACAGCCTCGCCGCCGAGGCCGGATGTGACTATCCTTGAGAAGCCCTCTCCCCCGTCGGAGACCGGTACGACTTCGCACTCCCCTGACACGAAGACGGAAGCGGCGGCCAGCCCTGCCTCCTCAGAGGTCAGACAGCCCTTGAACGAGTCTATGGCAATGACGGATTTCATTTATCCGGCAAAGATAGCCGATTTGAATCACTCTCCGTACACCTGTTCGACGAACAGCGCGACGAGACCCGTACATCAACGAGAGCTTCACCAGAAAGGACGGTAACGCCGGCTGTCTTCCGCTCACTGTCATGGAAGCTGCCGCTTACACTGAAATTCTATAATTATATAATTATTGAATTATATAATTATAGAAATCAAGAATTATATATATACTATCGTATTCATCTACAAGCTGTGCGGAAAACTAATGCGGGAATTCTATAAAGTATGACTATATAATCCTGGGCATTCCATAAAACTAAACAGTGGGGAAATATAGGGAATGTACGGGCTTCTGTTACTTCCCCGCTTCCTCAGTCTCCAGTCAACATTGAAATGACACCGCTAGCTGATGGCGGAATCCTAGGCCCCGCCATAGGTTAACAACATCTCAGGCTGAATGTCAAGACCTGCCGGCATCCGGAAGGAGGATAAAAAGCAGTCGCCTCCTTCACTACATTATATAATTCTATAATTATTGAATTTGTTCTGAATACATCAAACGGGAAATGACAACGGTTGTACTCTTTAATGCGCACGACATACAATCCATTTACTTTCAATAATTATATATTTATTGGATTATATAATTATTGAAAAACACTCAAAAATAGAATAGAAAGACCCTACACTCCGATACAGGACAAGAACTCGACCGACGAACTTAAAAAGAACTTGGCAGAAAAATGTCAAGAGTTTGCCTTTTTCTGACAAATATAATTTAAATCAAATTATATAATTATATATTTATAGGGTTTTATGAACGGAATATTCTGCGATGGTATACAAGGTGTCCGAGACACAAAACAGAGCCGGACGGCACTTCAAGAGTTAATACGATATGAGGACCGCTC
>CAVERO010000137.1:0-7386 GCA_963617915.1 Candidatus Methanomethylophilaceae archaeon | reverse complement strand
ATAAAGCGGAAACGATGGGAAAGAAAGAATATATCGAGATACGGGGGGCGGCGGCGCACAACCTCAAGGGGGTGAACGTGGACATACCCAGGGGGGAACTGGTGGTGGTGACGGGGCTGAGCGGCAGCGGGAAGTCATCGCTGGCGTTCGACACAATCTACGCCGAGGGGCAGAGACGGTACATGGACACGCTCTCCACCTACGCCAAACATTTCATGGGAGTGCTGGAAAAGCCTGAAGTCGAGAGCATCACGGGGCTGAGTCCGATCATCGCCATCGAGCAGAAGACCACGGGGAACAACCCCCGCTCGACCGTCGGGACCATCACCGAGATATTCGATTTTCTCCGGCTGCTTTATGCGAGGGCCTCACGGGCATATTCACCCGTCACCGGGAAAGAGATGGTCCGCTACACCGACGCACAGATCGTGGACCTCATAATGGATGAATACAAGGGGAAGAAGTGCTACCTGCTCGCTCCGCTGGTCGTGGGGCGTAAGGGTCACTACCGCGAACTGTTCGACCAGATGCGCAAGCGTGGCTATACCGAAGTCAGGGTGGACGGGGACATCCTGCCTCTGAACGAGGTGGACACCCTTGACCGCTACAAGAGCCACTTCATCGAACTCGTCGTGGACAAGCTCAAGCCGTCGGAGGGGGATGAGAAGCGTGTGAGGGACTCCGTGATGTCAGCGCTGAACCTCGGGAAAGGCTCGGTAGCCCTGCTGGAATTCGGCTCGGACAAGCTCAGGCATTTTTCCAAGCATCTGGTGGATCCCGATTCAGGAATATCCTTGCAGGAACCGGCTCCGCACTCTTTCTCCTTCAACTCTCCGGAAGGCTACTGTCCTCACTGCAAAGGGCTTGGAATGATAGTGGATGTGAACATCGACACCATCATACCCGACCGGTCGGTCTCAATAGCGGACGGAGGGATAGTTCCGCTGGGGAAGATGCGCGAGACCAGGAAATATGATGTAATCCGTTCAATCGCACGGAAATACAACTTTTCCCTGTACGACCCCATCGCCTCGATTCCCGACGAGGCCATCTCCCACATAATCTTCGGCAGCGACGACCTGTTCCGTGTCGGCGAGGGGAATCTGTCCGAGATGGTTTCTTTCGGCGGAATCGTGGAGGACATCGACGAGAAGATCGTGTGTCCGGTCTGTCACGGCACACGCCTCAACGAGAACGCCCTCTGCTTCAGGATAGACGGCAAGACCATCGCCGAGGTGGCCGCGATGGAGATGACCGAGCTCAAGGCCTGGTTCGCTTCCCTGCCCGGGAAACTGAACGCAAGGGAGAACAACATCGCTCGGGACATCCTCAAGGAACTCAACGAAAGGGTCCGGTTCATGCTGGACGTAGGCCTTGACTACCTGTCACTTGACCGTCCGACGGCTTCGCTTTCCGGCGGCGAGGGGCAGAGAATCAGGCTCGCCACGCAGATCGGCTCCAAACTCGTCAACGTCCTCTACATTCTGGACGAACCGTCCATCGGGCTGCACCAGAGGGACAACAGGAAGCTGATTGGCTCATTGAAGGAGTTGAGGGACGAGGGGAACTCGGTGATGGTAGTGGAGCACGACTACGAGACCATGACCAGCGCCGACTGGCTGGTGGACGTGGGGCCCGGAGCGGGCGAAGAAGGCGGAAGAATATGTCTGAACGCACCCCTTAAGGCTTTGTTGGAATATTCATCGGACAAAGGGAAGGTTCCGGCCTCGCTGGACAGGGAGACCGCCCGGCACTGCATATTCGGAAAGTCAAAGACACTGGATTACCTTCAGGGGAAGGATGCCATCCCTGTGCCGTCCGCGCGCCGCACAGGCAGCGGCAAGTTCCTCAGCATCAAGGGAGCAAGAGGGAACAATCTGAAGGATGTCAGCGTGGATTTCCCGCTCGGATGCTTCATCGGAATCAGCGGAGTGAGCGGAAGCGGCAAGTCTTCGCTCATCAACGAGACCCTGATGCCGATTCTGAAGAACAAGTTCTACAGGGCTAAACTCCATCCTCTGCCTTACGATTCGATAGAGGGGGTTGAGAACATCGACAAGCTGATAGAGATTGACCAGAGTCCGATAGGACGTTCGCCCAGGTCCAACCCCGCGACGTTCACCGGTGTGTTCAACGACATCCGCAATCTGTTCGCCGAGACTCCGGACGCCAAGGTCCGCGGATTCAAGGCCGGACGGTTCTCGTTCAATGTGGCCGGAGGGCGCTGCGAGGCCTGCAAGGGAGCCGGCATCAAGGTCATCGAGATGAATTTCCTGCCGTCCGTGAACGTGGTCTGCGATGAGTGCAGGGGCAGAAGGTACAAGGAGGACACGCTGGCGGTACATTACAAGGGCAAGAGCATCAACGATGTCCTTGAGATGCCAATCAGCGAGGCCTACGATTTCTTCAAGCCGATTCCGGCCATCGCCCAGAAACTGAAGGCTCTGGTCGATGTGGGTCTCGGGTACGTGCATCTTGGCCAGTCGGCCGTGACGCTTTCCGGCGGCGAGAGCCAGCGGATGAAACTGGCCGCCGAACTGTTCAAGAAGGCCACCGGCAACACCCTGTACATCCTCGACGAACCGACGACCGGTCTTCATTTCGAGGACATCAAGGTGCTGCTAGGCGTATTGCAACAACTTGTAGATCAAGGCAACACGGTCATCATCATCGAGCACAACCTGGATGTCCTGAAAAGTGTCGATTACCTCTTCGACCTCGGTCCCGACGGTGGTCGCCGCGGCGGCTTCATCGTCGCCCAGGGCACCCCCGAAGCCCTCACCCGTAACCCCGCCTCCGTCACCGGCCCGTTCCTCAAGGAGACTCTCGGTCAGAAAGCCGAATAACGGCGAAAAACAGACAGCTGTTTGATAATCTGAATATTTTGAGTAAGTTTGTAAGTGTTGGAAAACCTTGCGTTTATGGACGAGTACTACTACGACCTGTTCAGTCAACCTCCCGATGATGACGGAGAGGCCGGCAAGGGAGCGCACCTTGATGACGGTCAGAGGCGCGGACTGCCGGATAACATCGACAGTCTTTATCCGATGCTGACAGAACGGCTGGCGACTCTGTCCACAAGAGGGAAAAACGCAGTGACACGTCTTTTCGAACGACAGCGCCAATCCGTAAAGGACATTTACAGGATTACCCACAGATTGTCATTCAATGCTATCAATCTGGAGAATGTCGGCACAAAAACAGCTTCGGAAATCAATGCCTTCTTCGAGGAGGTCTGTTTCTGGCTCGAAGGGTTCAAGGACGAGGCCGCGGTGGAGAAAGCCGTCAGGAAACACTCTGCGCCGAAGCTTTCCGAAATAGGCATTCCGGAGAACCGTAAGGAGGAATTTGAAACGCTCGGGGAAAACCTCGGACACTTTCCGCTGTTCGCAGTGGTGGCCGCCTACCTCGACACATTGGACACAGCGACGCTTACAATCATCAACGGCTGCATCAGAATCCGCAACAATCAGGAGATAAAACCGAAAAGGCAGGTAGCCAAGGACTTGGGGTTGTCCGCGGAAAGAGTGCGGCAGAAAACCGTCACCATCATTGACAGCCTGTCCGATTACTTCGAGAGTCTCCGCACTAAAGGGTATGTGCATGAAAGCCCTTATCCTCTTGATTTTCTGAACATCTCCGAAATCAATTCTTCCGAGGGCACCGACTTCACACCTAATGTCATCCGCTGGATCCTGTCCATGACCTTTGAGGGAATAAGCCTTGTCGGGAACCGCTACAAGGCGCTGACAAGTTTCTACAAGGACGGAATCGTGCTGAGCTATGCGCCTACAAGGCTGCGCCGCCTGTTTGACTACGAATCCTTCAAGGAAAGAATAGCGAGCCTTGTGTCCGAGAGGAGGACGGACAGCGTCAGGCGGAGCGTCAGCGATTTCATCAAACCTTTCTTCAAGACAACCCCGGATGAAGAAAGCTCCGCGAAGGTCAAAGCTTCCGTCAACCGCATTCTGTCAGCGGATTACGGAATTCCGACCTTTCCGGATGAAGATGAGATGGAGCTTGCCCCGAACGCCAGGAAAAACATCCCGCTCATCATCGAGGACATCCTGCGTGCCGCTGGACGGACGATGACGCTTAAGGAGCTCCACACCGAATTCACACGGCTTTATCCAGACAGACCGATCGGGCTGGAACAGCTCCGCGCCAATGTCAACACCAATCCTGACACGGTGCCGGTGGGACGCTCAAGCACCTATGCCCTTGCGGAATGGGACACAGAGGAGACAAAAGGCGGCACAATCCGCAGTCTGACAATGGAATATCTCCAAAAACAGGCGGACACAATAGCACCCTTCGCCAAAGTTGTGGAATATGTCAGGAAGTACCGGCCGGCCACAGACGCCGCCAACATCTACGGCAATCTGTGTCTGGAATCTTCCGGAGCGTTCCGGTTTTACTACCGGGACGGTGAAAGGTACATCGGGACAGGTGACAAGACTTACCCTTTGGAGTTCTTTCCAAGCGAGAGGAGCGCGAGAGAGTCCCTGTCCTTGAGTTATTACTACCCGAGGCTGCTCTCGTTCATCCAAACCAAAGGGAGGTTTCCGTTCTCTTCCGGGGTAGGGGAAGAGGAGAAAAGCCTGTGCCACTTCTGGGCCAGACAGGTCAAACGCTTCGAGTCAGGAGACATCACCCCGCACAGCCGTCTCTACTATCTTGACATCATCCAAAAATATGGCGGACTCAGGATTGACAAGAGGTCGTTCGACAAGGCGAAAGCCCGTCCCGCCGTCATCCCCGGCCTGTTTGATTGACGTGCAGCCGGTCTGCCTGACGTGTCTGTCTGCTTCAACTCAGGATTGGAATCCATCAACCAATTGGCTAAGAAACCTTCAAAAATGACACACCTTCCTCCTACACGGAACGGTAGGGAGGAAGGTGCGTCATCAAGGGCGTGACTACCGTTCCCAGGCGAGGGCGGAAGCGCCGAGGATGGCGGCGTCGGACTCCTTTAGCTGGGAATAGACTAGCTGAACCTTGTTCTTCCAGAGAGGGAGGACGTTGTCGTTCATCGAACGGAGGATAGGCTCGGTAAGGAACTCCTTGCTTCTTGCCAGACCGCCGAAGAGGACGATGGCCTCCGGAGCGGAGAACGCTATGAAGTCGGCGAAAGCCTCTCCCAGAAGAGTGCCGGTATATTCAAAGATCTTGAGAGCGAGTTTGTCCCCTTCCTTCGCGGCCTCATAGACATCCTTTGAGGAGATGCTGTCAAGACTGCGGAGGGCGGACGGCTCGTCGCTCATGTCCAGCCACTCGCGGGCGGTTCTGGCGACTCCGATCGCCGAGCAGTAGGTCTCAAGGCAACCAGACTTGCCGCAGTTGCAGCGACGGCCGTTGTGGCGCACGATCGTGGTGTGGCCGAGCTCTCCGGCGAATCCGTCGTGGCCGTAAACCATCTCTCCATTGATTACGATTCCGCTGCCGACACCGGTTCCGAGGGTGATCATGATGAAGTTCTTCATCCCCCTTGCGGCTCCGTAGGTCATCTCGCCCATCGCGGCGGCGTTGGCGTCGTTGGTGAGGGTGACCGGAATGCCTCCCGTCGCCTCGGTAAGCATTTTAGCGAAAGGTATTGACCCGGCGCGACCCCATGAAAGGTTCACGGCGTTCTCCACCTCGCCGGTGTAGTAATTGGCGTTCGGGGCTCCCACACCGATTCCGCGGATCTGGCCTTCCGCGCCAGCGTCAGCGATGATTTTTTTCAAAGCGGCGGCAAGCTCCTCGATGTAAGGCTCCACCGTGGTGTAAGTGTCAGAGCGGATGACGGTCTGCGCAAGCACGGTGCCGCGCGCGTCAACCACGCCGCATTTGGTGGTCTGGCCACCAACGTCTATTCCTATTACTAAATTCTGTTCCATTTGTGAATATGAATATTACTCTACAGGAATGTCCTTGTTGACGTTCTTTGAGCCGACCGCAGCGTAATAGATGAGGTAGGCAAGGCAAAGTACGATGAGCCAGTAGCTCTGGAGAGAGCCGACCTTGTCAGCGATGAAGTTCTGGACGAACGGAATGATACCGCCGCCGCAGACAAGAGCCATAAAGATGCCGGAAGCGGCAGCCGTGTACTTGCCGAGGCCTTCAGCCGCAAGATTGAAAATCGCCCCCCACATGATCGAGGTGCAGAATCCGCAGAGAAGCACAAAGACAAGGGCGATAGGAATCACCTTGTCCGCAATCGCAACGGTCACGGTCTCAGGGATGAAGACAACGCAAAGGATGAAAGCGATGGCCACCGCCGAAGTCGAGAGGAGCATCGCCTTGCTGCTGACCTTTGCTCCGACGCTCGCTCCGATGAGACGTCCCAGAAGCATGCAGAACCAGTAGCCTCCGATCATCGTGCCGGCAAGGGCCGGGCCGACTCCGTCAAGTCCGGAGAAGTACACGTTGGCGGTGTTAGGAATGCCGACCTCAATGCCCACGTAGAAGAAGATGGCTACTGCTCCGAGAACGAAGTGACGGAATGAGAGAGGTCCGTACGGATCCTTGACCTTGTTGCCGGAAAGACGGGCTGCCTTCTCCTCCGGGGTCTCCATATGTGGTTCAGGAATCTTCGTGAGCGAGATGACGATGAAAGCGATGGCGAAGATGGCCATGGCGATGATCATCACAGGCGCGGCCTTGGCCACAGAAGCGTCCTTGATGCTGCCGCCCACAAGCCAACCTACGAAGACCGGAGCGATGGTCGCACCGATGGAATTGCAGGAACCACCCCACTGGATCAGCTGGTTGCCCTTGTTACCGCCGCCGCCCAGGGTGTTGAGCATAGGGTTGACGACGATGTTGAGCATACACATGGAGAAACCGGCGATGAAGGCGCCGAGCACGTAAACGCCGAAGGACTCGGCATAGCCTGAAAGGAACTGCACTCCCACTCCGACGAAGCCGATGACGACAGCGAGGAGAGAGGTGACTTTGTAGCCTTTTCTCTTAAGAATCAATCCGGCAGGGATGCCCATGCACGCATAGGCGATGAAGTTGGCGAGAGAGCCGAGCTGCGAAAGAGCCTTGGACGCTCCGAACTGGTTGGTGACAATCACGCCCATCGATCCCGCGAGGTTCGTCACGAACGCGATCATGAAAAAGAGTGCGAACATCACGATGATGGCCGCAAGGTTGGAATTCTTATTACCCATATTGAATGTTTATTAAAATATGCAGTTTCATCTGTGCTAAATGATTACTAAAAAAATAACTTGGTGCTTTCGCTCGTCTTTTTGGGCTGAATCTATTTGCTCATCAGTCATTTGCCACCGCCACACTCCTTTTTCACAAACAAATTTATCCACAAAAAACCTTCACAAAACCTTACCAACTTATTTTTCATCATCACTAATCCTGACAAATTTACAAAATAATTTCAAA
>CAVERO010000136.1:0-7456 GCA_963617915.1 Candidatus Methanomethylophilaceae archaeon | reverse complement strand
AACATTTTTTCTTTTCCCTTACAACGTTTTTGTCGTACTTTTCTTCTTTGAAACTCTGCATATGGATGCGGAGCCCTCTCCGAGACCATCTTCCATAAAATAGTGAACGACCTGAAATAACTTGCTTCGGGTCGCTCTCGAAACCGACATCGATGTGTCAGGGTGTCTTTAATCGGTAGGCTCTCACTTTTTCTTGCGGTGGAAAAGTTTGCCGACGCCCGCCGAGGCTCCCATGCCTCCGGCGAGACCGCCGATAAAGCCACCGACTGCCGTGCCTATGCCGGGACAGATACATGAGCCGATGGCAGCCCCTGCCCAGGCACCTCCGGTACCACCTATTGCACCCGCCCCATTACATGCAGTCCGCTCACCGAACTCCTTGCCGGTTATCCTGCCCCTGCAAAGTCTGACGGTGTCAGGAATTACGCTGACGGCGAAGGCCGCTGTGGCGGTGATGACATTGGTGGAAGCCGTACGAGAGAGCACATTGCGGGCAGCAGCCCCTGTCAGTGCGCGTTTGCCAACCCCTTCCGCTGTCTTCTCCACTATCTTTCGCCCCATGCCCGAACGCATGGCCGCATCAAGAGCCTTGTTGGCTCCCTTCTCGAGAACAGCTGTTGTGGTTCGGCCGACCCCCGTCCTGAGAAACTGCTGGGCGGCAACGCCAGCGGCCATCGTTTTTGCCGCCGTCTTCCCCGCCTGGATGCCGGAAGCCTTAAATGCCTCCTTGTTAGTGGCTCCATGCATCTTTGCCGAAACGAAAGTAGTCGCTGCCGAGATGGCTCCCGCCGCGGCGGACGCTCTTGTCTGATTGAGTATGTCGAATTTTATCGACTCCCAATTGCCGGCCTTTGCAATCTTGACTGCCTGCTCGTAGGTGTAATGCCCTTTGCGAACCAGAGTCTCTGCCTGTTCAGGGTCGGTGACACCTTCCACTTTGCCGTCGCGGATTTTCTCTTTCATCATCTTGACGGCCTCGTCATACTGATCCTTCGGCACCTCCAGCTGCTGGTCTGGATAGCGATATTTGCCTGTCGCCTTGTCGAATGCGCTATTGACAGTCGCCCTTGCGCTTTGGCAGTACTTTGTCTGTACTTTTATGCCGTCAACGATGCGGTCCGGCCCGTCAGAAGTGTTGTCCCATCCGGTCTTTATTACTTTATGTCCGTGAAGACGGTCGGCAAGCGCGTTTGCATCCTCTGCGGCATAGCCGTGGCCGGTCGGGCGGGCACCGCAGCGGTACTGCCTCCATTGAGTGGATTCAGTTGCCCTGCCGGAAAGGAATGCGGCGGTCCCTATGATGCCGCTGTCACTGTAATGCCTGCGCACACCAAGATGCCAGCCACCGCAGGACTTGCAGTAGTATGGTGCAAGTTGCCGGTCTGACGGACGAGTGGAGTTTTCAAGGCGAGCCTGTGCCTCGGCTTCCGATTCGGAGTGGAAGAGAGTTTTGGCCTTGTGCTGACGATCACAATAGACGACATCGCCGAGGAAAATGAGGTTGCCGTTTGATCTTGTCGTAGTTCTGTTTGTATTGTTCATAGTCTGATAAGTTTAAAGGTTAATAATCTTATGCACCGCATCGAGACGTATCATCGAAGCGGCGATGCAAAGGTAGAACTAAAATCCAATATGGCAATAGGCTTTCACCACAACATTGGTTCAGGAAACGAAGAACCAATCATCGCTCCTGTGTGGCATATCTGGCAGCCAATCCGGCAACGGTCTCCGCTACCTGTTGACGCACTCCGGACGGAGACACGACCTCCAGATTGGCACCGAGTGAGATAATCCTCCCTACCAGTTCCACCGTCGGCTCAACATGAATTCTGATTTCACCATATTCACCATCCTCGTGACGGCCATATGGAACCAGTTCCTCTTGACTGTTATGGAGCGGCTTAGTGGTCACCAGCCCATGATGATATGCCGAGTGCGTGCGAATGACGATATCAAAGGCCTTGCGGTTCTTTGTGTGCATAACACCGATGATGTCCTTAAAGTATTCACGATAATATCCTGCCGGAGCTTCCAGATAGTCAATATTATCAACAGTCGCTATCTCAGAATAAATTCTGTCAACAGGGAAAGATTTCACTTCGAGGGATTCATCTGCGACTTGACCAAGGATAAACCATCTCCCATTATACTCTTTCAGGTACTGTGGATGCAACACAACGCAGATTGAATCCTTATCGTAAGGTTTGTAGTCGAATCTGATTACCAAATGATCGGTAATGGCTTTATACAGAACAGGAAGTAAATGAATATTCAGGAGCTTCAAATCATGCGCGGATCCTACTATCATATTTCCGGCCTCGGCGTCGCGCTTGGTGTCAAGAAGCAGGTTGGTGCCTTCGAAGAAAGCCGAGAACCATCCTGCAGGTAAAAGACCTACCGCTCCCTTGCAGAATCTTACATAGTCCTCAACGGTCTGCTGGCGGAAGTGTTTGCGATCTTCTGCAAGGGGGTCATCTATTTCGCCCACGTACAGAAATGACTTTCCCTTGTGCTTTCCATTATCGACAAGTGATCCTGGAAAACGTAAGCAGAACTCATTGCGGACTATTGACACAGCCTTTTTCAAAGAGCTGTACCTTTCGTACGAGCTTAGCTTGTGATTTCTGAAATAGCCAACCGGAATGTTTGAATCCGTGTGGTAAATTACGTCGGCATAGCTGACCGGACGCCTTGTCATCAGCAGTTCATAAAAACCTGCAACGAACAAGGACACATCGCTGTTACGTGTCCCACTTGCGAGAAAAATGTTTGTCATAACCAATCTTCTTTTGTCTGTGCGAACAGTCATATATATATTTATTTATTGAGGGGCCTGGATATAGTGATGCATCAAACCTGCGATGATGTTTTTCATCTTCTCTCGTACATTTGTCGGCGACACGATTTCGATGTCTTTACCCCAAGAGAGGAGTTTGGAGTAGAGTTCGTCGTTAGGATACACGTCCAGTGTAATTGTGCCAAAGCCTGCGGCGGGGTCGAAATCGTAATCAATCTGTTGGGAGACGAGAGGCTTGGTGGTGGCGCGTCCCCAGGAGTCGATGTCGTGTATCTTGATGACGATGTGTTCAATGTCGCTCTCGTCAAGCCTAGTCACCCCGACAATGGTGTCGAAGTGTCGAGAGTATTTGGCCGGGATGGACTCTTCGTAATGTCCGGCCGGGACAGGATCCGTCATTAATCGGTCCAAAGGGACATTGAAGTAGCGGTTTTCTTCATCTGGATGGAGGCCGAAAGCAAACCAGCGATCATTGTATTGCTTGAGAAGGTAAGGATGAAAGTCATATTCGTATTCCTGACCTTTGAATGTTTTGTACCTGATGTGGAGGATTTGCCTGTTTTTGATCGCATTATAGATAGTCGGGCGGAACTGGCGTCCTTTTAATCTTCGGTTGTCTTCATATTCAACACACTGTATGCCTTTCCCATAGTCGGATTCCACCCGGCTCAGCACCGAGAAGCGGATTTCCTCATAAGTCTGCTGGCTAAGGATGCCTTTGAGTTTTTCGGTGGTTTTGACCAGTCTGGAATATTCACTGTCAGTCATCCCGCAGGTGAGATAGGGCATAATGCTGAAGTGCGGATTCTGATAGCGGAATAATTTTGTCCGGAGATCCTTTCCGTCCTCGTACTGCCTATCTTCGGCTCCCCGCTCGACAATCAGCATATTCGTGAGACCATTCTGTGTGAGTGTGGACTTGAAAATCGTCAGATCCTTCCGTAGAGTCGGACGATATGTCCTGACCAGAGCCTCCCGTTGTTCAGGCCAGTTCTTACGTCTGTACTCTCTGTGGTCAATCAGGCTCAGTCCGGAATTACTCTGGTACGCCTCCATTATTGCGAATTGAGAAATGGGGTGACCTTGTGAAAGAAGGTGGTCGAGGAATCTCCACCGGAGCAGTTTATCTGAAGTCTTGGACATACTGAATCAGCTTTTATGCAAATATAAACAATTTGGACGAAGATTAGAGTGACTAAAAATAATAACGGCTATTTTAGGCAAGACTATTCGTAAAAGAAGTGAGAAAAAGATAGTTCTTAATATCCATATTGCACGATTGGCAGGGATACCATAATTTTGCAATCGAATTAATAAACCTATCAGTTATGAGACTTGAAAACACTATTCAAAATACCATCCCGACAACCGATGCCTTCAAGGTGATCTTTCCTGAGTTCGGTACCAAGGCTGCCGATGTGCCATACTATGATTCAGACAAGCATATGTACATCGTGGATCAGTATGTCTCCGTCAGTGGACACCGCCAGATTACGTACGTGGCGATGTGCGGTAATCTGTTGGTCGAGCACACGGAGGGCTTGTATCATTCATTTACATTCATGAACAAGCTTCGCCTTATGATTCCGAATGGAAACGAGTTGAAAGTCATCCGGACGTTTGACTGGCCTGAGAAGTCGTACTTCAACTTGTCTGCCTTGCAGGACAAGATAAAAGAGGTCGTGGTTGAATATGCTAAAGACAACATCTCGGTGGTAGGCGGAGTGAAGACCGAAGAACTTATCTCATCGGTAAGGAAGATGGTGGACACCATTTTCTTGCAGGACATGGAGTCTCATATAAAAGGTAACTGCACGGTGATTCTGAAGGCGTACTGTCGTCAGATGAAATGCTGCAAAGATTACCTGAATATCTAAATGAACGAGAAGACATTAAAAGGCTATTAACAAATCTAAAGGGATAATAATATGAACACGAATAATAACGCACTTGTAACCGCTGTCAGATCAGCACTTCCGGCACTCGGAAACAACATAACCTACAATCAGGTCGCGAAGATGTTCCTTACTCCGGGTTACACATCGGCTGCCGGGAACACCTATCAGGAAGGCCTGAGGCTGTCCAAATATCTGGCGGTCAACTTCAGCATAGGTCATGGCTACTGCCATTCATTCCTGAACGGCATACGTCTCTACATCTGGGACGGACAGAAGCCCAAACTGGTGAAAGAGCGTTTCTTCAGTTGCTTCTTCTGGAACGAGGACGCAGCCAGAGCCGAGACGGCTGAAATGCTGAAGGAGTACCTTGCGAGTTCTTGCAGACTGCTTGGACTAGGCAATCCTACCGACAGTGAGCTGACCAGGCTCTCCGAGACCCTGGTCGGCGAAACATCCAGGACAACGCAACTAATAGGCTGCGGAGTTTAGAACCCTCGCATACTTCTCACAATCGTCGAACTTAAAAAAACAAGAATCTATGACAGCAAATAACACCATTCTACCTTTTGATTCCGATAATCGAGAAATGTGCTACGCCTACGACTTGATCGCAAAGACCAACAAGAGCTTCTTTCTGACAGGAAGGGCAGGCACCGGCAAGACGACATTCCTCAAAAAAGTACAAGAGAGTGTAAGCAAGAACTTCATCGTGCTTGCTCCTTCCGGTGTGGCGGCGATTCACGTCGGAGGGCAGACAATTCATTCTTTTTTTGGTTTGGATCTCGGGGTGCAGGGCCCGCTCAGCCACGGAAATATGAACACCGAAAAAATCACGCTGGTTCAGAACGTTGACGCCATAATAATAGATGAGGTGTCTATGGTTCGCTGCGACATAATGGATGCTGTTGACCGGATGTTGAGGCATTGCCGTCATTCTTGTCTCCCGTTCGGTGGAATACAGATGGTTCTTGTAGGTGATATCTTCCAGTTGCCACCAGTCGTGACGAAGGAGGATTACATGACACTACATCGCATCTACGGATCGGAGTGTTTCTTATTCCATAAAGCACGGTGTATCGAAAACAATCCATTGCCGAAGATTGAGTTCCAGAGGATTTACCGGCAAGCCGATCGCCGGTTCATTGAAATTCTGGACCATTTCCGTGTGGGCGAAGTCAGCCCGAAAGACCTTGAAGAGATCAACATGCACGCTTCTCCCGTCAATGCGGAACACAATTCAGACGAAATGAGAATTACGCTGACATCATTCCGCAAAGATGCGAAAATCATCAATGACACGCATCTGAAAGAGATTGACAAGGAGGAATATTCATTTATTGCAGTTTACAGCGGCAAGGCTGACAGGCTTCGAGACGTTGTGGAGGACAACCTTATCCTTAAGGAAGGCGCTCAAGTGATGTTTCTCCGCAACGATGCTCTTGGACGGTGGGCAAACGGGACAATCGCGCAAGTCTCTGCCATTCAAGAAAACGGCATAACTGTCAAACTTGACAACGGAGCGGAAGAGATTGTGGATCGCGAGACATGGGAGGCTTACGAATACGAGTACGACGAGAAGGCCAAAGTCTGTAAGCAGAACGTGGTCGGCCAGGTCACACAATTCCCTCTTCGTCTTGCCTGGGCAATCACGATTCACAAGAGTCAGTCGCTGACGTTCGACAAGGTCGCCATTGACTTCGGCAGAGGTGCATTCTCCTGCGGGCAGGCGTATGTTGCGCTCAGCCGATGCAGGTCGCTCGAAGGACTACGGCTTGTACGGCGTATTGGGTTCAATTCGGTCAAGGTCTCCCATGATGCTTTGTTGTTCGCATCTACCTATAACGACGAGAAAATCATCTCGGCGGAACTCTCCATCGGGGAGGCTGTCAATGAATATGAGCGCAAGGGCGACTATGACGGTGCCGCCGCCACGTTGTTCTCGATGTGTGACATTGAAGCCCACAGCGGCAATGTTTTCTATGCATATGATCTCATGAACAGGGCTATGTCATATCTTGCCGATGACACTTGTCTGTTTGGGAGGGACTGGCAGGTTATACCGAACGATAGCAAGGAAAGTGTCCTGCTGAATGCGGCCGGCCTGTTATATTCAAGGAGAACAGACGAAGCTATAAGGTTGTTGACCTCAACCCTTTCGGCTTCGGACGGCAACTTCAACGGCATTTACCTGTTGGCGAGAGCACTTGAGTTGAAGAAGGATTGGGAGACGGTCGAGACGCTCTACAATCAGATGATTGAGGTTTATCGTACCACTATTGACAATGGTCTCGACTCGGCTGCTTTCCGCAAATTAAAGTACCGGCTTGCGGTGCTTAACGAGTCCCATTACGGTGATCCTGGTGTTGAGATCATCGTGAGTTTGATTGCGGAGAATCCCTCTTACGACAGATATTATGCTGACCTGCGCTGGATGCTTCAAAAGCATCGTTCAGAGTCGAACCAGGCATCCAAAGAGCCGAATCCGCTTATGACGGCAATGATGGACAGAAATGTCTCCGAAGGGGAGTTCCTCTCTGCCGTACAAAAGGAGCGATGTGACAAATCAGAGGCTTGGAAAACGTTTTGTCACTACGTTGGTCAGTTGAAGAACTTCCATCTATAGTCAGCGTAAGGATTACTTAGTCCAGATACTCGATTGTGAAGTCGTAGTCCCACTGGGTGAAGTAGAGGTTGCCTTTGGCCCATTCGACTTCGCCGCGCTGGAAATCCACCGTGTCGCTGCGAGGGTACTTCTTCTCCG
>CAVERO010000135.1:0-7503 GCA_963617915.1 Candidatus Methanomethylophilaceae archaeon | reverse complement strand
CCCCATCTGTCAAGCGATCCCGGGCGTGTGGTTACAAACGCCCGGGATTTTCGGTATACAATGTTCGCTATATCTGGTGGTCTCCTTAAATACGGTGTCGCGGTCAAGCAGGCCTGTCAAGTCGGTGACTTCCGAACCGGCACCATCAACACGCCTGACACCTCCCGTTATGTTGTCTACCTCTTTGTGGTAGAACTTTGACTTCGGATAGATATGTTCGATAGATTTATTGTCCCATATGGAGAAATCGAATTTGACACCTCTGCCATTGTTCAACTTGTTGTATTCTTTTACGTTCAACCGCAAGAGTTGCTTGAACAACATATCCTTCCAGTTGTTATAGACATCTGATTCGGACAACTTCTCAATCATTTTTTCAACGCGTTCCCGGCGCTTTTCCTTGTTTGAATATTTCCCTTCTTCCGCTGTAGGGTCGATTGTGTATTCCTCGGTTGTCTCGATATGGGAAGATCCGAGCATTCTCCATCTTGTATACCGCTTAAGCAGCCGAATGTCCTGTTTGTGTTGTATGAAATAGCTGATTATCTTGAATTTATCATCCGAGTCATTGTTGGAACCAATCATTGAGCACTTCAAATAATTGAAAGATAGCGGGTTGTTGAAGATATCCTCAAAATCCTTCTGTAAGTCACGCAGACCCTTGAATACATCTTTAGCGGCCTTTTTATCATTGTCAGGCATCAGTTTCCTGAAATTGCCGAAGGAGTAAATGTCTTTGGAGCCTTTTGACCGGCTGTCATTATCCTCCCTGCGGTAATAATATTCAAGGAGTAATCCCATAGGCTTCCGTGTATTAAAGAATTCTTTCACATCCTCTCTGTTCCACCAGTATAGCCACTTGTCCCACTCCCGAGCATACTTGCTTCTCAATGCATTGGTTTCCCATTCAACGGAGGCCATTTCTTTCATCAAGGCGAAAGAGTCATCCATATTGCTGACTGCTGGAATTTCCGCTATAGGATTTGGCAGAGAAACCAGATGCAGCATTTCCGCTTTGGTAAGTTCCTCGTCGTGCATTGTGGCCTTGTTCCCATTCATCATAGTGAATGTGCGTACTGCCTTAGACTTATCAATCACTATATACAGCAGACTGATCTTGTGCATAATGAAGTCATAGAATTCACTGCGAACGCCTTCCTGCAAATCTTTCATTTTGTCTTGAATCTGCAGAATGGCTTCCTTGAAGTAGAATATGTCCTGTATGTCGTCGTTGTGGTCTTTTTCTATCCGGATATCACCATTTTTCAGAGAATTGATGAATTCCTTTGATCTGATTCTGATATCATAATTGAGAGTTATGTCTTTTGTGCCGGTAATATAGGCCTGCCCAAGACACCACAGGATGAGATACAGGGTAGTAGTACGTTGCTGACCGTCTATGAGAATGACGTCGTCCCCATCTTCCACAACGGTAACACCTTGTAGAAAGTATTGGCGATCCGGGGTGTTGAACGCTTCCAACAGACTGTCCATCAGATATTCAACAGAGGTTTGTTCGTCAGCGAGTCTCACAGACCACTTATAACCTCTTTGATAGTTGGGAATGACGAAAGTTTTTCTGCCGTTGTCAGGATAGAAATACTCTTTCAGGGTTTTGAAATTCGTAGCCATTTTATGTAACTTCCGGTTATAGTATCTTAATTGCTGGCGCCGCGCAGGCCTCCGCGTCGGCGAGGGCGTGGTGGTGGCGGCTGCCCGCAACAGTCCTTTTGATGTTGCAAAGATAGCGGAATAAATTGCCAAAAAAAGGCAGTGATAAAATTTCTTCATCTTTCTTTGGAAAAACGATGACCTGCCGAGTTCCGGCAGGAAGGATTCGTTCCTTTGTCGAAAAAAACAAACAGGTATGAGACAGGTTTTATTGGAGGAATTCCTGCGTGATTATCGGGACTATAAGAGGATAATGAATCCGGATGAGGATGTGGTTTACTTTATAAGCAGGATGGTAGGATGGGTCAAAAGCAATGCGGGGACTCTGGACTGCGACGGAGAGGATGATATTTTCGATGCTTTCACACAGATGGCGGAAGAGGCCGCTGCGAAGAGTATTGAGTCCATATTCGCGGATCCGGCTTATTGGGACAAAGGGATTCCGGACATACCTGACTTCAGAAAATTCTGCAGATGGAACAAGTCGCTGTCAGAAGCGGTTCCTTCAGGATTCCCTACACTTGACAGAATCACAGGCGGGTTCCGGCCGGGAGAACTCACCGTCATCGGCGCACTCCCAGGCATCGGCAAATCAGCATTCCTTCGGAACATAATCAGGAACATTTCCATTGATGTCTGGAATCAGAACATGGACTTACCTGTCCCGGTCGCTTATTTCTCTCCGGGACAGACCACGTTTCAGCTGTCGCTGCGCTTCATACTGGAATATGTTCCCGCTTGGGAGTCGAGAACGGAGGACCTTTTGGAGTCGAGATGGAAGCTGATGAGGCTTGACAAAGCGCCACTGCATGTTGATGATACGCCGAACGTCACCGCACGGGATTTCCGTTCGCGGGCGGTGGGATTCGTAAGGAAGAATGGAGTCAGGCTTATCGTCATCGATGATCTGCAGCTGATGCGCTGGGCGACGGGAAACCGCAAGTCGCCCAAGGCCGGGACGGCGGAGGTTGTCAGATGCCTGAAGGAGACAGCAGAGGAATTGAATGTCCCCGTCATAGCCCTGTTCAGCCTTGACTGGAAGAAAACAGGATATTATTCCAGACCGCAGATTGGGGACTTGGAATATGCTCCGGTGTCAATCGAAGAAAATGCGGATGTGATTTGCCTTATGTGGAAACGGGATGCGTCCGCCGGGAGCGAGACCGTCGTGACGGTAGCCAAAAACAATAAAGGACAGACGGGAGACGTCCGTTTTAATTATTGTCCCGGCTTCTCTTTCAGCGAGATTGAAGGTGAATGAAGGGCTGAAATCCGCAATATTTCCCTTTATGCCGGATTTTAGCAGGAGGAGACTGTTCCTTTGCGATGGATAATAAAAGTCAAACACATATGGAAAAGTTTAAGAACCACTCCGTCGGCATCGAGGTCGCAAATGAGCGCCCGTCCATCGTGCCGCTGAAGTCACTGCTCGATGACACCGCATTCAGGGAGAGCAAGGCTGCACTTCCCGTCGCCATAGGCCGCGATGAGCAGGGTGCCGCAAAAGTAATAGACCTTGCTGTGGCGCCGCACATTCTGATGGCGGGAGCGACCAAGCAGGGAAAGACCACTGCGGTGCATTCGCTGATACTCTCGCTCCTGTATTCCCGCACCCCGGACGAGGTGAAGTTCGTTCTCATCGACCCGAAGGGCTGCGAACTCACGGCGTACAAGAGTCTGAACGAGGAATATGTTGCGGTATTGCCCGATGTGGAGAAGAAGACCATATTGACAACGGCGGAGGAAGCCGAAAAGGTGCTTCACTCACTTTGTCTGGAGCTTGAAGAAAGGTATGACGCACTTGCGCGTGACAATGTGAAGAACATCAGAAAATACAACGCCAAAGCGGAAGAGGGCAAGCAGATGCCGTACATCGTCGTGGTGATTGATGAGTTCGCCGACATTACGGCGCCGATGTGGATTGACCGGAAGACGGACAAGCTTCCTGACAACATTCTGAATCACATAGTCCGTCTTGCCCATCACGGCGGGGCCGTGGGGATACATCTCGTCATCACTACGCAACGGCCTTCCTCAAAGGTCATCTTGGGAATCATCAAAGACGAATTCCCGACACGGATGGCTTTCAGGGTCATCTCAAAGCACAATTCCCACGCAATACTCGACCATTCGGGAGCGGAAAGACTGCTCGGTAAGGGCGATATGATTTTCACCCACGGAGGGAAAATGACCCGGATCCAAGGCGCCTATGTGGACGAAGGTGATATCGTCGCCGTGACTCGCTCCGTCGGTTCGCGGCTTCGAGCACACGGGACAGGTCTACCAGCATTTCAGAAAAACGGAATAAGAATATGACATTCAAACAACTGCTCGACTCTCTCACATTCGACGAGATCGCCCCTTTCATCGATTTGGAAGGCGGCAAGAACACATTGGCGCCTTTCAAGCAGCATTTCGACTACCTGCGCCATCTCACGCCGGCTGAAGGCGACGCCGGAGAGGTCAGTGTCGGCTACTGGAAAGACCTGGATTTGGAAGATGGTGAAGGTGAGGACGGAAACCGGCTTTTCGCCGAATCGCTCGAGGGGGACTGCTGGGAGTCCTGCCTCGCCAAGGAAATCGTCCTCGACGAGGGCGTGACCGCTTCCCCGGCGGAGATTGCGGGCTGCTGCCTCTGGCACACCTCGTTCTACGGATTCCTCCCCGAGGAGTTGACCGAGACATTCAACCGCTGGCACGAAGGAAAGGAAAAGATGAAGTATTACATCAAAAAATATAGGGACATCCTGCCCACCCGAAGGCAGATGCTGTCCGTCCCTTCGTTCCATCAGAAGATTCGCAGGGAGATGCGGCTTCACAGGAAGTACAGGTCATCGAAAGAATTGATTGGGATAAGGGCTTTGTTCGGCGGAGACACCCGGAAGTGGAGATCTTGGAAGCGGCATGAGATCAACTCGGAGTACTTCAGGCGCATAAAGATGAACGCCGAATTCATAGAGACAGTCCTCGAACGCGGGACAGAAGTCACTCCGTCACCGGCAAGGACGGAATTCAAAAGACTGTTCCTGGCCAACCACGTCAGCATTCACCGCTGCGATACTCTTGCCTACTGCGCCGCCGACAGGGCCGGATACTTCCGCGAGCTGGTCGAGAAGTACGGGATGCTGGAGGATGAGCTGTGCCTTCCGAACAGTTTCGTCTGTATCAGCGCTTCTCCGGAACATCCGCTGACGGATGCGGAAAAGGAGAAGATAATCTCTCTCGTGACCTCCGGCCACGGCGGTGAGCACCTGATCTGGACCAAGTCGGACGAGGCCTGTGGTGAAGACCTGCGGGTGGACATCGCCTATTACGAATAACCGCTGCGGACTACCTGCCGTCCCCAACTTCTCGGAACTGAAGTAGCCGGCACCTTTTTCTCTTCTCTGATCCTTCTTTACGTTTCCTCTCTTCTGCCTTGAGGTATTCAGAAGCTGTTTTGATTTGTTTGAAATGTTCTTTGAGGTGAAAAAACTTCATCTTCTTCCCGCTTCTTCAGTCAGATAGCACCGCTATCCTCCTTGGAAGAAGCGGTCGAACCTGAAGTTTTTCACTCTCAAACCTTCAAACAAACAAATCAAAACAGCTTCTCAGGATAACCAACAGAAATAGTCACCATCCACTCTGACACATTTTTCATCGCACTGCAGCAGGTCAATCTATCGGTCTCGGGATTGAGCTCCTCGTTGGTGAAATGCGCATATTTGGTACCTATAGTCACCTCGCCGCCCTGGTATTGACCTTCTTCCCGTCCTTGTTCCAGGTATGGATCCAGTTGCCCTTCCGGGACGTGAAAGTTTCCCCTGAGACGCCGGTCACATCACCGACAGACGAATAACTGAGAGTCTTGTACCTTTTCCCTTCGGAATCGTACAGATGGATCCAGTTGCCGTTCCTTGAGACGAAGAACCCGGAGCTGTAGCCCTTCACTTCGCCCACGCTGCTCACGCTGAGCGTCTTGTAACGATGCCCTGTATCGTCATACATATAAATCCAGCTCCCGCAGGTCTCCACGCTGGAGATTTTGTGTGCGCCGGCAAGAAGGGCAAGCGCAAGAACAATGGTAGGCAGAATCTTAGTCATAGCGCTACAAATATATAAAAAATATCTTCACCGGAAGAAAGGTCAAACTGTTTGCAGATATAGACTGTATGATTTCGGGTCATCGTTTTCACGGCAACAGCGTTAGGTTCCGTTAACGGCAGCCGGGCCGTCCGGAGCGGGGATTCCGGATAGAAACGGAATTCCGGTAATATCTTCCGGATTGCCGGTATGGAACTATTCTTCAGGTCTTGCTAAATTTGCACCAGGTTTCGAAGGGCCGGATTGACTTTCAGTGAATTCCGGTCCGATGACAATAAACAGAACACGATATGTACCTTGAGAAAATTGGCGGTCCGGCGGATGTCAAGAAACTGGACATCGGGCAGCTGGGCATCCTTGCCGAGGAGGTGAGGCATTATCTGATTGAAAAACTGAGCAATCACGGCGGTCATGTGGGACCGAATCTGGGGATGGTGGAGGCGACCGTCGCCCTGCACTATGTGTTCAATTCGCCTGTGGACAAGATAGTTTTCGACGTGTCCCATCAGAGCTACGCGCACAAGGTTCTGACCGGCAGAAAACAGGCTTTCATGGATCCGGCACATTATGAAGATGTGACCGGCTACAGCGAACCTTCCGAGAGCGCTCACGACCATTTCGTCATCGGACACACATCGACTTCCGTCAGCCTCGCCTGCGGACTTGCCAAGGGGCGCGACCTCGCGGGCGGAAAGGAAAATATCATCGCCGTGATCGGAGACGGTTCGCTCAGTGGCGGCGAAGCTCTTGAAGGGCTGAATGTCGCCGGAGCGGAGCTCCGCAGCAATTTCATCATCATCGTCAATGACAACCAGATGTCCATCGCGGAGAACCACGGCGGCCTGTACAGAAACCTCCAGTTGCTCCGTGAAACCGGCGGAAAGGCGGAGAACAACATATTCAAGGCTCTGGGACTTGACTATCTCTATGTGGCGGACGGGAACGACACCGCTTCTCTGATTGAAGCCTTCAGGAAAGTGAAGGATATTGACAGACCCGTTGTCGTGCATATCAACACACTGAAAGGCAAGGGCTTGAAATATGCCGAAGATAATAAGGAGAAATGGCATTACGGCGCGCCGTTCGACATTGAGACGGGTGCGCCGAAACACAAGTCCGGAGGAGAGGACTACGGCGACCTTACGGCACGTTATCTTCTTGAGAAGATGCCTTCCCATCCTCAGCTTGTGGCCATAACCTCCGGCACGCCCACCGTGTTCGGATTCACAAAGGAACGCAGGGAACAGGCCGGCAGACAATTCGTCGATGTCGGCATTGCCGAGGAGACAGCGGTCGCTATGGCCTCCGGAATCGCGAGTCGGGGCGGAAAACCTGTCTGGGGAGTTTACAGCACATTCATCCAGAGGACGTATGACCAGCTTTCGCAGGATCTGTGCATCAATGACAACCCCGCTCTGATGCTCGTTTTCTGGGGTGGAATCGAGAGTATGAACGATGTGACCCACACCTGTTTCTACGACATCACCCTGCTCGCGAACATTCCGAATCTCATCTATCTGGCGCCGTCCTGCCGCGAGGAATATTTCGCTATGCTCGACTGGGCCGTTGCCTACAGGGAGCATCCGGTGGCAATCCGTGTGCCCGTGAACGGGGTCATCTCCCGTGCGGATGTCGGGACAGAAGGTGTGGACTGGTCCGTCCCCGCGTATGAAATCACCCGTAAAGGCGGCCGGGTGGCGGTTCTCGGACTCGGGAGTTATTATCAGAAAGGGGAGAATGTCTGTGACC
>CAVERO010000134.1:0-7521 GCA_963617915.1 Candidatus Methanomethylophilaceae archaeon | reverse complement strand
GTGTGGGGGCCGGCCAGGGGAAATTGTTGTAGACAATGTCTTTGGCATATCGATACCTGCTTTCCAGACGTCCAGCAACAACTCGCATCCATGCATTATGGACTGATGATGTCAGAACACCAAAATGGAACAAGTTTGCATTCCGGATGATGAATACCAAATCGCTGGACAAAATATCCGCAGACATGAAGCCGATGGGGATATACGGGCGACGTTCCGATGAAACTTTGGGTATCAGCAGATAATTGCTGTCCGGCATATTCTCGACATGGAAATGAGTCGGTCTGTCGGCCAGTTTAACTGTGCCGGCGCTCGGACTTGCCAAACGATAATCCCTGACCGCCTCTATGCGTTTCAGACATTCAGGAAGCTTCAGCAACTCTACTGGATTTGCATCTCCAAGCCACAAGCACCATCTTGGTCTGCGGTTGATGAATTCATCGGAACCATACCAACGGCGGAAGTACTTCCCGGCCCCCGGCTCCTTCCTCAAGAACTCTTCTTTTTCTTCATCCTTGAACAGGTAGAAGCCACCGTCAATAGGCTTGTTACCAATTCCTATTTCAGGCACGTCAGAAATTGGATGCTGACGGCTTTCCACGAATATGTTTTCTCCGTCAATCAAATATCCGTTGATATTAGATGCCTCAATTACATCCTTCCCGTCAAAGATTTTTCGCTTATGCTCAGAATGACAAAGCGAGAATCCTACAATGACGCAATGCACGTGAGCCTTTTGGCTGGCCTCGCTATCCCAAATGAATGTTCGCCAGGCAAAGTCGATATGGATGCCTGTTTCCATCAGCGGCTTCCACAGGTTTGTCACCTGCTCGCCCTGCGTGATGGAGTTGGTGGACACAAGAGCCGCGCGTATATCGTTATTTGTCTGCATCATTTCCGTTGACTTCTTGTACCAGCCGGTCACATAGTCCATATTTCCGATGTTCTTCCACTTGGCGCCAAAGACGGAAATCAGATCGTCTTTCTGTTCGGCAGACATGACACGAGCACCGATGAACGGCGGATTTCCCATGATGTAGTTCAGCTCGCCGGCCGGGACAACCTCGTTCCAGTCCATCCGGAGAGCGTTGCCTTCGCGGATGTTGGTGTAGGTCTTGAGCGGCAGCGGGTCGAGGTTGAAGCCGACGATTTCGTCTGTCTCCTGCATCATCTGGGCCTCAGCAATCCAGAGAGCCGTCTGCGCTACGGAGCAGGCGAAGTCGTTGATTTCTATGCCGTAGAACTGATTGATGCTGACCTTGATGGGGTCGGCCATCTCACCGATGACGCGGTTGCCGCCCCAGATGATGCGAAGGGCTTCGTTTTCAAGCCGGCGGAGACTGGTGTAGGATTCGGTGAGGAAGTTGCCGGAGCCGCAGGCCGGGTCGAAGAATTTCAATCCCGCTATTTTGTCCTGAAAGGCGTATGCCCGTTCCTTCTTGGTCCTGGCGATTGCCGTGGCCTTGATGTCGGCCATTTCGGCTTTGAGCTCATCAAGAAACAGCGGGTCAATGACCTTATGGATGTTCTCAATGGAGGTGTAGTGCATGCCGCCTGCCCGTCGGGTTTCAGGATTCAGGGTGCTCTCGAACACGGCCCCGAAGATGGTGGGAGAAATCTGGCTCCAGTCGAAATCGTCAGAGGCACGCTGGAGAATAAGTTCCCGGATTCCCTCGTTGAAACGAGGTATCTCTATTTCCCCGGCGAACATTCCTCCGTTCACATACGGAAACGCGAGCAGCGCCTCGTCCTCGTAAGGGTCACGGTCTTCGGGTTTGGTGTCCAGAATCCGGAAGAGTTTGATTAGTTTCTCACGGAATTCACCGGCGCTGAACTGTGCCAAGTAGTCATGGAACATGTTCTTGCTCCCGAAGATTCCTGCATCTTCGGCATACAAGCAGAAAACCAGCCTCACGCACAGCTTGTTAAGAGCTTTCTGACTCTCCGGGTTTGACGGATCCTTGTATTGCGCCAGAATCTTGTCGTACAGTACGCCCACGATTTCACCCGCCTGAATGGACACCTCCAGCTCTTTCTTCAGATGGACGTTGGTGTCATCCACGAGGAAGCTCAGGCGGTGATATTCTGTCTCAAGGTCGGCCAGAGGGATAATTTCCGGAGCATCGTTGGGCCGTTCCATGTCATGAACCTCGAAGGTGGTGAAGTTGCACGCGACGATCCAGCGCGGATGCATGTTCAACGGCAGGCCCGAGGCATACCGGAGTCCCTGCTGATAGGGCGTGAGTTCCATTCCGTCGCTTTGCCTGGCCTTTGCGGAGAGGTCAACGCGGGAGCCTTTCTGCTCGATCAGTACTTTTGTCGCCGTTATGTAGGCATCGATGAAGTCGCTGCCCTTGTCCTTGGCAAAAGTCTTGACCGGCAACTCAAACTCCATGATTTTCGTGGGGTTGTCGATGCCGAAGACGGTATGCAGCAGGTCTATCCAGAACTTTTGGGTTTCGCCCTTTTCGTAGCCCTTTCCGGACCATTCCCGGACGAAGGCTTTCGCGGCTTGTTTTTGGGTGTTTATTGATGCCATAGTGGTCTATTCGTCTATAAAACTTCCAAATGTAGCGATTTTCCGCAACATACTTGCAACTGATTGCAGTCTATCAGAGCCAGTTTGGTAATCTTGCCGTGTTACGCAAGTGCTTGCAAATCACCTGATTTCGTGTTTGTCTTTAGCATATTCCCACTAAAGACAAACCTCGATATTCTTCATTATGAATATTTTGCCTCCCACGCTTACTATATGGGATTATCTGTTCAAACACCATTTCCATACTGAAAGAACCCGTATCTCACGGCCAGGAGACGAGATGACGTCTTCCTCGTCTTTCGTTATTATGGTCAACTTGTCACAACCGGTATATTCAGCTGCGGCAAGAAGTCCCCTGATCCCGCGTTTTCGAGCCTCGGGATCGGAAAGCGGAATCGTGGAAGATTATCGGACCTTTGCCGGGGACTTCAAGGGGGTTTTGGAGTTTGTGGAATGGTTGGAAGATGTTGATTAACGCAGATTTCGTAAAATTGGGTCAGATTTTCTTGATTATTTGAAAATTATGACTAAATTTGCAACAATTCTAAGGAATTAAGTGAGTTAAAAAGCAAGTGTTCTTTCCCTAAAGGGAACACTTGCTTTTTTGCTGTTTTACCGAGGGGGTGCTACGAAAGGGTCTCTTGTTCTTTCACTCACTTATGACATTATAGTTAACCCTTAGAATTATGGGAGCAAAGAACCACTTTGTGATAGTCGCCATTGAGGTGGAGATTGTCAGACTTGTCCGGGTGCGAGCCTACAAGCGAGTACGTTTCGGCAAGGTTGAGAGAGTCCGCAGCCATTACAGACGTTATTAGGGTAATGTCTGTACCTGACTGCCACTCTGAACTGTAAGGCTCTCTGCTTCACCCCTCGGTTTTTAGATGGCAGAAAACACATAGTACACTTTTAGTACACCTAAGACAAAAAGAAAGCCCACTAAATCAAGTGATTAAGAGGGCTTCTTTGTGCGGGTGAAGGGACTCGAACCCATACGCTTGCGCACCAGATCCTAAGTCTGGCTTGTCTACCAATTTCAACACACCCGCAAAGCCTTCCGGCAGGGAATCTAGATGATGGGGATTCCGCGGGGAGTCCGGGTGAATTGGAAGCCGCCCTCGCTCCGAGTCCGAAAGGACTGCAAAGATAGAGAGAAATCCATGAATATTCAAATTAGTGATGATGAAAAACAGCTTCTAAGTTATTATTTTATCATTACTAATCTTCTGTGGCGGAGAGAACCTTCGTCAAGCCGTGCGGGGCATAAGTGGAAGGAGCGACCTTCGGCAGGTTCGGGGTCCTGACCGCTACTGTGCGGTGCCGGTGACGGATTCGAGGGTCTGCAGAGCCTTCTTCTCCTCGGCGGAGAGTTCTTCGGTCAGGGAGGCGGAGTAGTCAAGCTCCTTCTTCTTGGACTCGATGGCTTCCTGTGACCGTTCGGTCTGCCTGAGAGCCTGCTCGACGCCTTTCTCGAATATGTTGTGGATGGCGTTGGTCAGGTTGAGTGTCAGGCTGTTGACCTGATCGTCGAACAGAGGGATGCTCCGGCTCTTGTACTTGGTTTTGCCGAGTCTCCAGCTCCAGTCCTCGAATGTGCCGTCCAGGTTGACGCCGAACTTGAACGGAACCGGAGACTTGAGGGCGGAAAGATGGTACTTGAAACGTTGGTCGAAGCCTTGCAGGCCGCTTGCGGCGATCGAGTAGCGGTCGATGTTCAGCAGGAACGGGAATATCTCCAGATGGTTGTCCTTGATTATGCCCCGGATGGACAACGACTCGATGTGACTGGAATCCTTGTCCTTGAACATCAGCGTCCTGCGCAGCTTGTTGAGTTCCTCGCTCTCCGTCAGGGAGAGATCCCGGCCGTCGATCTTGACGATTCCGCTGAGGGACGGCAGCACGATGTTCATAGAAGTGTCAATGGCGCTTGTCGCGGCGACCTCGCAGTCCAGAAGCCCTTTGAAGGCCTTGAGCATTGGCACTATGCTGTCCACCGCGGGAAAGAGTTGTATCACCTTTTCGGCGGTGATCCCGGCGAGGGTAAGGTCGAATCCGGCCTTGAGGTCTTTCTTGGTGCGTGTCGAGTAGAAACCTTCCAGATACACGTCGCCCATGTTAGTCGTCGCAAGGGTGTTCGTCGCCTGAAGGCAGCGCTCCTTCATCACAAGGTCGGAGGCCACCCAGGAAGTCTCAAGATTCGAGTACTTTATCTTTTTGGCGTCAAGAGAGACCTTTGCGTTGAGGTTTGAAGGCAGCACGAGCAGCGAGGCCGTGACCGTGGAGTCGGCGACTGTCTGTTCCTTGACCGCATTGAGGTAATCATCGTCGTCAACGCCGGAGAGCGCCGCGTTGTGTCCCGGGGAAGTGAAATTCTTGCCGGCGTTGAGTGCCAGAAGGATTTCGTTCACGTCGATCAGGTCCGAGGATAGTCCCAGGTCAAGAGAGAGCCTGCCCTTGCCGGAAGTCAGAATCCTTTTCAGGCCGGTAAGCCGTCCCTTGGCCGAAATGTCAGAAACTCCCGATTTCAGGGACAATTCCTTCAGGTCGATGGAGTTGTTGGAGAAAGTGCCGCTGAACCCGGTTATCCTGTTGTCAAGAGGATAGTACGGCGAGATGACAAGCCCTTCGGCCACATTGATGTCCCCGGTGATGTCCCAGTTCTTGATGTAGTTCACCATTGACTCGCCAAGCTGAATCTTTATGTCGCTCTTTTCGAAATCCTTTTCGGAGAGGTAGTCCGGCAGCGACCCGTCCGCCGCTGTCCGTCTGAACGCCTTTCTGAACAAGGAATCCCGTTTCACTCCCGGGTAAACCCTCTGCAAGGAGTCCAGCAGGTGATTCCTGCGGAGCCGCCTCTCCGCCGAGTTCGGATGCGCTGCCACAGACAGGTCGGCGTCCCGGACGGAGAACCGGTTGACACCCTCGCGGACCGTTATCTTCCTGTTCCTGCTGGCCAGGCTCAGGAACGGCACGACATTCTGGCCGATCAGATTCCGGCTCAGTTTGAATGTGTTGGCGGAACCGACCGCCCCGACGAAGCACGAGTCAAGGTCCATCATCCCGATGGAGGCGATGTCAAGGTGGCCGTGGACCGGATGTCCGTCCGGGCTGCCGGTCATCGACTCCTCCGCATTGTGGGTCGAGAGCCTGAGGCCGGTGCCGCGGATGAAGGTCGAGGCTCCATATTCAGCGAACAGGCTGTCAACCTCCACCATCAGGCCGCTGTGCCGATGGCCGCTTTCATCGTGGCTGTGATGGTCTTCCTCTTCGTGGTTGAATGCTCCGAGGCTGATGTCCGTGTGCCCGATGTAGGCGAAGAGTGAGTCTTTCGGGATGCTGACCCGGATTCCGTTGCTTTCAAGAAGCCCTTCCAGCCCGATCTCCGAGAAGTTGTAAAGGTTCAGCTGCGAGAGCCGGAATCCTCCCTCGATGATTCCCTCGAGGTCTCCGTGGACACTCATCCCGAGGCTGTCGGGAAGGTACGTGGCCAAGGAGTCCAGGACGAAATGGAGGTCGGAGCTGATGTTGAAAAGCGGGTCGCCGCCAAGCAGGTCTTCCGCCGTGCCGCTCAGCGCCACTTTCATTCCGCGGATGCTGAAGCAGAAATCCGGAACCTCGGCGGAGAGTTTCCCGTCCTTGCTCCTTGCCGTGACGTCAAGGTCGAAACGTCCGTCCCCGTCGATTCCTTCCCAGCCAATCTTGGAGTCCGGCACCTGAATCCGCACCGAAAGAGGCGGCAGACTGCCGGCGCTCTTGTCGTAGAAACCGTCGCAGGAAGCGTTGACAGTCAGCAGGGCATCGGTGCGCAACTTCTTCAGCACAGGGAAGTTGTCGCCGAAATGTTCGGCCAGTTCCTTGACGGACGCCTTGTCGATGCCGGCCGCCGCCTTTATGTGGATGTTCTTACCCGAAAAGTCGGCTTTCCCATTGGCGTTCAGACCGATGGTGGCAACAGAAGCCCGCAGGTTCTCCACCGCCACGGACTTTTTGTCAAGTTCCGGGAATATGTCTCCTTCAATCTCCACCGGAACCGCCATCCTCCCCGATGACTTCAGCCCGAGGAACAGTCGAGACTTGAGACTCACATCGAAATGTCCGTTCCTTTCCTTGACCCCGAGCCGCTCAAGCCCCAGGGCGACCGTGTCAGCCGGCAGCCGGCCCGCCACGAACAGCGAATCCAAGGTCAGGTTCACCCTCTCGATCTTCCCCTTCCTCGCGTCATAATGCCCCCTCGCGGAAAGACTTTTTAGGAATATGCAGCCGAAGACGGTGTCCGACGGGTTGGTATAGACCACGAACGGCTGTCCGTCGAGGCTGACCTTGCCTATCGAGATTGGAGGCAGGGCGGAGGACGAAGAGGTGTCGCTGTCCTCCTTTGCGGAACCGTCGCCGATAATTTTCCAGTTCGCCGAGGTCGAGTCATACTGGTGGGCGAAGATTCTCGGATGGTCCAGCATCGCATGCCTGATTCTGATTCGACCGGCGATGGCTGCAAGGTAATTGACTGAAACAGACAACTTTCTGAAGTGCGCCAAGGTGTCCACCGCCTCTCCGCGTCCGGCACCGGTCAGATACCCTCCCGGAGTCTTCAGCGAATCGAAGGCCGCGAACCTGTCGTGGGGATAGGTAATGGTGAAGTCATTGACAGTGACGTTGAGGTTCGGGAAGCTCCTGAACATGGAGGCCTTGATGCCGGAGAACGTGACCGTCCCGTCAACATATTCCCCGGCCAGCCTGTCCGCCGCGCGCGTGAGCACGGCAGAGTTCAGCGCCACCTGCAGCGCGACCACCACAAGCGCCCATATTCCCGCGACCGTCCACAGCACCGGCTTCAGCCGGCGCCACGGGCCGCGTCTGTTGACTTCCTGTTCCATAATTTGCAAAATTACACAGGAAACGCAGATTTTCAAGTAATGTGCGGAAAATAAGAAGCTGTTTTGATTTGTTTGTTTGAAGGTTTGAGAGTGAAAAACTTCAGGTTC
>CAVERO010000133.1:0-7576 GCA_963617915.1 Candidatus Methanomethylophilaceae archaeon | reverse complement strand
TTTCGACTCCATCGATGCCCTCCGCTCCCAGCTTGCCGCCGACAAGGCCTGCATTATAGGTTGCCCAATGCTTTAGATATTGACCTCTCTATCGCTGAACCTGTGGTTCGACAGGAGGGCTTGCAAGCCATCGAAGCGACCATTGCCCAAGTCTCTTTCCAATGATAGGCGAGCCTTGAACTGATGCGTCAGTTTTATCTGACATACAAGATTGCGAAATCATCGATTTCGCAATCTTTGAGTTGAACCAATGGTTGATGCGTATTTCAGACCACAAAGAACTGACCTTTTATGAAATTGAGGCGGTCAATAACAATACGAACCTAAGAAACCTTCAAAAAATAACCTGCATCATCTTTCTTATTCTTTTCGGCCCAGATTCCTTTTCTCATCAGTCGTGTACTTCCAGTACACTCCTTCTTCCAGAAGAAATCTGAACTTTTGCAAAAGTTAATTTTATAGTGTTTTTTAGCTTTTTGAAAAGTTAAGAATGCCTCGAAATTTGCTTTTCCAAAAGTGAATTCTTATTTTTGCCGGTAAGAAAGGGATATTCATGAACGAGAATGACATTCAGCCGTTGCGGACGGTTTATCACAGAAAACTTGCGGAAACAACTCTGGCCTTTAAAAGGTATCTTTACAACCAGATTAACTGGGGTGTGCGTATGTTAGGAATCAAGGGGGGGAAGGGTGTTGGTAAAACGACCCTGATTCTTCAGCATATTCTTGAAACCTTTGAAAATCCTGATGATGCGCTCTATGTCTCTATGGACAATATGTGGTTTGCCACGCACTCGATTTTCGACCTCGCCGACTACTTGTATTCCGTAGGAGTGTACCATCTGTTTCTGGACGAGATTCATAAGTGTCCTGATTGGACGGCTGTTCTCAAAAACTTGTATGACAATTATCCGAATCTCAACATTGTCTACACCGGCTCGTCAATGATGCGGATCGACAATTCAAAGGTCGATCTTTCAAGAAGGCAGACATTGTACCGACTGCATAATATGTCATTTCGGGAATATCTTGAATATGAGGGGATTGCTTCTTTCCCGGCATACTCATTGGATGATCTGTTGCAAAGGCACGTGATGATTGCGATGGAGGCGGTGTCACGGTGCAAGCCTCTTAAATTCTTTTCTGACTATCTGTCAAAAGGAATGTACCCGTATTTCAAGGAATCCGGTGCGGATTTTCACATCAGACTTGCGGAGACGGTCGCCCAGACTATTGAAAGTGACCTGCCGGCCGTGGAAGATGTGACGTTCGAGACCGTGCAGAAATCAAAAAAGTTGCTGATGATCATTGCCGAAAAGATTCCGTTCGTTCCGAACATCAGCAGACTCTGTCAGGCTTTGGGGACAACACGGGATTCCTGTCTGAAGATACTCTACGCTCTGGACAGAGCCGGAGTGCTGAACCTGCTGACAGCTGAACTGAAAAGTTACAAGAAACTTGTCAATCCGGACAAGATTTACATTGGCAACAGCAACATAATGCAGGCCTTGGGGAGCTCTTGCGACATCGGAACAATTCGTGAGACATTCTTTGCGAATCAGGTCGGTGCCCTGTATCCTCTTCAATATCCGAAGAAAGGGGATTTCTTCGCCTGCGGAAAATACCTTTTCGAGATAGAGGGGGCTGGCAAGACTTTCGACCAGATCAAGGACGAGCCTGACAGCTACCTTGCGGTTGACGACACCGAAATAGGCTCCGGGGCGCGAATCCCGCTTTGGATGTTCGGCTTCCTGTATTGATCATCGTACCGGGCTTGAATAGGTGAGTGAGTTTTGAGTGATTCCGTTTCCTTATTTGAAAGAAAATTTACTATATTTGCAGAAACGGGAAGGGTTCCGCCGGAAAAGGGCGGGACTCCGTTTTAATATTATGGCTCCGAAAGGGGAGGGCGGAGGGCAATGGCCGCTGGAATATTCATAAATAATTTGCCGACAAGTGATTGCCCGCTTGGGGCTGTGTGAAAAAGGAAAATAATTGGTTTCATTATGGCTGAAATTCATTATATGACCCAGGATGGGTTGGACAAACTGAAGAAGGACCTCGCCGATGCGTTGGCGCAGCGTCCGGTGATCTCCGCGGCCATCGCGGAGGCAAGGGAAAAGGGCGACCTTTCCGAGAATGCAGAATATGACGCGGCGCGTGACGCCCAGGGACTGCTGGAGGTCAAGATCGCCAAGCTCAAGGACCTCGTGGCCAACGCCAAGGTCATCGACGAGTCCAAGATCGGTACCGACAAGGTTCGGATAATGAACAAGGTCAAGGTGGAGAACCTCGCGGCCAGGCAGGTGATGGAATTCACCATTGTCGGTGAGACGGAGGCGGATTTCGCCCACGGCAAACTCGCTTCGACCACCCCTATCGCCAAGGCCTTGATAGGCCACTCGAAAGGCGAGATTGTGGATGCCAAAGTGCCGTCAGGCGTAATCAAGTTCAAGATTCTCGACATTTCACTTTAGAAGACTATGGCTACAATATTCACGAAAATCGCAAAAGGGGAGATTCCGTCGTTCAAGGTTGCCGAGAACGATGAGTTCTACGCCTTTCTGGACATAAGCCCTCTTGCGAAGGGGCATACCCTTGTCATCCCGAAGAACGTCGAGGATGACTACATCTTCCATCTGGACGAGAAGACCTACGAAGGACTGTGGGCCTTTGCCCGCAAGGTGGCCATAGCCATCAAGGCCGCAGTGCCTTGCCAGAGGGTGGGAGTCTGCGTGCTTGGAATGGAAGTGCCTCACACTCACATCCATCTTGTCCCGCTCCAGACAGAGGCCGACATGGACATCAAGAAAAAACGTCTGGAGATCTCTCCGGAGGAAAACAAGGCGGTCGCCGCAGCTATATTCAATGAATATGAGAAATTGTAGAAACCTGCTTCTTGCGGCGGCCGTTCTGGCGGCAGCCTCCTCGTGCTCGGACAAGGCGCTGGTCAAAGGTGTCCTGACCGGTGCGCCTGACGCCCAGGTGGTTGTGAAACAGCTCAACGGCAGCGCATTGGTGGCTTTGGACACCCTCAAGACTGACGCTTCGGGAGCATATTCCTGTAAGATTGAAGTCCTTAAGGGGCAGCCGCAGTTCGTGTATCTGTTCAAAGGGGACACCAAGGTCGCCTCGCTTCTTCTCCAGAACGGAGACAAGGTGAAAGTCGAGTCAGACACGCTCGGGAAATATTCCGTCGAGGGGTCGGACGAGAGTGAGAAACTGCGTCAGGTCGAGGATGATTTCGCCGCTTTTCTGGACAAGTTTTCCGCGGATGTGGCCGCCGGCGACAACGCCGCGGCGTCAAAGGACTACATCGACTACTACCGCGGCCGCGTGAAGTTCATCATGACCAACTCCAAGTCCTTGACTTCGATTCCTGTGCTGTACCAGAAGGTCAACGAGAACTTCCCGATTTTCAGCCAGGCCACGGATGCCATCCTGTTCCAGAATGTCCATGACTCTTTGATGACGGTCTATCCGGAGTCCAAGTACGTCGCCGCGCTGAAAAAGGAGGCCGAGAAGAGATTCAACATATTCAATCTCAGCCAGCAGGTTCAGAACGCGCAGGTAAGTTCCTATCCGGATTTGAACCTTCCGTCGGTTGACGGGTCTAAGGTAAGGCTCGGCGAGGTTGGCGCCAAGGCCGTGCTGGTCTATTTCTGGCAGGCCGCCGACGCTTCGCAGAAGATGTTCAACCAGGATGTGCTGCTGCCGCTTTATAAGGAATATCACCCTAAGGGTCTGGAGATATATTCAGTGTCCCTTGACACCGACAAGGGGGTATGGGCTAGTGCCGTGAGGAGCCAGAATCTGCCGTGGATCAATGTCTGCGACGGTTTAGGCGCCGCCTCGCAGGCCGCGGTGCTGTACAATATCAGCCGCGGGCTGCCGGTCGCTTATCTGATAGTTGACGGGACTTTGGCCCCTGATGTCATCAGGACAGACAAGGATCTGCGCAAGGCTGTCGCTTCAAAACTTTAGTTTTTAGGAATATGATTGAGGCTGACCACGTTTTATTGCTGGTCAGCCTTTTCCCCACCTTTCTTCACCGCTTGCGGTGAAAGCGTGAAAGGCCCTAAGGGGTGTGCGAAGCACATCCCCTCCCCCGAGGGGAGGGATTTAGGGTAGGGGTAACGTGAATTGATGAAGGTTGGCAATAACCTTCGGACGTGAGATAATGTTTTTCACAGCAAGTAATTGCCTGCTTGCGAGAGTTGAGTTGACATGACCAGAAAGACCAGAGTAAGATTCGCTCCGTCGCCGACAGGCCCGCTGCATATGGGCGGAGTCCGCACGGCTCTTTATAACTACCTCTATGCCAAGCAGCGTGGAGGTGACTTCATCCTCAGAATCGAGGACACCGACTCCCACAGGTTTGTTCCCGGGGCGGAGGAATATATCATCGAGGCTCTGAAATGGTGCGGGATTATTCCGGACGAGGGTGTGGACGAGAACGGAAAGGTTGTCGAGACCGCTTCCGAGAGGCATCCTCACGCCCCTTACCGCCAGAGTCAGAGGCGCGGAATCTACCGCAAGTACGCCGAGCAGCTGATTGCCAGCGGCTACGCCTACTACGCCTTCGACTCTTCCGAGGCACTGGAGAAGGCCCGCGCCGAGGCTGAGGCTTCCGGACAGACCTTCATCTACAATCAGGAGACCAGAAAGAGGATGCGCAACTCGCTGACCCTTCCGGAGGACGAGGTGAAGAGGCTTCTTGAGGAGACTTCCGACTGGACGGTACGCTTCAAGATGCCTTCGGACACCGTCGTCAAGATGGACGACCTCATCCGCGGCCACATCGAGGTGAACACCGACACCTTGGATGACAAGGTTCTGTGGAAGAGAGCCGACGAGCTTCCGACCTACCACCTCGCCAACATCGTGGACGATCACCTGATGGAGATAACCGAGGTAATCCGCGGGGAGGAATGGCTCCCGTCCCTGCCGCTTCACTATATGCTCTACAAGGCTTTCGGCTGGGAGGACACGATGCCCCGTTTCGCCCACCTGTCCCTGCTTCTGAAGCCGGACGGGAAGGGCAAGCTCAGCAAGCGCGACGGCGACAAGCTCGGTTTCCCGGTGTTCCCTCTCAAATGGGTGAACGCCCAGGGTGAGGTCTCCAGGGGCTACCGTGAGGACGGCTATTTCCCGGAGGCGTTCGTGAACCTGCTTGCCTTCCTCGGCTGGAACCCCGGCGACGACCGCGAGATGTTCACTATGCCTGAACTCATCAAGGCTTTCTCCCTTGACCGAATCGTCAAGTCCGGAGCCCGCTTCAACCCCGAGAAGGCCCGCTGGTACAACAAGGAATATCTCCGGCTGAAATCCGATGAGGAGCTTGCAGACCTGTTCGTCCCGGTTCTTGAGGAGCACGGAATGAAGGTGGATTGCGCCAGAGTCGCCGATGCGGAGGTCAACGAATCGGGGGCCGATCCGGACAATCACATATTCACAAAAGGTTACGTTCAGAACGTGGTTTCGTTCATCAAGGAGAGAGCCACTTTCGTGAAGGATTTCTGGACGATCGCCTCTTATCTTTTCGTTTCCCCGCAGGATTTTGAGAAGTATGGCATCAAGGCCGGAGCGGCCGTGGAGCCGCAGGGCAACGACCCTCGCCGTCAGGCCGACCCACGGGCGAAGGTTTTTGACGATGCCGCCACCGCGCCGTTCCTCGCCAAGGACGTTGACAAGTTCTGGAAGCCGGAGAATGTCGAATATGTCGCCAAAGTCGCTTCCTTTGTGGATGAATATTCCGGAGAATGGTCTGTTCCTGCCTTCGAAAAGGCTCTTGAGGACTTCATCCGAGGCAACGGATGGCCGATGGGCAAGGCAATGAACGCCACCCGACTGGCCTTGGCCGGAGCCGCCAGCGGCCTTGGAATAGCCGACATAATAGTCCGCATAGGCAGGAAAGAGACCCTCGCCCGCATCGCCTACGCCACCGCCCGTCTGGCGTAAGGTCTGCTGCTGGCAGCTGCTGAAGGTAGCGATCTGCTTCCGCTTATGTTTCGTGCGGAATCCCGCTACTTACGTCACCCACTTCATCCTTTTGAAATCGCTTTTTGTCCGGAGAAACACCCTTTCGCCGGACAAAAAGAGCGTTATCTCCATTTTGTCCGGTCGGAAGGCATTTCCGTGGACAAAAACCTCATTCCGACAGCGTAGGGTCAGTCGGAACGGCTATGTTCCTTCATTGAGGGAGATTTTGCCGCATTTTCTTCCCTTAATGAGGGATTTTTATTATCTTTGCACGGAATCTAAACAAATACACGCAGTTATGGTAGATACAAGGCTTAAAGAGTATATGGCGGAGATGCTGAGAAAAACCCCAGTTGAGTTCCGTCGGTATCTTTATCGGGAGATTCCTTGGGAGGCGCAACTTGTCGGGATCACCGGGGCGAGAGGGATCGGAAAGTCCACGATGATAAGACAGTATATTCTTGAGAATCAGGACAAGGGACGATTTCTTTACGTCTCGGCCGACCACACGTATTTTTCAGACCATAAACTGGTGGATCTGGCGGACGAGTTTGTCAAGGATGGGGGGTCGCATCTGTTTATAGATGAGGTTCACAAGTACAGCGACTGGTCACGGGAGCTGAAGCAGATTTATGATGTTCATTCGGAACTGCGCGTGGTGTTCACCGGTTCTTCTATTCTGGACATTGAGGATGGCACTGCGGATTTGAGCCGCCGCGCGCTTGTCTATCAGATGAGCGGACTCTCGTTCAGGGAGTATTTGGAGCTCTTTCACAAAATCGATGTCCCTGCATATTCATTGGAAGATATTCTTGCCGGAAAGGGAAAAATTCCGGGGATTGAGCATCCGCTGCCCTATTTCCGGGAATATTCGAAGAAGGGTTACTATCCTTTTTCGAGTGAGGCCGGATTCGAGATGCGTCTGCAACAGGTTGTGTCGCAAACGATTGAATCGGACATCGCCCAGCACGCCAACATTAAGGCTTCCACCTCTCGCAAGTTGAAAAAGATGCTTGCCATCATCGCTTCGCTGGCTCCTTATAAACCGAGTATGGAGAAACTGGCGGTGGAGATAGGGGTGAGCAAGAACAATGTGCCTGAATATCTTGCCTTTCTGGAGAAGACAGGTCTTATCGGGCAGTTGCGTGACGAGACTGGAGGGTTGCGCGGAGTGGGGAAGGTAGAGAAAGTTTACATCGACAACCCTAATCTGATGTACGCGCTGTCGGGGAGTTCGGTTGACATCGGCAACGTCAGGGAGACTTTTTTCTATAGCCAGACAAAGGTCAGAAACGATGTCATATCGTCAAAGGAATCGGATTTCGTGATCGGCAAAAACACATTCGAGGTAGGTGGGCGTAAGAAAGGGAGGAAGCATATAGAGGGGATAAGCGGTGGCATAGTCGTGAAAGACGACATTGAATATGCCCACGGCAACGTCATCCCGCTCTGGCACTTCGGGCTTAATTATTAGAAGTTTTTTGTCCAAAATTGTTTGCGTAATGGATAAAAAAGCCATTTTTATCCATTATGTAATGATTAAAAAATAAGTTGGTAAGGTTTTGTGAAGGATTTTTGCGGATAAATTTGTTTGA